>NZ_FUYA01000002.1:42816-361600 GCF_900167065.1 Desulfobaculum bizertense DSM 18034
CGTGGGTCATTGGCTCAATTGGTAGAGCAGTGGACTCTTAATCCATTGGTTCGGGGTTCGAGTCCCTGATGACCCACCACGCATATTCAGCGCTGTAAGCATTGCTTGCAGCGCTTTTTTTATGCCCAAAGATTGGGAGAGAAGTTTCGCAATTACGACCACTTGCGTGATGTGCTGGATAATTTTATATGTGATATAGCGAGGGGAAACAGACGAACGAGTGTAGGGCAAGAGTCTATGAATGTGTTGAAGAGTGTAGTTTTAATGCTGGCAATGCTTGTGCTGGCAGACGTTGCGGAGGCCCGTCGGCTGGTTGTGGCGACGGGTTCGGGCGAGATGGCAGGAGCCATATCCGTAGCGATAGCGCGTGGTTTTTGTGCTGAGGAGCGGGTTGATGTGGCAATCCGTCCATATAGTAATAGCTTTGAGGGGCTAAAAGGGATGCTTCGGGGGGAGGCAGACCTTGTAGCTGTGAACCGTACGGGATTCGTGCTGGCAGATCCTGATCCTCAACGCGTCTGTATCCTTGCGATGCTGTCGACGACGGAAAATCAGACAAAGATTTTGTGCCGTCAAAAGTCAGGGATCAACTCCATGAGGGATCTTTTGGGGAAGAAGATTGGTGTTGTGTATGGCTCAAGCGGCCACTATTACCTTGATGCTTTTCTTGAGGCGCATGGGCTGAATCCTCAAAAGCTGCGCATTGTGGAAATGAAGAAAAAGGAAATGCCGTGTGCGCTGGCAACGGGTGAAATTGATGCAATGGCGCAACATGGGGTTCCGACAGAGACGGCGCTTCGCCTGATGCGTGGGCAACCAGTGATAATATTCTGTGAAAACGGGATTGATGTGAAAACGGCATGGCTGGTGAGTACGCGACAGACGGCGCGGGAGCAGGCGGTCAAGATAAAGAGATTGCTGCGGGCGATTGAAAAGGGGAATCAGTATATTCCTCGACGTCCTTATCAGGCGAGCCGACTGATTTCTTCAATTCGGGGCCAAAGCTATACGGGCGTGCTGAACTATATTTCGAATGAAATTCGCTATACGCTGAAAGAGGGGCGTGGCCATGTCCGGGATTTTTCTGTCCTTGAGGAGTGGGCGGAGGAGCACGGATACCTTGAGCGAAGATCGCGCCGCAACTACTCACTTTTCTGGGAGCCGAAGCTCCTGCGGGATGCTTTTCCGGGGGAAATTCGTTAAGATTCGCCTGTGAGCCATGCTGAATTCTAGTTGGAGAAAAAAGAGAAAAATTATTGACAAGGTCCACGTGGCTGAGTAGTTTCTCTCTCACTCCGACGGCATGCCGTCCGAATTGTGGGTCATTGGCTCAATTGGTAGAGCAGTGGACTCTTAATCCATTGGTTCGGGGTTCGAGTCCCTGATGACCCACCACGCATATACAGCGCTGTAAGTTTTTGCTTGCAGCGCTTTTTTTATGCCCGAAAACCCCCGTCGTTTCGGGTGATTCAAACGCCTCCCCCCTCACGCTAGAAGAAAAAAGCGTCACTCTCGTCATCGTCGTGACATAATTCACATTCGGCCTGTGTTAGCCAGGGAAAGTCCCTCTGCTGCTTGTCTCGCGGGTATTTCCGCGAGTTTTTTTTAGATCTGTTAAACACCGATATTGCGCCTGCCGCGACTTTATATACCCTTCTCCTGCTATGGATTAAAAAGCACTTGCATAAAATGAGAAATGCAAGAAGTATGAAGAATGAAAGAGTTAAAGGGCGTGAGCACTGCAATAGAATGTGACAAAGCGGTCTGTGCAATAGGGGGTCAGTTCTATACGGAGGTATATAATGACTGGAACGCAGACTGTGCTTGCTGTTTCGGTGTTCATAGTGTTTGCGGCTTTGCAGATTGCAGACGTGGTGACTACTTCTCGCGTGTTGCGAAATGGAGGTTGGGAGACCAATCCGATCGTGAGGATGCTGATGCGATGCTGTGGAGCTTGGTGGTGGGTGCCAAAGCTTGTTTTGGCGACGGCATGTGGCGCATACATGGCCTTTGTTTCATGGCCAGAAGGACCTGCATTGCTTGTCTTTTTGTGCCTTGTGTACTGCTGGGTGGTGTGGAGCAATGTCCAGCAGGAAAGACGGGGTCGTGTGCATATGTTGCGCGTTGAAGAGCTTCGAGCACAACGCCGCCGTGGTCTTGAACTTTCTTAACACGGTGTTTTGGTGGGGTGAGAGCCGAGTGTGCCTCACCCCGGCGGGCGAAAGTACGTGTCCTGCGGGCGAAAGCGTGGTATGCATGGGATGGGAGTATCTTTCTTTTTTTGCCATGCACGTGCACTGGAGGGCCGCAATGAAACTGCACCTGCCATGTATGAGCCTGCGCGAGGTATCGCGTCAGCTCGACATCCCCGCATCGACAATAACTGCATACCGTGAGCGTTTTAGTACGTTCATCCCCTATGTTCGGCGTGGCATGCGTCGATCGTATCCCCCTGCCTCTCTCGAAATTTTTCGTGAAATCCGTGAGCTTTCTCAACAAAATTTAACGCATCGACAAATCGAACGCCGCCTTGCGATACGCTACTCGAAGCTGCTGCGCCGAGGTGGTGGGGCGGATGGAATTTGGTGCCGAAATGTTCCTGAACTGGCTCGTGCGCTGACCGAAGTCCTGAGCAAGGTGAGTGAGTTGCTCACGGAACAGTGCCAGCTTGATGACCAGTGCGGAGATCTGCAACAGGCTCTGAGGGCTTTGCGCCGTGAAAAGGAACAGCTTGAGGCCCGTATGCAAAAGGATGTAACGGCAAAAGCAAAGGCGCAGGCGAGCCTGACTCATCGTGTTCAGGGCTTGCGGCAGGAAAATCATACCCTGCGTGCGCTGTTGCTGCGAACGTTGAGTACGGCAGGCGGCAGCCAGCATATGCCTCCGGAACAGTTCTTGGTGCTCCCCCTTGTTATCCAAAGCTCTGGTGGTGAATTTCTTGGGGTAACAGGGCAAAAACGCGAGTCGTTCACGTTGCGTCACTTGCTGGACCTTATTCAGGCAGGCTCCGAAGCAAGAGAGGCAGAGTTGCATTCCACGTGGCGGCGCTTTGAGGGGCAATGGAGTTTGTCTGTGCGAATGGAACAGGAAGAAACTCTTGTTCGGGAGCTTGAATTCTCTTTTGAGGAAATGCTGACGCCAAGCTGGAATCTCGTGGCGTGCCTGCGGGATATGCAGCTCGATCAGTCGCCTGTACCGTCAGAGCATGTGGCAGAATTTTTGCGTAAGGTTCGAGACCAGTTCGGAGGCTAGGAGGCCTGGGAGAGCGTCATGTCGGAATCTCGTCAGCTTCATTTGGAAAGCGTGGACCCTGAGAGCGTCCGCTGGCCACAGGAGTATGAACCTGTCGTTGGTCGCAGTGTGATTGAAGAGTTGCGACGCCTGAGTCGCCCCTTGCAGGAAAAAAGCTGGGCGAATGTGAATTCGACAGCGGATGGCGGGGGAGTGGCAGAAATGCTTCGGGGGCTTGTGCCGCTGGCGAGAGGCTTGGGAATAGATTCCCACTGGCATGTGCTTCAGGGGGATGAGCCTTTTTTTCGGGTCACAAAGAAATTTCATAATATGTTGCAGGGCAAAAACCTGCCGTTGTCGCTGGAAGAAATTTTTGGGGCATACCTCGGGACCATAGATGAGAATGCCCGCCGAACCTTCATTACTTCTGATCTCGTTGTTATCCATGACCCGCAGCCTGCTGCGCTCGTGATGAATGGGGTGATCTATGGCAATATGCTGTGGCGCTGCCATATTGATACCTCAGGCCCACAGGAGATTGTCTGGCGTTTTTTGCTCCCATATATCAATCACTGTGCCGGGGCGATTTTTACGATGCCGGAATTTGTGGGGACTGGGTTGCAAATCCCTGTGTACCAGATTCAGCCCGCAATAGATCCGCTTTGTGAGAAGAACCGGGAGCGAACGCTTGAAGAATCGCAGGACACACTGGATGCGCTGTTTGAGCAGGAAGGCATTGACATGGAGCGTCCCATTCTTGCTGCAGTGTCGCGGTATGATATTCACAAGAATCAGGCCACGCTGGTCCGGGCTTTTGCTCAGCTGAAAAAAGAGCATCGGTATGACCCGCGCCCACAGCTTGTTTTTCTTGGCAACACGGCCAGCGATGACCCGGAGGGGCTGGAGGTCTTGGAAGACTTGCAAAAGCTGGCTGATGGCGACCCAGACATTTTCTTTTTCGTGAATGTTCCGGACAACGACGCTGTGGTTGGGAGCCTGCTGCGGGTGGCCGCGGGCTTTTTGCATGTTTCGACCCGAGAAGGCTTTGGGCTGGTCGTGAGTGAAGCCCTGTGGCAGGGCACGCCTGTTGTTGGATCTCGGGTTGGTGGTATTGCTGCCCAGATTTTGGATGGCGAGACTGGGCGTGCTGTCGACCCTCTGGATATTTCAGCTATTGCTGAGGCCATGCACGAGTTGCTGACAGGGCAGGAGCGTTGCGTTGCCACTGCCAGAAAAGGAAAAGAACTGGTGCGTCGGCAGTTCCTTGTGACTGAGCAGATGCGGCGCTATCTGTGCCTGCTGCGGTATTATTCGCATATTGATAGACGTGCTCCAGAGTTTCGACTTTCGGAACTGACCTACAGTGAAGTCCTTGGCGCGATGCGTCCTCGACCCCCGTATTTCCCGTAAATCCTCCTGCACATGCGCTAAAGATCGGAACCCTGCCCGGAGGGGCAGGTCTTGAGTTTTCTCTGTGCTCTGCGTACAAGCTTCGAACAAACACTGTTTTCAAAAAGGACCATATCCGAATGCTTGAACATTCTTTTTGCCTTATTCCGCGCGTTGGCGTTGGCACGGAAGAAAAATACTGGAACGCTGGACTCAGCTCTTGGGATGATGTCTTTGCGCCAGAAGCAGAGCGCCTGCTGAAGACCAAAACCACATGGGTACGGCAGTATGTGGAGGAGGCTCGTGAACGGCTGAATGCTGGCGATGCGTTGTATTTTCAGCGCCTTTTGCCGAGCGCACAGCACTGGCGGCTTTTTCGGGCATTTCGGGATGATGCGGCGTATGTGGATATTGAAACCACTGGCCTTGGCATCGGAGAAGACCACATTACGTCTATTGCCCTGTATGGGCATGGAGAGGTAAAAACCTACGTATATGGTCAGAATCTGGAAGATTTTCAGGATGATATTCGGGACTTTTCTTTGCTTGTGACGTACAACGGCAAAACGTTCGATGCCCCGTTTATTGAGCGGTACTTTCAGATCAAGCTGAATATGGCGCATCTGGATTTGCGTTATATTCTCAAAGCGCTTGGTTTTACCGGTGGACTCAAGCAGTGCGAAAAGCAGATAGGAATGGACCGCGAGGAACTTGATGGTGTGAATGGCTATTTTGCCATTGTTCTGTGGAACGAATACCAGAGGACTCGCGACCCGGAAGTGCTGGAAACGCTTTTGGCCTATAATGCGGCTGATGTCGTGAGCCTTGAGCAGCTTTTGGTACATGCCTGGAACTGCCTGTCTGCCAAAACGCCATTCGGATGCGATTTGCAGCTCCCCAAGGCGACAGAGCCTGTGGTGCCACACACTGCGTCCCGTGCAGTTGTTGAGCGTTTGCAGTCGCGTATGGGGCAGATGTTTTAGCCTCAAGTGTAAAGTGGAGAGAGTGCAATGAGTGCAAGTGCTCGCAAGAATTGTGATGCCGTGATATTTGATTTTGGTGGTGTTCTTGCCGAAGAGGGCTTTTTCAATGGTTTTATGGCGCTTGGTGAGCGCTATGGAAAGGATGGGAAAGAACTTGGTGACATCGCTGTAGATATTGTGCGGAAAGATGGCTTTGCTGTCGGCCGCATTGACGAGAAAGAGTTTTGGACGCGTTTTCGTGAACGGACTGGAATCAGCGATTCTGATGCGTTTTTGCGTCATGAAATTCTTTCCCGATTCATTATCCGTGATTTTATGTTTGCGTATGTGGAGCAGCTTTCCAAGGCTGGTTACAAGGTCGCCATACTGAGCGACCAGACCAACTGGCTGGATGAAATGAACGAGTCCAAGGGCTTTTATCGTTTCTTTGACGTCGTGCACAATTCCTACCGGACTGGCACAACGAAAAAGGAACTCAAGGCCTTTACTGCGCTTTTGGAAGAGCTGGACCTTGCTCCTGAGCGTGCGCTGTTTGTGGATGATTTTGCTGGACACATTCGCCGTGCCCAGTCACTTGGTTTGAAGACCATCCTGTATACGGACCGCGAGTCCTTTGAAAAAGAATTTTTAGCGTTGTGCCCCGATCTGGGGAAAGAACAAGGATAGTACATGCAGAAACCCTCCATTGGAATGAGTCTCGAAGGTATGCCCTTCTTTGGGCTTTGTGTCCTGTTGACTTTGGTTCTCGCTATCTGCGAGCTGCCATTTTTGGCGCTTCTGGCATTTATCGTCACCGCGTTTGTCGGACACTTTTTCCGAGATCCTGCCCGCGTTGTGCCGCAGGACAAGGGCGTTGCTGTTTCTCCTGCTGATGGCAAAATCTGCAAGATTGCCCGCGAAGCTGATCCGCTGACTGGCGAAGAGCGCACGGTCGTCTGCGTCTTTATGAATGTTTTCAATGTTCACGTGAACCGTATCCCGGTGACCGGAACTGTTAAGAAACTGCTGTACATCCCCGGCAAGTTCTTCAATGCTTCTTTGGACAAGGCCAGCAAAGACAATGAGCGCCTTGCTATGGGTGTTGAGGACGAAGACGGCCAGCACTGGACTGTTGTGCAGATTGCAGGTCTCATTGCCCGCCGCATTGTATGCTGGGCAGAAGAGGGCGATAGCATTGTCCGTGGTAATCGTTACGGACTTATCAAGTTTGGTTCACGGCTTGACGTCTATTTACCCGAAGACTATGTCTCTGACGTTCAGGTAGGCGATATCGTCTTTGCGGGTCAGAGTGTTCTGGCTCGGAAAAAATAATGAGGAAAGGGGAAGAAATGCACGCAGAAAAACACAAGCCCGTACGTAAGGGCGTTTATGTCTTGCCCAACCTGTTTACAACAGCAAGTCTGTTTGCAGGATTTATGGGGATGATGTGGGCGTTTGAAGGTCGTTTTGAAATGTGTGGCATTGCCATTCTCCTGAGTGGTCTTTGTGACGGTCTTGATGGAAAGGTTGCTCGTCTGACAGGCACGTCCAGTGATTTTGGCGTGCAGTACGACTCTTTGGCAGACCTTGTTGCCTTTGGCGTCACCCCCGCTATTTTGACCTATCAGTGGCTGCTGCATGATTACGGTCGCCTTGGTCTTATGGCTTCGTTCTTGATTATTGCCTGTGGTGCTTTGCGTCTGGCCCGATTCAACGTTGCGGCCCCGACAGCATCCAAAAAGTATTTCATTGGCCTGCCTATTCCGGCTCAGGCCTGTACTTTTGCAACACTGGTTCTTTTTGCTCCGTATATTCCGGCAGAAATGCAGCGTTTCCTGCCCGGCTTTGTGCTGGTGCTGACGTATGTGCTGTCCTACCTGATGGTCAGCCGGGTTCGCTACATCTCTTTCAAAGAATACGGTTTCCTCAAAGCGCATCCGTTCTCTTCGGCTGTGACTGCGACCCTGATTTTTGTCATGGTGGCATCCGAGCCTAAGGTTCTGGGCTTTGTGGGAATGTTTGCCTATATTGTGTCAGGCCCTGTTTTGAGCCTGATGCTCATGCGCCGTACAAGCATGTGCGACGCTCAGGAAAAGCTCTCCTAAGTTTTTCCGTGCCGGGATGACCGGCGTTTTCCCTACGAGGAATTCCGAGGCGCTCACGTGTACCGCACAGGTCATGTGCGCGCCTCTTTTTTTTCTTTTTTGCAGGGCGTCGCGACGCTGGAGCAGGGCTTTTTCGTTTTCCATACAGGAAACACTTTCGTCGCAGCGTATTCCCTGTTACGAAGCGAAGCTGTGGCGCACTCCGCGCCATATTCAAATAAACACCACACAGTGCCCCAAAGCAGCAAAACTTTGCGTATTGGGGAGATATAAGCAGATATTTTTATGTCGAGAGTTTCTATTCAGAGTCTTTCCAAGTCCTTTGGGGGCCGGGATCTTTTTGAAGCCTTTTCCCTTGAGATTACCCCCGGAATGCGTCTTGCTGTTTCTGGCCCGAATGGCTGCGGCAAATCGACGTTTATCAAAATCCTTGCAGGCATCGAAGGTGCTGACACAGGCAAGGTGAACATGGCCAAGGACGTACGCCTTGGGTATTCCATGCAGGAGCTTGCCCCGCAGGACCTGAAGCGGACGGTCCTGAACTTTGTTCTGGATGTTCTGCCGTCATGGCAGGAGTTCTGGGACAAATGGGACCGGGCAACAGAGGCCGGAGACCAGAACGCACTGAATGCGCTGAGTCTGGAACAGGCCGCGCTGGAACATACCTATGGCTACAATCCTGAGCACAAGGCCAAGGCTGTGCTGTCTGGACTTGGGTTTTCTGAAGAGAAATGGAACTCGACGCTGGAAGCCCTGTCCGGTGGTTGGCGTGAGCGTGCAAAGCTTGCCCGTATTCTTGTTGCAGGTGCTGACGTCCTGCTGCTTGACGAACCGACCAACCATCTGGATCTCGAAGCTGTTGAGTGGCTTGAAGATTATCTTCGCTCTTTTGCTGGCGTTATCGTCTTTGTTGCGCATGACAGGGTTTTCTTGGACCGCGTGGCAACGCATGTTTTGTTCCTCGGTGGCAACAGGGCTGTCCTGCGGCCCGGTACCTTCTCGCAGTTTCTGAGCTGGTACGCAGAGACCGAAGAGCAGCGCAAGCGCGAAGAGCGCCGCATTGCGGGTGAGATTGGGCGCAAAATGGATTTTGTGCGCCGCTTTCAGTACAAGGCAACAAAGGCTCGGCAGGCGAATAGCCTCAAGAAGCAGGTCGCCAAGATGGAGAAAGAGCTTGAGGGAGTGAAAAATCCCCTCATCAAGAAGCAGCGTGAGCTGTCATTCCGCTGGCCAGAGCCTGCCCGCGGGAACAAGACTCCGCTTGCTGTTCTGAATCTGTCGCTTTCCTATGGGAATGGCCCGCGCCTGTGGAACGATATTTCTTTTAATGTGTATGACGGGCAGAAGATCGCGCTTGCTGGTCCGAATGGCTGCGGCAAATCTTCTTTGCTCAAGTGCATCATGGGGCAGCTCCAGCCTGATACTGGGCGCATTGAAATCGGAACAAACATGGTGATTGGCTATTACAGCCAGCATCAGGCCGATACCCTGCAGCTCGACAAATCGGTGATTTTTGAAATCCATCGGCTTTCTGACCCCAGAACTTCCGAGGAAGAGCTTCGAAGCGTTCTTGGTTTGTTTATGCTGGGTGAGGAGTTCTGGGAGCGTCGCGTTTCCGAACTGTCTGGTGGTGAAAAAAATCGTCTGATTTTGGCAACGCTGTTTTTGAAGCGCGCCAACTTCCTTATTCTTGACGAACCCACCAACCATTTGGACCTTGAAAGCCGTGAGGCACTGATTCAGGCCTTGCAGGACTATACAGGCACAATTTTGATGGTTGCACATGACCGTCATTTGCTTTCTGAGGTTGCAGAGCAGGTCTGGTGGTTGCGTCCGGATCGGGTTCAGGTCTTCCTTGATGGCTATCAGGGCTATGACCGGGCCAGAAAAGACGAGGCGCAGCTTGGGCAGAATGGTGATTCTGAGGCTGACGATGAGAAGAAGTCCGCGCGGGCAAGCCTGAGCCGGGCTGAGCAGAAAGAACTTAAGCGCAGGCAGGCCGAAGCTCGGAATGTGATTTATCGGGAACTGAAACCCAAGAAAGCCGCCTACACCAAGCTTGAGGAAGAATTTGAAGCTGTGCTGGAAGAGCAGGGGGATGTTGAGCAGGAACTTGCTGACCCCTCTGTGTACGCTGATGTTCCTCGTTCCACGGACCTGATGAAGCGCTTTAAGGAGCTTCAGGACCTGTCTGAGAAAAAGATGGTGGAGCTGGAGGAACTGGAAGCTGAAATTCAGGAGCTGGAAGCCCGTCGCGAGGAGCTTGGTGGCGCTTGATTTTCAGAAACTTCCGTCCTACGCTGTTATGTTTAGTAACGAATTCAGTGTGTAAGGAGTTCCTATGTCTGGACAACTTGATGTTGTCGCTGCCATCCTGTGGAAAAATGGACGCTTTTTGGCAATTAAACGTCCCGAAGGAAAGCCGCAGGCAGGTTTTTGGGAATTCCCCGGAGGAAAAATTGAAGCGGGGGAAAGCCCTGAAGAGGCGCTTTCGCGTGAGCTTCAGGAAGAACTGAACCTGACCCCGCTGAGCTTTCGTTTCTGGACAGAAAAAGTTCATGCCTATGATAATTTTCGCGTTCGGCTTCGCTTTTTTCATGTTGATGAATTTCGCGGGCCGCTCGTGGCGCATGAAGGGCATGAGTGGATGTGGATTGAGCCAAAAGAACCAGTGACTGTGCCATTTCTTGCCGCAGATGTGGACATTGTTCATGCCTTGCAGGAGCAGACAGTGGCATAAGGGAGCAGGATGTGCGCATAAAAGATCTCATTCCCCAGAAAAAGCCGTTCATTTCGCTGGAGTTTTTCCCGCCCAAGAAAGAGGAGTCCCTTCCGGGATTTTTTGAGACGGTTGAGAAACTGCGCGCCGTGAATCCGCTGTTTGTGTCTGTGACCTATGGAGCTGGTGGCAGCACACAGGATAAAACACTGGAAATTGTCCGCCGCCTCAAGCAGGATCACGAGCTGGAGCCTATGGCCCACCTGACCTGCGTTGGCGCCAGCCCGGAGCGGATTCAGCGCTTTTTGAATCAGCTCGAAGAGGCTGAGGTGAGCAATGTTCTGGCTCTTCGTGGCGATCCGCCGCAAGGTCAGGAGCGTTTTGTCCCGGACAGCGAACATTTTTGTCATGCCTCGGATTTGGTGCGGTTTATCCGCGAGCGGCACCCGGAAATGGGTGTTGCTGTTGCCGGATACCCGGACGGACACCCCGAGTGCACGACCTTTCGTGAAGATTATGGATATTTGAAGAACAAGCTTGCTATGGGCGGTGACTTTGTCATGACCCAGATGTTCTTCGACAATCGGTTGTATTGGAATTTCGTCGACATCATGCGTTCGATGGGCGTGACAAAGCCCATCATTCCCGGCGTGCTGCCCATTATGAGTTTGCAGTCGGTGAAGCGCATTCTGCAATTTTGCGGAGCGAGTATCCCCGGAAAGTTCCTGCTCGACCTCGAAGCCGCGGACGCGCGTGGAGGTCAGAAGGCCGCCTATGAAGTGGGTATGGCATGGGCTAGAAAGCAGGTCCGTGAACTTCTGGAAAAAGGTGCTCCCGGTGTCCATCTCTATACCCTGAACAGGGCAGAGGCGGTTCTGGATATTGTAGGGTCACTCGGCAGCAGTGCCGAAGTCGACTAAAAAAAGCTCAACCCGTCGTGTCGCAACCGTCGGGAAAAGGAGTTATTCGCATGGGTAAGGATTCTTTTGTAGTCGCAGTGGTAGGTGCAACCGGAGCCGTTGGTCGTGAGATGCTCAAGACTCTCGAGGCTCGCAAGTTCCCTGTCAGCAAGATCGTTCCTCTGGCCTCCAGCCGTTCTGCTGGAAGTGAAGTGGAATTTAATGGTGAAAAAGTGATCGTTCAGGAGCTGACCGAAGACTCTTTTGAGGGTATCGATCTGGCTCTGTTCTCTGCTGGTGGTGCTGTTTCCGAAGAGTATGCACCTCTGGCAGCCCGTAGCGGCTGTGTTGTTGTTGACAACTCCAGCACCTGGCGCATGGATGACCAGTGCCCGCTGGTTGTTCCTGAAGTTAACCCAGACGATCTGGACTGGCACAAGGGCATTATTGCCAACCCGAACTGCTCCACCATTCAGATGGTGGTGCCGCTCAAGCCTATCCATGACGCTGCAAAGATCACGCGTATCGTTGTATCGACCTATCAGGCTGTTGCTGGTGGCGGACAGAAAGCTATGGACGAAATGACCACTCAGGTGCGTCAGATGTTCAACTTTGATCTGGAGTCCATCGAGCCGAAAGTCATGCCGTACCGCATTGCTTTCAACTGCCTGCCGCAGATCGACGTCTTCCTTGAGAATGACTACACCAAGGAAGAGATGAAGATGGTCCACGAGACCCACAAAATTTTTGGTGACGACAGCTTTGGCGTTTCTCCGACAGCTGTTCGTGTTCCGGTATACATTGGCCACAGTGAGTCTGTGAACATTGAGACCGAAAAGAAAATGACTGCTGCTGAATGCCGCGCCCTGCTTTCTCAGGCTCCGGGCGTGCGCGTGCTGGATAATCCTGCTGAGAAAATTTATCCTATGCCTATTGAGGCTGTGGATGAAGATGATACCTTTGTCGGTCGTATCCGCGAAGACAATACTGTTGAAAACGGCCTGAACATGTGGATTTGCGCTGACAACCTGCGCAAGGGCGCTGCACTGAATGCTGTGCAGATTGCCGAAGAGCTGGTGAAGCGGGATTTGGTCCGCGTGCCCTAGGTCGGAAGCTCGAGGAGGGGAAATGATTCCTGTTCTGGATTCCGAAGAGTACCTGAAAAAGATGCTTTCGGTGCGTCGCCCGGGTTCGGATGACGTGCTTGCATTTTATGAGCACCGCCTTGGTGCCATCTGCAAGGACCCAAAGCTGATGCTTATGCCGTGGGATGACCATCTGGTTCACCGTGGTGATGGCGTTTTTGAAACGCTGAAATTCACGGGGCGTCGGATGTATCTTGTGGAGCAGCATCTCAAGCGTATGAAACGCTCGGCTGAAACCATCCACCTCCAGCCTCCCTGTACGTGGGAGCGTCTGCGCGAAGTGCTTTTTGACGTCGCAAAGGCAACTGGGAAGGATGACGGGCTGATTCGTGTCTTGCTGGGACGTGGTCCCGGTGGCTTTGGTATCGCTATGGATGAATGCCCCCTGCCAAGCCTGTATGTGGTTGCCTATGCCCTGCATGACAAGCCAGAGGAGTGGTACGAGAAAGGCGTTACTGCTTTCCGTACCTCTTACCCGGCCAAGCAGAGCTGGATTGCCACCATTAAGTCAGTCGACTACCTGCCGAATGCCCTCATGAAGCAGGAAGCAACTGACAAAGGCTATGACTATCCGATTTGTTTTGACGAACATGATTTCCTTGCCGAAGGCGCAACGGAAAACATGTGCATTGTTGACCAGAGCGGCACTATCATTGTCCCTGAGTTTGACCGTGCACTTGCCGGAACAACCCTGTTCCGCGCTCTGGATCTTTTGGATGGCGAAATTCCCGTCGAGTTCCGTAAGATTCAGGAAAATGAGCTGTATGGAGCACGCGAGATTCTGGTGTTCGGCACCACCGCGGAATGCCTGAGCATTGTTCGCTACAACGGCAAACCCATTCAGGACGTGCGTCCGGGTGCGGTTGCCCGCAAGCTGCGAAAGCTCCTGCAGGATGATATTGCGAAAAACGGCGAGGCGTTTTAGCCCCGCTGACTCGTGCCCAGTATGGGCGTTTTGAGGCGCCGGGGTGAGGTTCACCCCGGCGCTCATGCTTTCTCTAAAGGACAAATTTTTCATGCCTAAACCTGAAACCATCCTCCAGCTTGACCTTGGGCGGGAATGGCGAGGCGGCCAGCGGCAGGTCTTGTACCTGTGCCGTCACCTTGCGCATTCTGGAAAGTATCGCCCCATTATTGCGACCCCAGAGGGAAGCCCTCTGGCAGACGCCGCCCGCGAAGCCGAAGTGGAGGTGATTTCTCTGCCCTCACGCTTTGAGTGGCACCCCGGCAGCATATACAAGCTGTTGCGCCGCATTGCCTCGGACCATATTCGCTTTGTGCAGACGCACTGCGCTCGGAGTGCATCCCTTGGAGCCGCGCTCAAGGTTCTGAGCAGAGAAGATTTTGCGCTCATTCATTCCCGCCGTGTCTCGTACCGGCCGGGCAGGGGATGGAGCCATAAAAAATACGATCTGGCTGACGCTGTTGTCTGTGTCAGCGCAGAAATTGCCGAAACCATGCGCGAAAGTGGCCTTGAGCCTGAGCATGTGTCGGTGATTCACAGCGGTATTGATCCGCGTCGCTATCCTCGGCATGTCATTGAGTCAAAGAACTCGCTGCATGTTGGTATGGTTGGCGCCCTGACCCCGCAGAAAGGACATGGCGTCTTTTTGAATGCCCTTGGGCTGATGAACGCAATGCGTGATGTGCCAGACTGGCATGCAAGTATTGTGGGCGATGGCCGCCTGCGAAAAGATTTGGAAATGCAGGCCAAAAAGCTTGGGCTTGAGGCTTCCGTGCGTTTTCTCGGGTACAGGGAAAGTTCCAGCGTTTTGCCGGACTTTGACCTTTTGGTCGTCCCCAGTGTGGATGGCGAAGGATCAAGCGGCGTCATTAAGGAAGGCTGGGCCGCAGGTGTGCCTGTGGTCTGTTCTGACCTGCCGTCGAACCTTGAGCTTGTCGAACCCGGCAAGAGTGGCGAAAGTTTTCGGTCTCAGGATACGGAGGCTCTGGCGCTTTTGCTTGCCGACCTGATGCAGGATGCCCAGCGTGAAGGCGACTGGCTTCCGAATCTTGTTGCGCAGGGTGATGAGCGGCTCAAGCTCTTTACGGATGTCGCTATGGCTGAGTCGTATATGCGGCTGTATGCCCGATTTGTTGCGTAGCGCTTGCCGCAAACAGAAAAACGTGAGGCCCGGATATTCCGGGCCTTTTTTTATGCATCTGGGGGAATGTGGCAGCCTGCGTTGAGAAGCTGTTGCTGCACCTCAAAAGCGGCGTCCTGTTTGCCCTTGGCTTCGACCATAAGGTCTGCGTCAAAAGGCAGTGCCTCGCAGAGCTGGGCCGTATCAGGAGGATCAATCATGATGGAGTGTTTACCAATCCGTGCATCAGGCATCTGTGAGGAGAGGTGGACTTTGGGGCGGCCGTGCCTGCTGTCGACACGCCACAGGGCGTGGACGCGTTGCAGAAGCCGGGTCAGAGCATCTGGAGAGCTGGCATTCCCTGGAAAAAGATTGTGGTGGAAAATATCGAAAACAGGCGGTGCTCCGGTCTCCTCACACAGGGCAAGTATTTGCTCAAGGGTGAAGACGTGTTCATCATTTTCAAAGATGATGCGGTCTTTTAGGCAGTCCGGAAGGGTGTGAAAAACCTGCGCTGTCTGAGCAAGGGCCTTGTCATGGTCGCCGTAGGCTGCGCCGCCATGAACAACAAGCTTGTGAGACGTATCTAGGCCCATCATTTCCAGAATTTCACAGGAGTAGGAAAGTTCGGCAATGGTATTTTTTACCACTTCTGGACGAGGGGAGTTCAGCACTGCAAACTGGGCCGGGTGCATGGAGTAGCGAAAGCCTTTGGGGACAAACTTTTCGCCTATGGCAGCGAGAGGTTCCCGGAGTACCGCACGCCAGTCAAAAGCTGGATTGTCCCGAACGGCGGGGTGTGAGGCAAAGGGAACCAGAGACTGACCTATCCGAAAAAGACGAAAACCGCCCTCAAGCATCAGCTCCGAAATTTTCTCCAGAGCATCAACATTGCGAAGGGCGGTCTCTATTTGCTTTTCTGGGCTGAGGCTTTGCAGACGAAAGGTGGTGTTGGTACTTAAACCACGCTGGTACGTCACACATGCCCAGCCAATTCGGTGAATCATACGGCCTCACAGGGACTTGCGGCCGTCTGGAAAGGGGGTTACTGCGTGAAGTTCTCTGCTCCTGCCTTGCGCGTTGACGCAAGTTTCCAGTGTGAATTCTGATCCCCGGTATCCTGCTCAAAAATCCAGACTTCCTGTATTTTTGTGGACTGTGTGCTGCTGCCCACGCGCAGGAGCACATCAAAATGGACTGTCGCCTGTTCAATAAGTCCTTCGCGGCTTTTGTCCATCAGGTTTGCATTCACAAGCAAAAGCTCAGTCTTTGCGGAACGGGGTTCATTGATTGAGCGCTCCGTAAACTGCTCGTACGCCTTTTCGGTCGTAAACTGACGCAGGTCATCTAAGTCGCGTGCATCCCATGCTTCACGTATACGGGCATAAGCAAGCTTGGCTCCAGCAATGAACTCTCTGTCATTGTCTTCTGACTGGTGCGCGTGCACATCTGGCCGAAGATCCTCAGGGCGAGGGCGAGAGTTTGCTTGCTGCATGGACGAGTCCGGACCATGAGCTTTGTCGTTTCGCAGGGCATCCCACGAGCGTTCTGCCCGCTTGTATGCGTCCAGAGCACGATGCTTGCCATCACCCTGCTGCTGGTCTTCTTTGTCCTGCGTGTTTTTGCCTGCAAAATAGCGAAGCACAACATAGATGCCTACGCCAATGAGTATGAGGTCGAGAAGATTTGCTCGCATGATCTGTGTCCTAGTGCTTAGGGAAACGGATTGAAGAAGGGGCCTGTTCCGGAGTTCTGTTCCGTGTGGAGAACCCTGCGACCGTGGCAAGCTTGGACCATACGCCGCACATGGCGTATTTTTTGAAACATGAAAAACCTACGGGCGCACTGTGCTTTACTAGCTCAAGTATGCCATTAAGACTGCGCGAAGTACACACCCCTTTTGCCCATCCAGCGCGTAAGGCGCTTGCTGAGCGTGTATACTCATGCGTATAGTTAGGCTGGGAGACTCTCTTGATGGGATTACATGTCATTGAATCTAAGTTACGCATCAGAAGCTTTTTGGGTGCCAATTTTGCTGGAATCATCGCGGGCTGTGTTGATGCCTTTGCGCTTTCTTTGAGTGCAGACCAGTATTTTGCCTACGCTGTGCTCGGTGCGTTTTTTCTTGTGTTTGCCGGGTATGTCGGTGGATTCTCCGGCGCCTATGCAGCAGCTTTTTGGAGCTGGGTCAGGCGGGGGAAGCTTGTCGACATGAGTACAGACGGCGTGCTGATGTTCTTTTGTTATGGGAGTTTTTTGGGCTTTATTGCAGGCTTGCTTTTTTCGGACTGGACCGTTGTCCGGTATTGGACGGCTGGTGGTGCGTTTATGGGAGGATTTTTAGCGGGGATGATGAATACCAGCTCTGCGCTGCTTTTTGAGCTGGCAGTTGCAGACGATTCTCCAGAGCAGGCTCACAAAGATGCTCGACGCAGAAGGGCTCATGAACGACTGGACCCCTCCGAGCCTCGCAAAAGCAAGACCCGGAAGGGTGGCAGTGGGATGTAGAGCATCGACGTTATGGGATTTTATTTTTTCCAGGCGTGCATGTAGGTCCAGAATACGGCACCGAGTTCCACGCTTTTCTTTTTTCCGTCTGGGGCAGGAAGTGTAAAATCTGCTTCCGTCAGTGCTGCAAATCCCCACCAGCCGGGCTGTGGGCATGTGAAGTGAAAAACACCGTTTTGGTCGGCTATGATGACCTGGGTTTCACTAAAGGGTGTTGCTGGGCTGAAGCGGCCCTTATTATACAGCTCGACTTCAACTTCGGCGTTTGGCACGGGTTTGCCGTCAACAATCACCTGACCCACAAATGTGTTCCCCGCCATGTTTCCAAAGGGGCGGAGCAGAGGAACAATTTCAGTCTTCAGTCCAAGAGGCTCATCCCAGCCGGTATCAGCACCAAAAGCAGGGACGCAGACTTTTGTATAGTGCTGGATAAAGCAGTCCTCAGCTGGCTCCCAGTAGGGCTTTGGCTGCATAAAAAATGAATATACTCCCGGGCGCTTAAATGTATAATCAATGCTCCACGCGCCGTGCTTCATCACTTTTGTGGCCTCAAGCTTTTGCGTCAGGTCATACATTTTCCCGTTGACGAAGACGCCAGCTTTTTCAGGTCGCACAAGCTCCATTCCGTCACCTGCAAATGGGTGCGAGAATGAGTAGGTGATTGTGGCTGTTTTTTGCTTCATGGTGGCAAAATCTGTGGACGGAATGACCATTCCAAAGTGGGCAGAAGCAGGAAGGGTTAGGCCAAGGATACAGGCCACGGTCGCAAGCAGGGCAAAGAATCGGGCTTTCATAGCGCCTCCGGTTTGAGTTGGAGTGAATAGCACTGCATACGATATTTAAATTAGTATGTAAATAGGGTTTATTAAAACCTATAGTGTCAAACTCTGTGCTATGAAACCATAAAAAGTGATTGTGTGGCGGGGGCGAAAGGGGGGTGCTTTTCGGTGCGCAGAAGAATTTTGGGCATAAAAAAAGTGCCGATTCTTTCGAATCGGCACCTTCTAGGGAAACCGAGCACCCAAGACCAACCGTTACCGCTGCTCCTTCTCAGGCCTGACGGGGTTGGCGGCGACCTTGCCACCCGGCTTCCCTCGTGGGCAACATCTATTGCGGTTTTTCCGCAAACTGTCAAGTGATTGTTTGAATTCATCAGAATTTCAGGGCATACTTACTCTGGTAAGATTGCAGGCTGATGCCTTGGGACATTCGTTCGTTTAAATTTCAGGAGGAAGCTCGTATGCGTATATTTTGGATTGTGGCGGTTTGTCTGAGCCTTTTGGCTATCACTGGCTGTGCCCATCAGAAAAGAACGCTCAAGTCGACTCGGGGACTGTGTTATGCCTATTCTGGTGGCGGTGACATGGACCGTGGCCCCGGTGGCTGCATGTATCAAATGGATATTTGTGACGAGTTCATGATGAATGTTGACGGTTATGACGGTAATCTTCCCGAAGCCTTACAGAGCATTGACGAAACCTATCAGCGCTTGAGCCGCATTCACGGCAACGACGGGTGTTTGCAGTATGTCCGGAGAGCTCGCGATCTCGCTCAGCAGTACTGCCGCGCCCATGCGAAGCCTACTGCTGATATGACTGAGTAACCGGGGGTGGGATTTTATTGGGACGCTGTCCCAAGCCCTGCAAGGGGCGCTGCCCCTTGACCCCGCCCAAGGACGAGGCCCTTGGGAATCCCGCTATCGCTCAAAAAAACGGCTGAATGGGATGAAAGCTTTGCTTTCCTCTCCATCAGCCGTGTTTTTTTTGAGCTAGTGGGCGTCCCGTGTGTTCTTTTTCTTTGCGCTCCAATCCTTTCTTTCTGAACGCGAGCGTTCAAAAAGAAAATGGTGGCGAACGCACGGGAAAGAGACTCTCGACGTTATGCCCAACAAGTTTGAATTCCATTCACGCGAAGCGTGGATGGAATTCAAACTCGCTGAGGATACGTAAGGGAATCATTCCCTTACGCGGGGTCCGGGGCTGGCCCCGGTTTCTTCTTCTTTGGGCACAAAAAAAGCGACTTCTGAAAACAGAAGTCGCTTTATTGTAGTCATACTGGCGGAGAGGAGAGGATTTGAACCTCCGATACCCGTTAGGGTATACACGCTTTCCAGGCGTGCTCCTTAAGCCAGACTCGGACACCTCTCCGCGTCGTTTCGACGAAGAGGATTACTATAGGAGTCTTTTGGTCTTGGCAAGAGAAAAAATGAAAAAAGTTTCAAACATATAAAAAAACGGCCTCTGTAAAAAACAGAAGCCGTTTGTATAATCACGGTGGCGGAGAGGAGAGGATTCGAACCTCCGATACCCGTTAGGGTATACACGCTTTCCAGGCGTGCTCCTTAAGCCAGACTCGGACACCTCTCCGCGTGAAGAGAGTTGTTAAGGAATCTCTGCAGCTTTGGCAAGTGTTTTCCGTAAAAAAAGCGAAAATAAATTTTGTGTAGCGAAAAGGGGGAGGGGGTGAGCCACACTTATTCAGGCTTTTTTTCTTCGGTTTCTTCTTGTTTGAGCGGAGTTTCCTGCTCTTTGTCGACTGGTGGTTGTTTTTCCCACTTGCAACTCCCTGGCAAAGAACCGCAATTTTTAATTCCAAGCTTAGGGAGAATGACCTTGTTGAGCAAAAAATACAGTGCAACAAGAATGATAATGGCAATTATATAATCCATAAACGGTCTCCTTGGCTGAAGGTCTTGGAAACAAAATTCATTTCCATAATACCGTTCATGGACGATACGTCAACATTATCGAGAGGACTTCCCGTAGAAAGCTCGTATTGCGTTACAAACTGTATGTATTTCAGACTCTTCGAGTCCTGGATACATGGGGAGACTTAAAATTTCTCCAGCGATGCGTTCTGTGATGCTTAGGTCATCGGCAGAGAAGGGTGTTTCTCCATTGGCGAAGAGGGTCTGCCTGTGGCCGGGGATTGGGTAATGGATAGCAGTTCCAATTCCCTGTTCCTTGAGGGCAGCCATAAGCTCATCGCGACGCTCGGCGCGAATCACATAGAGATGATAGACGTGCTCACATCCTTTGCGAACTGCGGGGGGGGTGACCTGTGGGCAGTCGGAAAGTGTTTCCGTGTAGGCTTTGGCAATTGCCTGACGCTTTGCGGTTTCATCGGCAAGGTGCTGGAGGCGAATGCGTAAAAATGCTGCCTGCATTTCATCCATGCGGCTGTTCAGACCGGGAGTGACACTTTCATAGCGGTGGGCTTCGCCATACTGCTTGAGCAGTCGCAGATGCTCTGCAAGATCATCACTGTTGCAGACCACAGCACCGCCATCGCCAAGAGCACCAAGGTTCTTGGTTGGGTAGAAAGAGAAGGCGGCAATGTCACCTGTCTGGCCAGCTTTTGCTCCGTTGTACACAGCTCCGTGAGACTGGGCGCAGTCCTCAAGCAGGGGGATTTTGTGCGAAGAGCACAGCTCGCGAAGCGGGCCAAGATCGCAACACTGGCCATAGAGATGTACCGCCATGACGGCCTTGGTGCGTGGAGTTATCATGCGCTCGACGCTGGCAGGCGAGAGCGTGTAATAGGCTTCTTCGATTTCGGCAAAAACCGGAGTCGCACCTGCGGCGAGCACGGCGTGATAGCAGGGGAGCGCCGTGTGTGAGGGAAGAATGACTTCGTCGCCTTTTTTGAGTTTCAGGGCGCGAAGGGCGAGAATGAGGCCATCAGTGCCGTTGCCAACTGTGACAGCGTGCTTGAGGCTGAGCCAAGCGGCAAATTCAGTTTCAAAGGCGTCGACTTCGGGACCCATGAGGAACCAGCCGCGATCCAGGATGTCTTCAAAAGCCTGCCGAAACTCCGTGTGGTACGGGGCAAGCTGAGTTTTTAAGCTATTAAAGGGAATACCCATATGTACGTTCTCCGTTCGTGATACGTGTCTTCTGTGTTTGTACCTGTGGACCATGTGCTTTGTAAATGTTCGGCACAAAAAAGGGGAGAGCAAAAGCTCTCCCCCTGTCGGGACAAAAGAATCTGTTCGAAACGGACTAGATGCCCATAATGTTGTATCCGGCGTCGACGTAAACGACTTCGCCAGTTGTTCCAGAGCCAAGCTCTGAGGTCAGATAAATGGCAGTGCGGCCAACATCTTCCTGCGTCACATTCCGGCCCAGAGGGGCGTTTTCTTCAATGTGAGACAGGATGTGCTTGAAGCCGTGAATGCCAGAAGATGCAAGAGTTTTGAGCGGGCCAGCGCTGATGGCGTTGACGCGAATACCTTTTTTGCCAAGGTCGGCAGCAAGGTAGCGGACGCTGGCTTCGAGGGCTGCCTTGGCAACACCCATAACGTTGTAGTTGGTGATGACCTTCTGGGAGCCGTGATAGGTCATGGTAACAACTGCGCCGCCTTCGGACATGAGGTCTTCGAATTCGCGGCAGACAGCAACGAGTGAATAGGCAGAAATATCGAGCGCAAGCTTGAATCCGTCACGGGAGGTTTCAACAAAGCGTCCCTTGAGATCCTCGCGATCAGCAAAGGCAACCGAATGGATGATGACATCCACGGAACCCCATTTTTCGCGAACTTCATCAGCGGCTTTTTTGACTTCGGCATCGTCAGAAAGGTCAGCCTTGAACGTGAAGTCGCCGTCAAGCTCTTCGCAAATGGGTTCAACGCGTTTTTTGATTGCGTCGTTGACGTAGCTCAGAGCGATCTGTGCGCCGTGTTTTTTACATTCCTTAGCAACTGCGTAAGCAATACTTTTCTGGTTTGCCACGCCAAAAATGAGAACTTTTTTCCCTTCGAGCAGCATTCGTGTGTTCCTCCTTTGAGGTGCAAACATAAACGTGGCTGCTCGGATAGGCAACCGAACAGCCACGTTTTTTTTAGCGTAAAAGAGAATGCTGTCTATGCAGGCTGCAAAGCTGGGGCAGACTGCGCAAACTCTTCTTTAAGAGTTTGGACAAGCTCCCTTACGGGAATGATTTTGTCGATGCGCGGAACATTGGCCCCTGCAAAGGCGAACCCATGCTTGAGCTTTCCGCGTTTTGCGTTCGCCAGTGCTCTGGCAATGCAGTACGGACTTTTTTCCGGGTCGCAGGTCTTTACGCAGTGGAAGACGCATTTGAATGGCTTACGTTCGCCATTTTTGCATGCCGTAATCATTTCACTCCGAATGGCACGGCCGGGGAGGCCGACGGGGCTTTTAATGATCTCAATATCGTCTTCGGTGGCGTTGACGTATGCTTCTTTGAACTTGATGTCTGCGTCGCATTCATCCGTGGCAACAAAGCGGGTGCCCATCTGCACACCTGAGGCGCCAATGGAGAGCATTTTTCTGATGTCTGCGCCAGAGAAAACGCCGCCAGCGGCAATGATCGGGATGCGGCAGCCGTGCTTTTCTTCAAAGGGCTTTACTGCGGCAACAACTTCCTGCACCAGATTTTCGAGTCTGAAAGCAGGGTCATCAATCTGCTCAGGCTTGAAGCCAAGGTGCCCACCTGCTTTAGGACCTTCAACGACAAAGGCATCAGGGATGTAATCAAATTTTTTCAGCCATTTCTTGCACAGAATCGTGGCGGCTCGGCCAGAACTGACAATAGGAATGAGACGTGTTTTTGCGCCGTCCGACAGATATTTCGGGAGGTCGAGCGGAAGTCCGGCGCCAGAAATAATGACGTCTGCACCTTCTTTGATGGACGTTTTGACCATGTCGGCAAAGTTACTCAGTGCCACCATGATGTTGACGCCGATAAGGCCGTTGGTCTTTTCGCGGGCAGTGCGAATTTCGCGTGCCAGCGCATCCGTGTGTGCTTTTTCGGGATTTTTAGCGAGTCCCGGCTCGTCGGTTCCAATCATAGCGGCCGCAATAACACCAATGCCACCTTCGTTGGCAACGGCGGATGCAAGGCCAGAAAGGGAGATTCCTACTCCCATTCCACCCTGGATAACAGGGATTTTGGCGACCAGATCAGCAATATGCAGCTCAGGCATTTTGATGTCTGGCATCTGGAAATCCGGCACCCTGAGATTCAGGTGCTTCAGATCTGTCAACTTCATATGAATTTCCTATCTTATTGCGTACGCAATAGTTACGTACAGATATAACGCATGCGCAACGGGTGCGCATTGCAGTTATGGCCTGCACAGGTGGTCCTGTCAAGCAGACAGACTTGTGTACAGCGGAGAGTGGAAAAAATGATGGGGAAAAGGAGGATAAGCTACGCTTTTTCTATACTGCTTCAAACAAATAAACACGAATTGCAGAGTTGGGAAGGGGATCGTGTGGCTTTTGTGTGACAAAAAAGGCCTGCGCAGAGCGCAGGCCTTGTGGAACTACTTTGTAGAGAAGGGGGTTCCTGTCAGGATTTCAAAGGCTTCAGCATATTTGCTGAAAGTCTGGTCAATCACATCCTGAGGCAGAGTAGGTGCCGGAGGCGTTTTGTCCCAGTCCTGAGCAGAAAGCCAGTCTCTGAGGTACTGTTTGTCGAAGCTCGGCTGAGATGCGCCGGGCTTGTAGCTCTTGGCAGGCCAGAAACGGGAGGAATCAGGTGTCAGCACTTCGTCAATGAGAATCAGCTCGCCGTCAACGAGGCCAAATTCAAACTTAGTGTCGGCAATGATGATGCCCTTTTCTGCTGCGTAGTCGCGAGCTGTGGAATAAATCTGGTGAACCACGTCATTAACACGGTCGAGGAGTTCCGCTCCAACTCGCTCGCGTGCCTGCTCCAGAGTGATATTCTCGTCGTGTTCGCCAAGTTCCGCCTTGGTCGAGGGAGTGAAGAGAACTTCCGGGAGCTGCTCGGATTCCTGGAGACCAGCCGGAAGGGCGTAGCCGCACAGGGAACCATGAGCCTGATAATCTTTCCAGCCAGAGCCTGTGATAAATCCACGAACGATGCATTCGATGGTCAGGGGTTTGGCCTTTTTGACGATCACAGAACGACCCTCAAGCTCCTCTGCATAGGGAGCAAGTTCCGCAGGGAATTCTTTGACGTCAGCGGTGATGAGGTGGTTGGGGATGATGTCTTTAAATTTGTCCATCCAGAACAGGGTGATCTGGTTCAGAATGGCACCCTTGTAGGGGATAGGCTCATTCATGATGACATCAAAGGCAGACATGCGGTCTGTCGTTACAATCAGCAGACGATCTTCACCAAGATCATAAATATCACGGACTTTACCGCGCGAAACAAGAGGAAACTCCTGAATTTCGGTACGTGTCACGACCTTCATGAAACTGTGCTCCTTAAAAATGGAAATTGGTATTGGGTGTGTCAGACATACTCAAAATGCGCTGACTTTGAAAGTGCAAAAGACACACCCAAATTCCATAAAGAGCTACTTGGAGCGTTTTTCGACGCTTCGCGCATGTGCTTCCAGCCCCTCGAGGCGTGCAAGCTGGGCAATTTTATGCGCATGCGCTTCCGTAAATGCAGGCTGCGCAGCAATAATGCTTGTTTTTTTACAGAAGGTCTGCACCGAAAGCGCTGAGGAGAAACGGGCTGTCCCAAGCGTCGGGAGGACGTGGTTTGGACCGGCAAAATAGTCACCAACAGGCTCTGGAGTGTGGTGCCCCATGAAGATGGCTCCTGCGTGGCGGATGCTGCCAAGTGTTGCCCATGGATCGCTCACGGCAAGCTCAAGGTGTTCAGGTGCAATGCGGTTGACGATGCCTGCACCAGCTTCGAGTGAGTCGCAGACAATGATTGCGCCCCAGTCCTTGAGGGATGCAGCGGCAATGTCTTTGCGTGGAAGCTCCTCAAGCTGCTGTGCGAGCTGGGCCTGAACGTTTTCGGCGAGCGCCTTGTCTGGTGTAATCAGAACTGCGCTGGCCAGACTGTCGTGCTCGGCCTGAGAGAGCATGTCCGCAGCAAGCCATTCAGCAGAGGCTGAGTTATCTGCAAGAATGGAAATTTCACTGGGACCAGCAATCATGTCGATACCGACTTTGCCCGTGAGTAGCCGCTTTGCCGTGGTTACAAAAATATTGCCGGGTCCTGCGATGACATCAACCGGGGCAATGCACTCTGTCCCGTAGACAAGGGCTGCGATGGCCCATGCACTTCCTGTCTTGTAGATTTCCGTAATGCCGAGCAGGTGAGCCGCGGCCAAAAGTGTCGGGTTGATCGTGCCGTCGGCACGAGGTGGTGTCACGACAGCGATTTCAGAAACACCAGCAACCTGAGCCGGAATGGCATTCATGAGCAGGCTGGAGATAAGCGGTGTTTCGCCTCCCTGTCCGCCGGGGACATAGAGACCGACACGTTCAACAGGTGTCACGCGCTGGCCCAGAATCGTGCCGTCTTCTTTGGTTGTCCACCACGATTTTTCTTTTTGCTGGCTGTGGAAACTGCGGATGTTTTCAGCAGCTTCAGTCAGAATTGCGAGGGTTTCTTCAGAAACTTCGGCTAGGGCAGAAGTGATTTCATGATGATGGACACGCAGCTCGCCCGCCGTGAGGGTTTTGCAGTCAAATTTGCGGCAGTACTCTGCAAGAGCTTCGTCACCGCGTTCCCGAACCGTATCGATAATCTCCTGAACGAGAGCATCGACGTTTTTTCCGGGGTCTTCGCGCCCGGAAAGCCATTCCTGAATGCCGTCGAACTGTGAGGCATCAGGGCAGGCAATAATGCGGCAGGGCATGTGCGTCTCCTTAGAATGTTGAATGTGTGCGCAAAACCATACTGTTGGATGCGCAGAAAAACCTTGTAGGAGAACAGGTATAGAAAAGAGTTGCAGAAAAGTCGAGCGGTCATGGAGTGGGTTGTGGAGATGGGTAGAGGGATTTGGGTAATGTTCTTGAGCCCATCGCAATAAAAAGGGCCGGAGCTTGCGCACTCCGGCCCGGATTGGCGTGGAGAAATTCGGGACTGACCCTAGAAGTCGTACTTCAGGTAGAAAGCAGCCTTGAATGCGTCGTCGTCGGCGTCTTCAAGGTCGGAACCCTTCCAGGTGTCAGAGTCACGATCCATGTAGATGTAACCCAGCTCTGCGATAGCAGCGAGGTTTTCATAGATCATGTACTGAGTGTCAAAGTTGACTTCCACGAAGGAGTCTTCATCAGAAAGAACTGCGCCCAGATCAAAGGGATCTGTGCCAGCAGTAACTGCATCTTCAATAGCTTCGCTATCAGAGGTGCCCTGACCGTAAACAACGATCAGTTTGTGAGTAAGGTCTTCGATGAAGGTGAAGTCAGCAAGGTATGCACCAATGGCCCACATGTCGTAACGTGCGGTGCCAAGAGCGGAATCAAAGCCGCCAGTAACGGCGCCAGAGAAACCAAAGGTGGTCAAGCCAAAGCCAGAGTCGTTCAGGACAGGCATGGCTTCGGAACCATTGTCGAGATCATCGTCTTCACCAGAGCCGTACATACCCATGAGACCAAAGGTACCCCAGCTCACCTTGTATTCGATACCGAGGTCTGCGAACCAACCGGAGCGGTCGTTTTCAGACTCGTCAGCATCAACAGAACCGTAGATGAAATCACCCTTGATCACGATAGGATCGAGGACGGAAACATCAAAGTTCAGGCCGGTCCACCAAACATACATGTCGTCGTCTGCACGGTAGTTCGGGCCAAGAGGTGCCAGGCCGTTGAAGGCAAAGATATCTTCTTCAGCAGTGCTGTTTGCAGGGCTCGGGAACTGACGTTCATACATGTCGTTCCATGCATTGTGGCCGAGGAAGCTGAAGATACCGTAAGGAGTCACGCTCCAGCCGTCGCCCATGAAGTCGAGGCTAAGAGTGATGAGATCCATGGAATCGTCGGGACGAAGTTTGTTTTCGTCGTCAGCGAGGTTGTCATATGCGCGGACCCAACCCAGAGAGGCGGAGAACCAGTCTGTGAAGGGAGCGTTCATGATGATGCCAGCAGCGTCGTCATCAAAGATGGGGGATCCATAAGCGCCCTTCCATGCGACAGGCTGCAGACCAACGCGAACGGAAACAGGGGTGTGAGGAATAACAAAGTTGGTGTAGGCGTGCTTTACGAGAACGCTCAGACCGTCAGTACCGAGGTCGCCACCTTCGTCAACATTACCCCACTGGGAGTTGATTTCAAAACCAAGAACTGCGTTCAGGGCTTCGGAAGAGATGTAGTCAAAGTACACGCGGATACGCTGATCAGCGCGGAACTCGTTTTCGCTGTTGTCCTTAGAGAAGTCAGCATTGTCCAGCCACGTTACGTGGTGAACAAACTGGCCTTTCATCTGGACTTCTTTAGCAGCTGACATGCTGGCAAGACCCAGCACGAACATGGCTACCAAAGCCAGAGTCATAAAACGTTTCATGAGAAAATCCTTCTTTGTTTTGCAGTTAAAGGAACTTCAACCACGCCAAAAGCTCACAATAAGCGAACTTTGAAAGAAGAATATATGTATTTAAGGTTTAAAACAAGTATTTATAAATATTTTGTATGAACTTTTCTATTTATCTTGTGTGGTGGGGGTATTTTCTTGTTCTGTAAAGTTATTTACTTAGTGCAAATTACAGTAATAAACCGGAGTAAGTGTGGGGCAAAAGAGGGAAAAAGAGCAGAAAAAAGGCCGGAGTTTGCGCACTCCGGCCTTTGTAATGGCATTGGTTTTTTTCAGAAAGACCTAGAAGTCGTACTTCAGGTAGAAAGCAGCCTTGAGAGCGTCGTCGTCGGCGTCTTCGCGGTCAGTGCCCTTCCATGTGTCTTCGTCACGATCCATGTTGATGTAACCAAGCTCAACGATAGCAGCGAGGTTTTCGTAGATCATGTAGGTGGTGTCGAAGTTGACTTCGATGAAGGAATCTTCATCAGTCAGGGTCGGAGCGAAGTCGTTGTTGTAGTTAGCAGCATCGATAGCTTCGCTGTCGGTAGTACCCTGACCATAAACAACGATCAGTTTGTGGCTGAGGTCTTCGACGAAGGACAGGTCGAGCAGGTAAGCACCAATGGCCCACATGTCGTAGCGTGCTGCGCCGAGGAAACCGTCCTGGCCACCGGTGGTTGCACCGGAGAAACCAAAATGGGTCAGGCCAAAGCCGGAGTCGTTCAGGACAGGCATAGCTTCGGAGCCGTCGTCGAGGTCATCGTCGTCGCCGGAACCATACAAGCCCATGATGCCGAGAGTTGCAAAGCTGAATTTGTATTCAACACCGAGGTCTGCAAACCAGCCAGAGCGATCATTCTCTTCCTGGTCGGCACGGACGGTGCCGTAGATCACATCACCCTTGAAGGTGAAAGGATCGAGCATGGAAACCTCAAAGTTGAGGCCGCCCCACCAGACATCAAGGTTGTCAGTAGCGTTGACAGGTGTCATGGAGCCAACACCCTTAATGGTGTCGGTAGACGAGAAAGCAGAGTCGCCAGTGAGGTCCATAAGATCTTCACCGAGAGCGGAGTAAATGACGTAAGGAGTTACAGCAAAGCCGTCACCCTTGATGGGCAGCAGTGCGGTAAAGATATCCATGTCGTCATTAGGCTTTCTGTCACTAATGTTGACGTCGTCATAGCCACGGACCCAGCCGAGGGTGATGGCAACGTTATCAGTGATGGGAGAAGAAACGAGGATGCCAGCAGCATCGTCGTCAAAGATCGGGGAACCGTAAGCACCGGGCCATGCGACCGGCTGGAGACCAACACGGACGTTAACCGGAGTGCTCGGCACAACAAAATTGGTGTAAGCGTGCTTGACCAGAACGGTGTTGCCGTCTGTGCCAAGATCGCCACCTTCGTCAATGTTACCCCATTCGGAGTTGATTTCGAAACCAAGAACAGCGTTCAGGGTTTCAGAAGCAACGTAGTCGAAGTACACGCGGACACGCTGGTCAGCAGTGAAGTCGTCTTCTGCGTTGTCATCCTGGAAATCTGCATTGTCAATCCAGGTCAGGTTGTGAACGAACTGGCCTTTCATCTGAACTTCCTTAGCGGAAGCGAATCCAGCCAGTCCCATCACGAAAGCAGCGACCAAAGCGAGGGTCAGAATGCGTTTCATTTTGAGATCCTTGAGAGTTTTGCGTGAATGAACTCTGAGAAAGAACCAACGCCATGTCTCTGTAGGAGACACTGTGTGCGTATAACGAAAAAATGTATGTTTCAAGTGGTATAGCTATATTTCATATAGAAAAGTACAAAAAATTATACGGTTAAAAAAAATAAACAATACAATATCCTTACGCGGCAGGTCTTGTTGTAAATGTGAGGAAAAACAGAAGATAAAAGATTTTTTTGAATCAAGGGAAGCTGTGTCAGGATTTTTTTGGCGCTGAGCGACTTTTCAGAGAGCACAAAAAAGGCCGGGGTTTGCGCACCCCGGCCTGTATTGGCGTCGGATTATGAAAAGAAATCTTTAGAAGTTGTACTTCAGGTAGAAAGCAGCCTTGTATGCATCTTCTGCATCGTCGAGGTCGCTTGCCTTCCAGGTGTCGTCGTCACGATCCATGTGGATGTAGCCGAGTTCTACGATAGCAGCGAGGTTCTCGTAGATCTGGTAGGTGGAGTCGAAGTTCACTTCGATGAAGGAGTCTTCGTCGGTCAGGACTGGAGCAAAGTCATTGCCGCTTACGTCGGTACCTTCAACAGCTTCGCTGTCGGTGGTGCCCTGGCCGTAAACAACGATGAACTTGTGGCTCAGGTCTTCAACAAAGGAGAAATCAGCGAGGTATGCGCCGATTGCCCACATGTCGTAGCGAGCAGAGCCAAGCAGGGAGTCGGCACCGGTGCCAGTAGCGCCGGAGAAGCCGAAGGAGGTCAGGCTGAAGCCAGAGTCGTTCAGGACCGGCATAGCTTCGGAACCGTCGGAGATGTCGTCGTCGTCACCAGTACCGTACAGTGCAGCAACACCGAGGGTACCAAAGCCGAGCTTGTACTCAACGCCGAGATCAGCAAACCAACCGGAGCGGTCGTTTTTGTCTTCGTCAGCAGCAACAGCACCGTAGATCACGTCACCCTTAATGGTGAAGGGATCAAACATGGTGACTTCGTAGTTGATGCCAGCCCAGTATACGTCTGCATTCTCTTCTGCGTCGATAGCACCGATGGTAGCGAGACCAGCAGCTGTATCGTGAGCGTAGAACTCAGAATTGCTTTCGAGAGCGTTCTGGCCAAGTGCGCCGTAGACAGCGTAAGGGGTCACGGCAAAGCCTTCACCCTGAATGTCAGCAGCGAGAGTGAACAGATCGAAGTCTGCATCGTTCTTGTCGCCATTAGCATTGTCAAATGCACGAATCCAAGCAGCGCTCAGAGCAACAGCGTCGTTGATAGGAGCGTTGATGACGATGCCAGCAGCGTCGTCGTCAAAGATCGGGGAGCCATATGCGCCTTTGTAGGCGAAAGGCTGGAGACCAGCGCGGACAGCAACTTCGGTTCCAGGAACAACAAAGTTGGTGTATGCGTGCTTAACCTTAACGTTGTCGCCATCGGTGCCAAGCTGTGCGCCTTTCTGGCCCCAGGAGTGGGAGATTTCAAGACCGAGAACTGCGTTGAGGGTCTCGGAAGCAACATAGTCAAAGTAGACGCGGACGCGCTGCTTTGCGGTGAAGTCATCTTCGCCGTCATCAGCCTTAAAGTTGTGGTTGTCGGACCACTGCAGAGATTCGATGAACTCTGCCTTCATGTTCACTTCCTTAGCGGAAGCGAAGCCGGCCATGCTGAGCACGTATGCTGCAACGAGAGCCAGAGTAATAATGCGTTTCATTTTAGAATCCTTCTTTGTTTTGCGAAAAAGAGGTCTTTTCAGGCCTCCGACGCCTGTCCCCATTGGGAACACTGTCGGACTATATTGGTTTTTCGCAGATTTCAAGGGGATTTCGTCTGGAAATGAAAAAAAGTATAAAAATTTTTACCGTAAAATATTTTATACTTGAATTTCGGTGTATATTTATCGATAGGACGAAATGATTAAGATAGTTATCTATTTTTAAAAAAATAATTTCATACCAAATTATTCTAAAAGAAATGGAAGCGTGCTGTTTTATTTTATGCTTTGTTTTACAAAAATGTACAAAGAATAGAAAGAAAGGCTATGCGGAAAAGGGTACTTTATGTGGAGACTGCCGGATGCTGGACTGGATTTTGGGCATAAAAAAGGCCGGGGCTTGCGCACCCCGGCCTGAAATGGCGTCGGAAAACTGTTTTCTACTTAGAAGCTGTACTTCAGGTAGAAAGCAGCCTTAGCAGCGTCGTCGTCAGAGCCGTTGTCCTTGTCCATGTAGATGTAACCAAGTTCAACAACTGCAGCGAGGTTCTCGTAGATCTGGTAGTTGGAGTCGAAGTTCACTTCCAGGAAGGTGTCATCATCGGTGACAGCGCTGTAGGAAGCGTCCTCGGAGGTACCAGTACCGTAGAGAGCGATCACTTTGTGGGACAGGCCTTCAACGAAGGACAGGTCGGTGATGTAAAGACCAGCAGCAGCGATGTCGTAGCTAGCTCCACCGGAAAGGATGGAGTCAGTACCGGTCCACTGTCCGCCGGTGAAACCGAAGGAAGTCAGGCCAAAGCCGGAGTCGTTCAGGACAGGCATAGCCTCGGAGCCGTTGTCAGCGTCGTCGTCGTTGCCGGAACCGTATACACCAACAACACCAACGGTACCAAAGCCAGCCTTGTACTCAACGCCAAGGTCAGCAAAGTAACCGGAACGGTCGTTGTTGTCTTCGTCAGCAGCAACTGCGCCGTAGATCACGTCACCCTTGATGGTGATGGGATCGAGGACAGTCACTTCGAAGTTCACGCCAGCCCAGTATGCACGAGCGTCTTTGTCAGTAGCGGTTGCGCCGTTAGCGAGGAGGCCGTCAGCAGCCATGATGTCGCGGTCAGCAGCCATAGCGTTAAGAGCACCTTCACCGATAGCAGCGAATGCACCGTAAGGAGTGACATTGAAGCCTTCGCCCTGGACAGGAGCTGCCAGAGTGAAGAGGTCAACGTCGCCAGCCTGTGCGGACAGGTTGTCGTATGCACGAACCCATGCAGCGGACAGGGAGAGAGCTTCGTTGATAGGAGCGTTAACAACAACACCAGCAGCGTCGTCGTCAAAGATCGGGGAGCCGTAAGCGCCCTTGAATGCGAAAGGCTGGAGGCCAACGCGAACAGCAACTTCAGTTCCAGGAACAACGAAGTTGGTGTATGCGTGCTTCACAACAACTTTGTTGCCGTCGGTGCCCAGCTGAGCGCCTTCCTGGCCCCAGGTGTGGTTCATCTCAAGACCGAGAACTGCGTTCACGGACTCGGAAGCAACGTAGTCAAAGTATACGCGCATACGCTGCTTAGCGGAGAAGTCTTCTTCTGCGTTGTCGTCAGCGAAATCGGTGTTGTTGATAAAGGAAACACCGGTGGTCATCTGAGCCTTCATCTTCACTTCCTTAGCGGAAGCAAAGCCTGCCATGCTCAGGACAAAAGCGGCTACGAGAGCCAGAGTGATAATACGTTTCATCGTAAGATCCTTCTTTGTCTTGCTTAGTGATCAGAAAAGTAAAAAAGCTACCGACGCCGTGAACCTGTTGCGCCAGGTTCAGAACTGCTCGATACGTAGTTTTATCTGTTGATACAAGGGGTTTGGAGATAGAAAGGGCGTACTTTTGCAGAGAAAAGTGATATGGGAAAATATATATTCAAATTGGAATCATTCCATATGAAATGAATTTAAAATGCATAATTTCAGTTAGTTAAGTTGCAAATATCAGTTGTTTTAAATGGATGTCTTTTTCTTTCGTTTTGAGCGGTAAAAAAATTTAAACTTTTTTTGTGATAAACCGTGATTCGTCAAAAAAATGTGCTTTTGGCGAACGAGACATTCTTTCCTGCCTCGTGTAAAAAACAGATATGTACGAATTCCATTCTGCAAATTTTCCCCTCACTCCCGGCGTCTATCTGATGAAAGATGTGCAGGGGCGCATCATTTATGTCGGCAAGGCAAAGCGACTGCGGACTAGGCTTGCGTCATATTTTCGGAATGAGGAGCGTCAGACTCCAAAAACTCGGATTATGGTGAGCAAGATTAGCGCGGTTGAGACTCTCAACACCGCAACCGAGAAGGAAGCCCTGCTCCTGGAAGCAAGTCTGATTAAGAAGCATCGGCCTCGGTACAACATCGTTTTGCGGGATGATAAGCAGTATGTCTTGATGAAGTTGTCCAAGCGGCAGGAGTTCCCTCGGCTTGTGATGACGCGGCGCGTTGTTCGTGACGGGTCATTATATTATGGGCCATTTACCTCAGCTCACGCGGCCCGGCAGACTTGGAAGCTTATGGGGCGCATGTTTCCGCTACGAAAATGCGGAGACAAAATGTTTCGGAACAGAATTCGCCCATGTCTCTATTATCATATAGGGCAGTGCCTCGGCCCCTGCGTTCATCATGTTTCGACTGAGACCTATTCTGCAATTGTCCGGCAGGTTGAGCTTTTTCTCTCTGGGCGGACTGGTGAGCTTGCAACTCAGCTCCGGCAGAAGATGCTTGCTGCTTCTGATGCGTTGGATTTTGAGCAGGCTGCCCAGTACCGGGATCAGCTCAAGGCGATTGAGGCGACGGTCGAGCAGCAGTCTGTTGTGCTAAGCACAGGTTCTAATCTTGATGTGCTTGGTCTTGCTGAGACCGTGAAAGGACTTGGTTTGGCTCTGCTTTTTATTCGACAGGGCAGGCTCATTGGCAAAAAAGCACATTTTTGGTCTGGGCTTGGTCTTGAAGAGGGGGAAGAGGCTGTTCGCGGCTTTTTATCACAGTTCTATTCAAAAAGTCGTTTTATTCCAGAGCGTATTCTCTTGCCTTGGGAGCTTGATGACGACACCATTCAGCACGTTCTCGAAGATTTTCGGCAGGGTCCTGTTTCGCTTCGCGCCCCTCGTTCTGGTGCAGAAAAGAAGCTTGTTGAGTTAGCCCGAGCCAATGCTGCGCAGGCTGCCCCCCGTGAAACAGATGATCCCCTGGACCTTCGGCTCCAGCGTGCCCTTCGTCTTGCCTCGCCACCTCGCCGGGTTGAATGTGTGGATATTTCCCATCTTGGCGGGCAGGGTATGCGTTCGGGCTGTGTGGTTTTTGAGGATGGCCAGCCCGTTCCTTCTCAGTATCGGACTTATCTTTTTGAGGAGCTTGAAGGTTCAGGTGATGACTATGCGGCTCTTGCTGCGTGGGCCGTTCGGCGTGCGCAGTCAGAAGGGCCTCAGCCTGATTTTGTTTTGGTGGATGGAGGAAAAGGGCAGGTTTCTGCCGTCTCGCGGGCTTTAAAAGATGCCGGTTTTGAGGGAATTTGGCCTTTTGCAGGCATAGCAAAAGCTTCCGCCGAAGATCGGCAGGGTCCAGACAGGCGAGCTGGTGTTTTGGATGATCGGATTTTTCTCCCAGGCCGAAAGAATCCGCTCCCCATCCGGCCAGGAAGCCCAGAGCTTTTATTTTTACAGCGCATCCGTGATGCTGCGCATGATTTTGTTATTGGGCGGCAGCGTCAGGGACGAAAGAAACGAATGTTACAGAGTGAACTGTCGAGTATTCCCGGGATTGGTCCGGCTATGGCTCGGCAACTTTGGGAACATTTTGGTTCCATTGATGCAATGTGCAAAGCCTCCGTCGTTGAGATTATGGAATTGCCAGGCTTTGGCCCAAAGAAAGCTGAGTCACTTTATACAGCTCTTCAGCATTTGAAGAAGGTTTCTTCATAACTTTTTGCGAAAAATGTTCGAAAACCTGTTGTCTTGACGTTAAATTCGGATTACTTTAATCGGAAACTCGCGTGTTTGATGCACACTTTTTATCCCACGAGTAGAGTATGAAATTATCCGCACGATCAAGATATGCAACTCGACTGTTGCTTGATTTGGCCATCAATGCCGACAATGCCCCGCTTAAGGCGCCGCTCCTTTCGGAGCATACAGGCATTACTGTTCAGTTTATTGAGCAGATTATGAAGCCCCTTAAACGGGCAGGGCTTGTGACGAGCCAGCGCGGTGCGAATGGTGGGCACACCCTCGCTAAAAATCCAGAAACGATTACCCTCGCCGATATTGTCGACATCATGGAAGAGGGAATTCAGCTTACTAAGTGTTGCGCTGACCCCGCAGCGTGCGATCGTTCCGATGAATGCAAGGCCCGCGATGCGTGGCTTCACGCCTCCAACGCCCTGCGCGAAGGACTTGCCGCAATCTCCCTCGCAGACCTTATGCATTCTCCAATCTCTTCTCATTCTCTCCTCTCGGAAGAAGAATAGAACTGCATGGATGGATGGACAGGAAGAGGGAAGATGTTGGGGGCCAGCCCCCAAACCCCCGCGTAAGGGAATGATTCCCTTACGTATCCTCATCGAGTTTAAAAGCCGTTCAAGCTTCGCTTGAACGGCTTTTAAACTTAATGGGGCTGCCTAAAGCGGCTTTTTTTTCTTCTGCGAGTTGCCACCATTTTCTTTTTGAACGCGAGCGTTCAAAAGAAAATAAGTGCGGTCTGGAAAAGGCAAAAGAACACGCGTTAGGGAAACGCCCACTAGGCCAAAATTAAAGGGCCGGATGTAAGGGAAAGCCAACGGCTTTCACACATCCGGCCCTTTAATTTTGGGCGATAGCGGGATTCCCAAGGGCCTCGTCCTTGGGCGGGGTCAAGGGGCAGCGCCCCTTGCAGAGCACGAGACGGAGTCTCGTAACCAACCCACCCAAGTGCAAAAAAAAAGAGCTACGTTGAAACGTAACTCTTTTTATAACCGATATGGTGGGCAATGCAGGAATCGAACCTGCGGCCTCTAGCTCCGGAGGCTAGCGCTCTATCCAACTGAGCTAATTGCCCGCGGGAGAACGTTAGTATGCCCGAGGGGGGTGAGTTGTCAAGGTCTGTGAGGAAAAAAGGGCATATTTTTCATAGCTCTTAGGGCAGATAAGGGGAGTCTCTTGTCAATCTCAGAGTGGGGATGATAGACAAGAGATATGACAGCACAAAAAAAATCGACGGGAGTAGCGCGCCGAAGGATCGTGCTCGCGGTAACGGGAGCCAGTGGCAGTCCGTACGCGGTCACACTTGCGCGTGCTCTTGGTGAGAATCCTGAGATTGAGTTGCACTGTATTGTTTCTGATGCAGCGAAATACGTTCTGCACGAGGAGCTTGGTGAAGATGTTGAGAGTATCACGCAATATGCGGATGCAGTGTATACGCAGCGTGATATAGGGGCAGGTCCGGCGAGTGGTTCGTGGCGACACGATGGTATGATCGTGTGCCCATGCTCAATGGCATCGCTTGCAGCTATCGCAACGGGACTCGCATCAAATCTGATCCACCGTGCGGCAGACGTGACGCTCAAGGAGCGGCGTCGGCTGGTGCTGGTTCCTCGGGAGACCCCGTTTAATCGAATTCATCTAGAAAACATGCTGCGGGTGGAGCAGGCAGGCGCTGTTATTATGCCGCCGTGCCCTGCTTTTTATCTGAAAGCCCGAACGATACAGGATTTGCTGAATCATTTTTGTGGTCGAGTGCTGGACATGATGGACATAGAACACGAACTTTCTGGCCGCTGGAATACCCCGACAGAAGAGGAGCCTCCTTTATGAGCCTTTCCGTGACATGGTACAGCCATGCAAATTTTCTTCTTGAATATGATGGCGTTCGCATTCTGATTGATCCGTTTTTTACTGGTAATCCTCAGGCCCCGTGTACAGCAGATGAGATTGCACCGGTTGATGCTGTGCTTGTGACCCATGACCATGGCGATCATGTTGGCGATGCTGTTGCACTGTGTGCAAAACATAATGTACCGCTGGTGACGATTGTTGGTACCGCTGAAAAGTTGCAGCAGCAGGGCGTGCCTGCGGACTGTATTGCCAACGGCATTGGGATGAACATTGGCGGAACACTGGAGATAAAGGGCGTTAAGATAACCATGACGCAGGCTTTTCATTCCAGCGAATCCGGTGCTCCGACCGGTTTTATCCTGCGCTTCCCGGATGGAACAACAGTTTACCACGCTGGGGATACGGGTATTTTCTCGTCCATGCAGCTTTTTGGTGAATTGTACTCTATTGATGTTGCCATGCTGCCGATTGGCGGCGTGTTCACAATGGACCCATTGCAGGCCGCCAAAGCCTGTGAACTGCTGGGCTGCTCAACCGTGATTCCAATGCACTGGGGCACCTTCCCGGTGCTGGAGCAGAATACAGAGCATTTTGCGCAGGCGCTTGCTGCCCGTGGGCTGAATGCGGTGAAGATGCTGGCACCAGAACCGGGAACGGCAGTGATTCTGGAAAAATAGAGCGAGTGAAAAGAGAAAAGAAAAACGCAGGAAGCGAAATGCTTGCTGCGTTTTTTTGTGCGCTGTGAAAGGGGAAGCTAGACGCTGAGTTCGTCATCCTTAGGAAGATGCGTGCTGAGGTATTCAATCATTGCAGACTGAACGTCCTCAATGGGCATTTCAACAGAAAGAAGAATCATGGCAATGTCGCGAAGTTCGCGGCCAATGGCTGTTTTGGGTGCCATTTCAGCGAGGGAAGACTGAACAAGCACCTCATGCCTGCAAGGTTCTTCCTTTGCTTCTTCGTCGAGATGCTCTGGTTCGCTGTGCTCTGTCGTTTCCACGAGAGCTTCATCAAGTTCATCATCTTCGAAAATTTCTTCTGGGGCAGGAGCTTCGGGCTGTACTTCCTGAGCCTCTGGAGCTTCTGCTCTGGGCTGTGCTGGGACGTCCTCGGACGGCTGAACCTCGTCGTGGGAAGGGTGCTCTGCTGCGTGAAGCTCTTCGCCGTGAGAGTGTTCAGAATGATGTTCGGGCTGTACTTCCGTCTGAATTTCAGGAGTTGCGTCCTGTGGCTCCGTGCGCTGCTCTTCCTGAATCTGCTCCGGCTGGCGGCGTTCAGGCTCTGGTTGCCTCTGCGCAGGCTGCTCCTGAACAGGGGCGTGTGCATAACGTTCTTCATGCTGGGCAGACATGCGAGGCTCGGACATTCTGGATTCAGGGGCGGGAGCTTCGGAAATCCGATGCTCGGACAGCTGAGGCTCAGCGTATTCGGTGCGCTGGGGCTGGACATACTCCTCACGGCGGACAGGCTGCTGCGGAGCTGTGTACTGCTGGGCTTCGCGGCGTGGCTGTTCGTTACGTGGCGCGGCCTGTTCTGGCGCATCAAATGGCGAATAGTCGCGGGAATGGATATCGTGCGGAGCAGAGCGGTATGTGTCCTGAGAGGGGAAGCTTGAATGTGGTGCTTCTGGGCGGCGCTCTACCTGCTGGCGGCGGACTGGACGAATGGAAGGATCAAAGCCGCTGGCCCAGATGGAGCCTGTGCCAAAGTAGAGCCATTCGCGATTGATTTCTGGATAACACTCAAGGATTTTTTCGAGCAGGCTTACCCGTATTTTTTCCTGACCTTTGTCGGTGAGGTATCCATTAAATGTTGTCTGTGCGACGTCTATTCTACGCGCAAAGGCTGCCCGGCTTCCGCCTTCAACCTGAGCAATGATATTATCGATTCTTTCAAATAACTGCATGAAGTTCTGCCGTGTTTTGCCGGTTTGGATGAGGCTGCACAGCTCTCTGCTGCGAGAGCAATGCATTGAGTATATTTAGCAATACGCGGTCGGGCTATGATGCGTCAAGCCACCGCCCCGGGCGGTGTGGCGAAGAATGATCATGAGAAAGAGGGTTTGGGAGTTTTGTGACAAAGTCCGTGCAAAGGGATGCCGGGGATGTTCATTTTATGATATGAATGAAGAAGGTGGCATTCCTCACCATGCTCTTCTGGTTTTTGTGTAATATAAGAAGCTTACCTGACTATTCGCCACCTAGGGGGAACACATGAGGAAAATCAGTTTGGGACAGGAACAGGATGTTCATCATGATTCATGGGTGGAAAGAAGTTCTCAACCAGTCCGCGTTTTGCGTATTATTGCTATTGGCAGAGAAGGAGAACGGGTAGAAGCTGATCGACAGATTTGTTCTCAGAATGATCTTGCTCTTTTTATGCTCGACGTTCGCAGCTGTGGATACAGGGTCCAGAGCATACGACGATTGTCATAAACGAACCGACCTCGTAGGCGCACTCAGCTGGGTGCGCCTTTTTTATTTGAACGCGTCTGTCTGACGGGCAAATATGCCACGGAAGAAAAGCCCGCGGATTTCTTTGTGCCGTGACATGAGCGCGCCCATTCGCTTGTCATAGAAATGAATTTGCATAAGTCCACGCAGGACAAGAAAAGTCCCAAGGGCAATGAACAGGCAGCAGCCAATAATAACCAGCGTCAGGAGAAGGGCATTGTCGGGCAGGGAGTAGTGACTGGACATGACAATGAGAAAGGACAGCACGGTGAGGGGGAGGACTGCAACGGCAATGCCTGTGCGCAGGGTTGTGTGAGCTGTGCGTTTTTCCGAAAGCAGAAGCAGTACCTGCTGGTATGCGTCTTTGTCACTTTCCACTGGGGGAGCCTGTAAGGGATTCTGTGTTTCTTGTGTCATACTGAGAGAATATAAGAAGCGTTGCGAGAGCACAAGAGGGGCGAGAAACCGTGGGGGGAAAAGCAGGGACGGAAAAAACCGCCCCTGCATGGATTTATGCGTTCTGAGCTTCGTCTTTGAGTTGATTAATGATGTGACCCAGCTCTGAGGTCTGGCTCTGGAGGTCCCTGAGCGCTGTGACCGAGGCTGTAACCTCTTCGGCGTTAAGCTCGGCGATGTTGTTGATGTTGCCGATGTTGGCGTTGATTTCATCGCTGGCCGTGGACTGTTGCTCGGATGCCGCGGCAATGCTTCTGATCTGCTCTGCACTGTCATCAGCAGCTGTTACGATGCCACCAAGCATTTCACCTGATTTCCCAGAGAGCTGGACGGCTTCTTCAAGGTGCCGGAGAGCTTCTGTCATGGACTGCACATTGCTGTTGGACACCTGCTGAATTGCTGCGATGGCACTTCCTACGTCGCGGGTTGCGGCCATTGTTTTCTCGGCGAGTTTGCGGACTTCATCGGCGACAACGGCAAAGCCTCTGCCTGCCTCACCCGCACGGGCGGCTTCAATGGCCGCATTAAGGGCCAGCAGGTTGGTCTGGTCGGCAATGTCAGTAATGACATTCATGATGGTCCCAATGGACTCAGCCTGTTCTTCCAGCTCGGCCATGTTTTCGTTGAGTTCGTTGCTCTTGGTGCGGGTTTCCTCAATCGCCCCAATCGCTTCTCCAACAATAGTCTGGCCTTCAAGGGCTTCGGAGTAGGCTTTGTGACTGGCTTCGGCTGCCTGCGTGGCATTGCGGGCAACTTCAAGCACTGTGGCACTCATTTCTTCCACTGCTGTTGCCGTGGATGCAACGCTTACACGCTGGTTTTCTGTGCCTTTCTGGATTTCTTTGCTTTGGGTTGCAATGCGCCCTGAGGCATCGATGACTTTTTGGACAACAGTATCAAGCTTGTTTGCAGCGGTAAGCATGCCTTCGTTGCGGGCCGTACGAGCCTGATCAAGGGCCTCCTGCGCCTGAGCGCTTGCGTCCTCTGCTGCGCGGGCTTTTTCTTCTGCAACCTGCGTCTTTTGCTGAATCTCAGTCATGTTGCTGCGCAGAACCTGAGCCATTTTCATCAACTCGCGCTCCAGCTCTGCGATTTCGTCAGTGCCTATGCGGTTGAGCTTGATATCAAGATTGCCATCAGAAATGGCTTCGGCCGCGACTGTTGCCCGCTGAATTGGGCCAACAATGCTTTTTGAAACGGCGATGCTAAATCCAATAATGAGGAGTAGCCCTGCTCCCAAAATCATGAGCGTTGATTTGAGGTGTTCAGAAACATTGTCACTCAGTTGGGTGTCTAAGCGGATTTTTTCCTGTTCGATAGTATCAAGGTAGACGCCTGTGCCAATCCAGAACGGAGAGCCTGGAATGGGCGTTGCGTAGGCGAGTTTTGGGGTATTTCCCGCTCCGGGTTTTTTGAACGTGAAATGGACAAAACCACCGCCAGACTGTGCCGCTTTGCTGAGTTCACGAACGAAAAAGATACCATCTTTGTCGGTGGAAGACATGAGGTCTTTTCCTTCGAGAGAGGGCTTGGCTGGTAAAGAAAAAGGAACAGTTCCCTGATAGGCAAAGTAGTAGCCAGAATTGTCTGCGCCAAAAGTGATGTGTTCTGTTGCAGATTTGATAAATGCTTTTTGCTCTTCTGGTGTTTCAATATTTTGAAGAGAACGGGAAAGGGCAGCGGCAAGCGTACGGGTTGCTGTTTGAATCTCATTTTTGTGGCCATCGAGCATTTTTTGTTCCGTGGTATGGATGACGGCATCTCTGATGGCATGAGAGTTCATAAGAAAGCTGAAAACTCCGGCGACGAGGAGTAGCAGCGTGGCACAAAGCACAAACATAATGCGGGTTTGGATGGAAGAGTTTCGAAGCATATTTCTCCTTCGTAGACGATATAGCGGTCGGGCTGGAAAGCAGTGCAAGATCGAAGAAAAACAGAGGTTCATCTTGGTCTATCTGTCCGGAAAAATTATATTTGAGTGCAGTATATTGCAAAAAGAGATTTGTCGATTGAAAAAAGCGTCAAAATAACGGCCGCTTAGAGCTTGCTGGGTGATAGGTACGTGGGCTTTTGTGAGCTGTTTCATAAAAAGTAAAGAAAGAATGATGCTTATGAGAATTGGAGCAGTTTAGTATGCTTTTGGTAAGTACAGCACTTTTTTGTTGGTACTTGCAAAAAAATTTCAGAATAGTGTCTAATGGTGTTTCAGACAAAAACTGGCGCGTTTTTTTGCGTGCGAAAAAAGGAGAGCTGAAACGATGTATGTACTCGCAATAAATGGAAGCCCAAGAAAAGGTGGAAACACTGAAATTATGCTGCACAAGGCACTGGAGCCGCTGAAGGCCGCTGGCTGGGAAACAGAGTATGTCCGCATTGGTGGCAAGGCTGTTCGAGGCTGTCTCGCATGTGGCAAGTGTTTTGAGCTGAAAAATAATACCTGCATTCAGAAGCAGGATGTGTTTAACGAGCTGATGGAAAAGATTGTTCGGGCTGATGCCATTATCTGTGGATCTCCGACATATTTTGCAGATATTACTCCAGAGCTGAAAGCTGTGCTGGATCGCTCCGGTATGGTGGCCATTGCAAATGGCAACTCTCTGCGTGGCAAGATTGGCGCTGGTGTGATTGCTATGCGTCGCGGTGGCGGAACACACGCCTTTGATAGCATTAACCATATGTTCCTGATGTCGCAGATGATTGTTCCGGGGTCCATTTACTGGAATCTGGGCTTCGGTCTGAACAAAGAAGAAGTCTCTGGTGATGCCGAAGCTATGGCAAACATGGAACATATTGGACAGGCCATTGACTGGCTGGGCCGGGCCATTGCTCCTGTGAGGGATGAATACCCTGTTGGGAAAGGCGTTGGCTGATTGTGAGGCACGCATAATTGACGACAAAAAAGGAAGCAAAGGCTTCCTTTTTTTTTGGTCAGTAAGAAGACGCTCCCGGTATCATCAAAAGCAAAGACTGGAGAGAATGTCCTGTGCTGGCTGCGTGATTGAGGCATGCAGCGGATGGGAGCGTCTTCAAAAATCGAGTGGTTTATGCCCCGCAGCCCAGATACTGGGCGAGGGCAGCTGGTGACTGGTTAAATGCTTCGAGAACCCAGCCGTTGCGCCCCTTGGTGAGTACGGAGGCATAGGCGTGACGGGGCATAAAGCTAAAGAGTTTTTGCAGGGGGATGCCAAGGGCGTAGCACAGAAGAACGCGCATGACTCCGGCATGGCAAACCATAAAACTTGTGCCATCAAAGCCCGCGGCCCGTTCCAGTTCTGGAACCGTGCGTTGCTGGAGCTGCAAAAAGCTTTCCCCACCTGGAGCTGCAAAATTCGAGAGGTCTTTTCCTCGGCGTTCGTAGTCTTCTGGCCAGAGGTGCCGAATTTGTTCAAAGGGAAGTCCTTCCCATTCGCCAAGGAAAATTTCCTTCATGTCCGGGCGATACTCTGGAGTCATGAGCCAGTTTTCCACGAGAGGGGCGGCAGTGTCTTTTGCGCGGGTTAGTGGGCTGACAAAAAGATGGTCAGCGCGGTAGTTCTTGAGTGCTTCGCCAAGCTCCTGAGCCTGACGCCGTCCGGTTTCAGAAAGAGGAAGGTCTGTATGTCCAAAAGCGGTTTTAAATGCGCCTTCTGGTTCAGCGTGCCGAATGAGAACGATCATGAAAAATCTCCTTCATATGTCTGCCCTGCGGAGTGTGTCAGGAAGGCGAAGCGCACTGCTCATGAGCACAGAATCCTGTTTCGTGCTCAAAGCGCTGCAAAAGTTTTTGTGCGCGGGCTTTTCTGGCAGAAATGGCGGCAACAGCTTCTGGGTCATGTGCCCAGCGCTCAAGCGTGGCATCATAGCGCTCGGCAAGGGTGACCCGCTCTGTGCCCCGGGTGATTTTGTCGGCCAAAAAGACAAGTTCTTTCTCCGTGATAGGGGCATGTTCTGGAAGAAAACTGTCTTTGTGCGCTCCGACAATATCCGAAATTTGCAGAAAACCATAGCCAGCAAGCAGGGTTCCGCCTGCCCGTTCGTGAGAGCGTTGTCCCTTGGCGACATCGTGCAGGAGGGCTGCGGCCCGAATGAGTTCTGGAGAGACCGTGTCGTGCGCCGTGCGGCTTGCATTGAGCCATTTTGCAAGTTCGCAGGCACATTCGGCGACGGCCTTGCAGTGCTTGCGGGTGTTGTGCGGTGTTCCTGCGAGTTCCCAAAGAGCGGTGACTTCCTCAGGAAGAGGGATTTCGCGCTGGGTAAAACGCTTCTTGGCCCATGCATACTGGTCTGGTGTGTCAAGATCATGAAGAATGCCGTAATCAGGCATTTCAAGATTGGCGTGAGGGAATTTGGAAAGAACTCCCCGCAGACCTCGTGTTCCACCATGGGCAAGGATAGCCGGAATCAGAGTGGCGCTTATGAGCGGCGGGTGTCCCTCTTGCCCCTGAAAACAGGGAATACTCACTGGAGCCTTGCGCTCGCAAAAATTCATGGCCAAAGCACGGATGGTGCAGGGGCGAATGAGCGGGATGTCCACAGGAAGGACAAAAAAGGCATCACAATCTTTGGGGAGAGCTTGAACTCCGGCCTGTATGGAACTGAACATGCCGCTGTCAAAATTGGGGTTGTGAACCACTTGCGCCTCGCAGGATTGTGCTGCGGCCGCAACTCGTTCAGCTTCGTGCCCGGTGACGACAAAGACGTCGAGAGCACCGCCATCGCGAAGGGCGGTGACTGTCCGCTCAAGTACACTGCGCTGTCCGAGCGGGAGGAGCGCCTTGAGGCGCCCCATCCGGCTTGAATATCCGGCAGCTACGACGATGCCGTAAATTTTCATAGTGAGACACCTGCCCGGTCTGCAATCAGCTCGGCATTGATGCTGACGGCGATTTCTTCTGGCGTCTGGGCACCAATAGAAAGACCAATGGGGCAATGGCAGCGGTCAATGTCAGCCTGAGTAAAGCCTTCTTTGAGCAGTGCTGCATAAATGGCGTCGCGTTTCTTTTTACTTCCGATCATACCAATGTATTTGGCCGGGGTGCGCAGGGCTTGCGCCAGAACCGTTTTGTCATGCAGGTGCCCGCGGGTCACGATGACAATAAAGGAATCTTCACGCACAGGGAGGCCCTCAAAGGCGTTTTTGAAGGCGTCGAGGACGAGCACTTCATCGGCTTCCGGGAAGCGCTCCCGATTGGCAAAATCTTTGCGGTCATCCATGACAACCGTGCGGAATCCGATGCTCGCCGCAAGCTTTGCCGTGGGGCGCGAAACATGGCCACCACCAAAAATAAACAGGCTCGGCAAGGGGTGGAAGCAGCGGGCAACCAGTGAGCCGCTTTCTGTCGAAAAAACGAGCGGACGAATGGCTTCGGAAATGCTGTTCGTGAGTTCTGCACTTTGTTCTGCGGTAAGCCCCGCCCAGTCAGGAAGGGCATCAGCCGTGAGCAGTCCCTTGTGCTCGTTTGTGCTGCTGTCTGCCGAAAGCTTGTCCAAGAGTATGGCTGGGCGTCCCTGGCGCAGTTCGGTCAGGGCGTCCTGAATCAGCTGTTCCTCGGCTGCTTCGGCAGGGATATGCTCCAGCAGCACGGAAACCCATCCGCCGCAGATCATGTCAGAGATGGCTGCCTTGCTGTTGGAAAAATCAAATTCCAGAATCTGGGCAGCACGTTTTCCGGCATCAAACATTTTGACGCCAGCCCGGCGAACCTGTTCCTCAACAATGCCACCGCCAACTGTGCCAGTGATGTGCCCATCGCGGTGGATGGTCATTGCACTGCCTGCGGAGCGAGGGGTTGAGCCTTTGCTATCCAAAATGCTGGCGAGGATGAGGTCCTCTCCGGCGTGGAGGGAGGATGCTGTGGAGCGAAGAAGATCTATCATGCGAACTGAACCTCCGTGTGAGTCGAAACACATGTTCGTTTTTCAAACCCGGCGTGGAGTGTTCCGTCTGTTCTGCCGGGAATGATGTGAATGTCAGGGATTGGGGCCATTTTGCAGCAGGGAAGTTGCAGTATGGCGTCTCGAAGCTCCGTCTCTGCTTTGGGCGTTGGGGCCAGCAGATCAGGGCAGATGCTGAGCCGGTTTTGCGGCCAGCTGTATTCAGATGAAAAATGGAGAAGTTTTGGATGGGGCAAGAGAGCATCATCCAGCATGGACTGAGTGAGCCGTGCCCCGTTGGCAAGCGGGACGCCTGCGTTGAGTCGTCCGCCAAGCTCCAGACGGCGCAGATGGGTACCGCGAGGCGCAAAGCCAGAAAGAATGCGTGCTCGGTCCCCTGTGCGATAGCGCAAAAGGGGCATGGCTTTTCTGGAAAGCGTACTCAGGACCAGCTCGCCCCAGCAGTCTTCTGGGCACAGTGCGCCCGTGGCTGGATCAATGATTTCCAAAAAAAGGTCTGGTTCCCGAATGTTCATGCCCTGCCCAGGCAGACTTTCCACCGCACCACCAAGGCAGGTCTCTGTCATTCCCCAGTGTTGGTAGATGTCGCAGCCAAAGGCCTCTCGGATGCGATGCTGTGCTGCGGCAGGACAGCTGTCCCAGCACATGAGCACTGCCCGGATCTGGTTTTTGGGCAGCTTTTGGGCACTCCACATTTGGGCCAGAGCAAAGACATGGGCGGGCGGACCGAGCAGGGCGCGGGCTGAGCTTCTGCGGATTTCTGCGAGCATTTGAGGGATGTCCTGCGGGTCGGCAGGGAATATCGCAGAAGCCTTTCGCTGGGCTATGGCTGAGCGGAAGATGTCTCCCACGCCACCGGGGCGGGTGCCGGGCAGGATGGTGTAGACCGTTTCCTTGGGCGCAAGCAGGGGCCACATGCCATAATGAAAGAACTCTGAGCTTAGGCGCAGGTCTTCGTCTGTGAACGAGAGGCGTTTAGGCGTGCCAGACGTCCCGGAGCTACTCAGCGTGATTGTTCGGGCTATTTCGTCTTGCGGAACGCACAGAAATGCATCGGGATTTGCCCGAAGCTCTGCAGGAGTGGTGAAAGGAAGCTGTGCCATTTCCTGAGGGTCTTGAATGCTACAGGCTGAGATTCCGGCAAGAGTTCTGGCGTAGTGCGTACTGTGTTTTTGAACGTGCCGTATTGTCTGGCGCAAAAGGCTCATCTGCCAGATGCGGACATCTTGCGGAGAGGGAAAGCCTGCGCTCAGGGGCCAGCCCATACGTTGTCCGAGCCAAATATCAAGCGCTGGCTTGAGCATGACACTTTCCCCGATACAGCGTGCGGCCATCGGCAGCCGTGAGGTTGTAGGCACAGAATGGAATCAGGCGACCGTCTGGTGCGGCGACATGGATGCAGCAGCCCTTGAGGCGTTCCAGATCAAGAGTCCATGCGTCCTGAAACGCCATGCCTGAGACCGCGAGAATATGGGTCTTGGCGCGCTGAATAAAGCGGTCCAGATCGTCTTCTGGCTCTGGCTGATTTTTGAGCTCTGGCGCTGCGGCCCACTGTCGGCGAACAAAGGCTCTGGACTGTTCTGCGCCCTCTGCTGCTGGATGAGGTGTACAGCAACAGTTTGATTTGGAGCTGAGGCGGTGTAGCGTGCCGTCTTCCAGTACAAGATAGTTGGCGTGAAAAGAGCAGAGTTCATGCTCACAGGCAGGCGGTAAAAAATCAGCGGTCGAAACAAGGCCATTGCTTTGGGCTTCCAGCCCGGCCATGACTTCTGGCAGAGTGATGCGCTCCACATCGGATGGTGCCTTGGGGTAGCGGCCAAAGTAGCTTACAGGCTGAAAATGAATGCCCCGGACTCCCGGTGCATGGGCAATGGCGAGTTTGAGCATTTCACCGAGATTATGGTCATTGACGCCGGGGACGACCGTGGGCACGAGGACGACGCCGATACCAGCGGCACACAGGTTTTCGATGGCCCGGAGTTTGGTTTCATAGAGCGCACGACCACGGATGCGGGAATATATTGCGTCTTCTGTGCCGTCGAACTGGAGAAAAACAGAATCAACACCAGCTGAGGCAAGGCGTTGTGCAAAGCCCGGTTCGTTGGCCATGCGGAGTCCATTGCTGTTGACCTGAACAAAGGGGAAGCCATGCGCCTTGGCGCATTCCGCGATCTGCGGCAGGTCGTCACGAACCGCAGGCTCGCCACCAGAGAGCTGGAGATTGCAGTCTCCGGCTGTGCGTCGAACTTTTCCCAGCAGGGCGTCCAGCTCTGCAAGATTTGGATCGGCTGGAACCTTTCCTCCGGCAGAGGCAAAGCAGACAGGACAGCCAAGGTCACAGCGCCACGTGATTTCGACCAGCGTGGTGCAGGTATGCTGGCGATGCTCTGGGCAAAGGCCACAGTCAAAGGGACAGCCTTTGGAAACATCATGGTCCATAACTGGTGGTGCAGAAGGGGACTTTGGGCGTCTCCAGCTGTGAAATTCTGGAATACCGCGCCAGACTGGGGTGCTGAATGTTCCATGCTCTGGGCAGGTTTTGACGAGGCGGGTTTCATTTCCCACCAGCTGACGCGTTGCGGGGATGCGTCGCAGGCACACCGGACAAACGCTTTGGGTGTGCTCAAACTCAAGTTTAGAAGCCATTGGACTCTTTGCCTTCTGTTGGATCAATGCTGTTTTCCTGTAAAATTTCTATGAGCTTGACGTAGGCTTCTGACAGGAGGCTTCCGCACTCCAGCGGGTTTGGCCCTGTACAGCCGGGACCAAGGATGTCTTCGCAGCGGATGCCTGCGTGCAGAGCGTGAACCTTGGTGACAAACCAGTCCCTGAACATTTCCTGAAGCATGGGGAGCTGTTCGTGGGATTCGTCAAAATCAGTTCCTTTTCCCAAAAGCATGGACAGGGCACAGAGTCCGCCTGTGAGGATGCCACAGGTTCCAGAGCAGTCTCCTCCCCCCATACACAGGCCCTGCATGGCCCGAATGAGATCGGGGTTTTCGCGCTGCATGTTTTCCAGCATGAGCACAAGCATGATTTGCGTGCAGCAGTAGCCTTTTCCATGAAGCTCCATAATTCGGATTTCTTCATTGTTCATGATGGACCTCCTTGGATGGAGTTTGTGCCAGAAGCAGGGCATAGCCCGGACGGCAGCATGTATTGCGGAATTCTTCGGGCAGGCAGTCTGCAAAAATAAGTTGTGCCGCCAGCTCGGCAAGACAGCGGCTGTGGTCCTCAAGCAGAAGGAGCGAGAAGCCTGTGCGCTCCAAATGCTCCAGCGTCTGAGGGAGATCAAGCGCTCGTGATGCGCAGCCCTGTCCTGTGCTCTGGCTTGTCGTCTGATGTGTTCGCAGGACGAGATCAGAAAGCAGGAGTACCCCTGAGGGGCGAAGGACACGGCGAATTTCTCGCAGGCAGGTGACCTTATCCTGCACCAGAGAAAAAACGCATTCACAGTTGACCGCATCAAAGCTCGCATCCGCAAAAGGAAGAGCCTCTGCCTGAGCCTGCACGGTCTGTGCCTGTGCGTCCATGTCTGTCGTGCTCTGGAGCTGGGCAAAGCGTGCATCGATGCCGATGGGCTTCATTCCGCAGTCCTCTCGCAGGGTGGACATGCTTGTTCCCAGTCCGCAGCCGATGTCGAGAATCTGGCTTCCGGCTGGAAGCTTGGCACATCGAACAGCGTGCTGTGTCAGGGCAGTCCCCCCCGGTCGAAGGGGACCACCTGTAATGCGCCGGAGTTCGGGACGCTCCCATAATGGGACACTGGAGAGTGGCACGTTTATTTGTCCTCCAGCAGGCGTTCGACCTCCAGCATTTTTCCTGTTGCAAGGTCTTCCGGGATGAGCACAAAGCCGCATTTAGGGCAGCACGGCAGCTCTACGTGAAACTGGCTGGAGAGGTATTGCAGGTCAACGGCCTGAAATACGAGAGGCTCGTCGCAGACTTCGCAGCGCCATTCCGAGAAATCATCTTTGAGAACTTTGAGCGTGTTCATGCGTCAGCTCCAAGAATGTTCATGCGGTGACTCCAGACTCGGTGAACGAGAAAGGCTCCATTGTCCTGTTCCTCGTACTCCACCCAGTATGTGACATTCGTCGGGCGGAAACGGGTGAGGCTGTGCCCTGTCTTGACGTTTCGGAGAGATTTTTTGCTCTCTTTGACAGCGTGCAGAGCCTTTTGAATGTCCGTGAGCAGAATGCGCCGTGATGCCATAAGGCTCTCTGCCTCAGGCGTCAGTTTTACAGCGACAGACTGATATGCCGGGCGGGGCGCTGCGGAACGGTTCCAGAGTTCTTCCAGAAGCTGTTCCTTGAGGCGGACCCGGTTTTCCCGACGTTCGGAATCGCTGGGAGCAGGGCGAGAGACTGGCGTTTCACTTTCGGGGAAGATGAGGTCCAGCATGTGAAAAGATGCCTTGCCTGCCTTGGCAAAGAGGTCTCGGCACATGGCGCAGTAAGTGACGCCGTCGTTATCAAGCGCTGCGGCCCGTCGCTGGCTCACCGTGGCAGCAAGCAAAGGATTGGCATCCGCGAGCAGACCTCCAAATCCACAGCATTCCGTGGTCACTCCGGTGAGGCGAGGCTCTGTGCTTGTTACGCCAATTTTGTGGAGCAGGTCGCGGACTTCCTGCTGGAGTCCCGCGTCATAGCGGGCAGTGCAGGGGTCATGCAGGCACAGGGGCTGTTCTGGTCTGGCAGGAGCCAAAGCCGCAACGTGTGCGTTGAGCACTGACCAGAGAGAAATGCACTCAGCCTCAGGAAGCGCGGAACCAAGCGTTTCAAGACAGGATGGACACGCGACAATGAGTTTGGGGCGTCCCATTTTTTCCCAGTGCAGGCGAAGGGCGGCCGAACTTTCCTGAAAAAGTGCGGTTTCTCCCGCCCAGTCAGCGGGAGCACCACAACAGTGCAGGAGAAGTCCTACACCACCGTCGAGCTGTTCGCGGAGGAACGCATAGCTTTTGAGTATGCTGTCTGGGGAGGACGCGGACAGCTGACAGCCTGGGAAATAGGCCCATTCGCTTTGGGTTTCACCCGGTGCATGTTCAGCGTAGGAACAGGCGTCACTATTGGCAAAGGCCATGTCGCGCAGGGCAAAATCATGAGCAGACTGTGGCATGACTTCGTTGTTGACAAGCTCTCGGCGAGCACCAAGGCACAGCTCTGCCATAGGGAAATCTTCTGGGCATAACTCCGTACACAGATCACAGAGCATGCAGGAGTTAATCATGGTGTTGGCTTGCCGGGTTCCCTTGACGATGGAGGCGTTATTATAAATCTGTCGGGCGTAGACCTTGGGGTAGCCACCAAATTCTTTGAGGTAGGCACAGTTGTTAACGCATTCCATGCACTCGCACTGAAAGCAGCGGGCTGCTTCCTGCTGAGCCTGATCCTGCGCGTACCCTGCGGCAGGAATGGGAACTGGAGCCAGCTCGGTTTCGTTTTCAATGTTTGTGTAGAGCCGGGAGGTGTAGGGCGCTTCTTTTTCTCGGCCAAAGCCGAGCGCAGCATTTTGCAGTGCTCGCTCAATGGACAGCGCGGCCTTGTGCCCAAGGGCAGCGAGAAGCGCTGGAGAGCCAGTGGCCATGTCTGCTGGAGCGGCAAAAAGACGTTCCCGGTCACAGGCAAGCGTCAGAGGGTCAGGAAGAGAAATATGAAGCAGCTCCGCAGGGAGCACTGAGGGGTCGGCAAAGACTGCATCGACATCATCCAGAAGAGATTCCGCATGTTCAAGCGACGGAGATTCGCCTTCGTGGAATCGGACTCCAAGTGTGCTGAGCTTTTCTAGCTCTGCGGAGACGATTGTGTCAGCAAGGGAGAAGACCTTGAGACCATCGTCTTTTTTTGTACAGTATAGCTCGACAGAAATGCCTTTGCGGGCCAGATTCCAGGCCGCAGAAAGTCCGGGAAGACCAGCGCCAATGACTGCGGCGCGTTTACCTCGGGAGGGAAGAGGGCGCAGAGCTGGGGTGCGAGTTGCGTTTTCGGCGCAAAAACGTTCAAGGGCGGCGAGTTCAATACTGCCGCCTTTTTGTGCCCGAAGGCAGGCTCCTTTGCACGGAGCATCACAGATTCGGGCCAGAATGCCGGGGAGAGGAAGCGTCCGGCAGAGGATTGCCCATGCCTCATTTATTTTACCAGTAGACAGGAGTCGACAAAGTTCCCGCGCGTCAACGTGCAAGGGGCATGATGCCTTGCATTGCGGGGCTTCTTCCTGAATACAGTGGGCTTCAAAACGGCGAAGCGTTTTCTGATCCATGAGTTTTCCCCAAAAAAAAGCGGCCACGGCCGCACGCAGAGTTCTGCATACGACCGTGACCAGAGTATGTTATTTTGCGAGGCCTTTTTCCTTGAGGCCAGCAAGCACCTTTTCCGGACGGGCCGGGAGCTTGGTGATGCGAACACCACAAGCATCATAGATGCCGTTGATAACTGCTGCGTGAGGTGCGGAAAGCGGAAGCTCACCAACACCGGATGCGCCGTGCGGGCCATCCTTACGAGGCGTTTCAACGTAAATCACTTCCATGTCGTCCGGGATATCCTTGATGTACGGGAATCCTGCACCGATCATGGTGGAGTGCTTCTTGATGTCTTCATAATCCTCAGTCAGAGCCAGACCGATAGCCTGAGACAGGCCACCGTACATCTGACCGTCAACCACGAGGCGGTTACAGACCTTACCAATATCAGCAACAGCCTTGCAGTGCTCAACAACAGCCTTACCAGTCTTCATGTCGACGGCCATTTCCATGAGGAAGAGTCCATACATGTAGTTGGCAAAAGGTGCGCCCTGACCGTTTTCGTCGCAGTCCGTTGCCGGAGCAGTCCACTTGCCGTGGAAGTGCACAGGCTGCTTGGCTGCAACGAGGTCAGCGTAGGTGCCGTAGCTGCCGTCTTCCTTGCGCAGGGCGTCAAGGAGAATTTCGCAGACAACGCGGATGGCGTTACCAACCATGACCTGAGAGCGGCTACCGCCAGCCGGGCCACCATTGGGGCAGGTGCGGGTGTCGTTCAGGACAAGGTGAATCTGTTCAGGCTTGAGGCCGAGCGGACGCAGGGTCTCGTGAGCTGTTGCCAGAGTACCCATGTCGGCGCCCTGACCGTGGTCATGCCATGTAACGAACACGGTGACGGTGTTGTCTTCGTTCAGCTCAAGATCTGCCTCAGCAGTATCCGGGCCGTCCAGACCGCAGCCGTACACGCCAAGAGCGATACCAACGCCGCGCTTCACGTCGTCAGTGGTGGTCTCGGCAACACGTTTCTTTGCTGCTTCGTAGTGAGGGCGCATGGCCTCAAACACTTCTGGCAGGCTCAAGACTTCCGGAACCTGACCGGTCGGCGTCGTGGAGCCTTCGCGGTAGACGTTCTTGAGGCGCAGTTCAAATGGGTCCATGCCCAGCTTTTCTGCCAGCTCGTCCATCAGGACTTCGGACGGGAACTCACTTTCTGGTGCACCGTAGCCACGGAATGCGGAACCCCATGCATGGTTGGTGCAGACGGTACGGCCTTCACCACGGATGGCGGGGATGTCGTAACCAGCACCGATGAACTGTGCACCGCGAAGGGTCAGCAGGTCACCAAATTCGGAGTACGGACCGTGGTCAACAGACCAGTCGCTTTCCATGCCAAGGATTTTGCCGTCCTTGGTGGCAGCAAGACGCAGATCCGTGAAGAACGGGGAGCGTTTGCCGGTGTAGGTCTGCTGCTGGTACCAGGTGTATTTCAGGAAGACCGGGCGCTTGGTGACCATTGCGGCAACACCAACCAGAGCTTCCATTGTGGGGCTGAACTTGTAACCAAAGGTGCCACCTGTGGGGTTCTGCACCATGATGAGATTTTCCAGCTCAACGCCAATGCCGGGAGCAATCATTGCGCCGTGCAGGTGCAGGCCAATGGACTTGGAGTGGATGTTGAGTTTGCCGTCGTCATCAAGGAAGGCAAAACCAACATCAGGCTCGATGGGCATGTGTGGCTGGCGGCTGACGTAGAAGCTGTCTTCGACAACGGCGTCGGCCTTTTCGAACAGCGGAGCGGTCTCTTCACCCTTGGCAACCTTCTGGGTGAAGTAGATGTTCGGGGTGCCGGGGTGAATTTCGATGGCGTCATCAGCCATGGCAGCCGGGGCACTCATGTACTCGGGGAGCTGTTCCAGTTCGAGGTGAACATGCTTGGCAGCTTCCAGAGCGTGCTTTTCGGAATCAGCACAGACGATGGCAACAGCGTCACCATACTGGAAGATTTTTTCATCATTCAGGATTGGGCGTTCCCAGCCATCACCCTTGTTGCTCGGGAAGGTGATGAGACCTGTGATGCGGTTTTTGCCGGGGACGTCTTTTGCCGTGATGATTTTGAAGACGCCGGGCATCTTTTCTGCTTCGGCAGTGTCAATGGACAGGATATTGGCGTGAGAAACTTCTGCCTGAACGAGAGCGCACTTCAAGGTTTCCTCGGGCATCTTGAGACCGAGGTCAGCGCCGTAATCCAATGTGCCTGTGACCTTTGCGATAGCAGACGGACGGGGGTATTTCGTGCCCCAGATGCGGCCGTCTTCGGGGACCTTAAAGAGCAGGTCGTCGAGTTTCATGTCGCCACGCATAACAGCAGCGGCGTCCATGACGGAGTCAACAATCGGTTTGTAGCCGGTGCAGCGGCATGCATTCCGATGCTTCTGGAACCAGTCGCGGATGTCTTCGCGGCTGGGAGAAGGATTCTGGAGCAGCAGAGCATAGGTGGACATGATGAAGCCGGGTGTGCAGAAACCGCACTGTGCTGCACCGTGTGCCATCCATGCAACCTGAATGGGGTGGAGCTGCGTGGGGGTGCCGAGACCTTCCAGAGTGGTGATTTCGGTGTAGTCAGCTACGCGCTTCATCTTGAGGGTACAGGTACGTTTCAGCTTGCCGTCAATGATGACGGAGCAGCTGCCGCACTGACCAGTTCCACATCCAATCTTAACGCTTGTTAAACCAAGGTTTTCGCGAAGAACATCGGCAAGGCTCTTGTCCTGTTCGACAATCACCATGCGCTCAACGCCATTCACCTTGAGGGTACGTTTGAGCATGAAGCGATCCTCCTTCTGAGTACTTCAGTTACCACTTGTGGGCAGAGATTCATCTGGAATGCCTGTCCATCCCGTTTATTTGCCAAAGGAACACAGGGGGAAACGACAGGTTTCGCATCCCGCACAGAATCCACCGTGGCATAAATCAACGATATCCTCCCGCGTGGGATGTTGCCCGGCAACAATACGGGGGACGACGAGGTCAAAGATACTGGCGCGGTAGTACATGACACAGCCGGGCAGTCCAACGATCGGAACGCCATCCAGCTCGGCATACATGAACATCACGCCGGGGAAAGTTGGGGAGCCATAGGTGATGACCTTGGCGCCTGTTGCACGAATGCTGGCAGGGGTCTGGTCATCTGGGTCGACGCTCATGCCGCCCGTCACCACAACCATTTCTGCGCCATCGTGAATGGCATCCAGAATGGCTCGGGAGGTCACTTTCGGGTCATCGCCAACAAGTGTCTGGCCAATAACCTCGGAATTGAGCGCCTTAAATTTTTTGCGAATAACAGGACCAAATTTGTCCTTGATGCGTCCGCTCAGAACCTCTGTGCCGGTCGTCACCACACCGATCTTGAGGTGCCGAAATGGCGTGACACTGACAATGGGTCCTGCTTCTCGACAGATTTCCTCGACCTGCTGAATTTTTTCTTCCTCAACAACCAGCGGAACGACACGGGTTCCGGCAACGTCGCGGGCTTTGGAAATTTGCAGTCCATCATGCATCGTCGCCAGCACAACATCCTGAATGGAGTTGATGCGCTTGAGCGCTTCGACGTTAATGGTGAGGAGTCCGGGTTCTGCTGTCATGTTGATGCGGCCTTCGCTCACATCAGAAAGCGTGATCCCGGGGCCTGCTGCGGCTTTGGCAATGCGGTCTGCAGCTTCATTTTCATGAAGCTGACCGTCCTCCAAAGTCAGGACGTAGACATGTTCCTTGCCAATATCGAGCAAGGTTGGAATGTCTTCTTCTTTGATAATATGCCCTTTGCGGAATGCCGGCCCTTTACACTCGCCGGGCACAATGCGGGTCATATCCTGACAGAGCACGCTGCCAATAGATTCTTGAACAGGAATTGCTTTCATCATGACGTTGCGACTCCAGGTCTTTCAGCCCAAAGAGGCTTTCTCTATGTTTGCGTTGAAGAGAGAAAGCCTCTTGGCCGATATGTACACATAAGCATATGAAGGTGATTCTTTATATGCTCAAAAGAACACAACAGGTCAACAGCATAAAACTCAAAAAATTGGGGAGTTCAGAAAATATGGTGCAGGGAAAATTGCGGAAACAAAGGATTGGCGGGAGCTGAGAGCTTTTTCAAAAAAAGTCGCTTTTCTGACACTTTTTTTGTTCGTTATGTCACGAGTTGAGGGTGTTTACTCATACAATGGCCGGAATACCTGTAGTATCCCGGCCAGGAAAAGCAAATTATCTGGAGTGGAAAAGAAAAGTTTATGAACTTTGGCAGCAGAACCTGTCCCAGCCCATGATGTCTGCTGCGGCAGAAATCGTTGTTCCATAGAACAGGACAGGTGTGTCTGTGATAAACTTGTCCACTGTATCGTTTGCAATTGTCGACCCGGTCACAAGCAGAAGATCTGCCCAGTCTATTGCATCCTGAGTTGTGTCTGGTCCTTCAATTGTGGGGCCGAGTTTTGCTGTCCCAATATTATCTGGATCAAGATCAATCACACGCATGGAAAAGCTTTTTGCCAGTTCTTCGATCATGCTGGGCTGGTAGCCAATTTGTGTGATTTTTGTTTCTGGTCCGTAGTGTTCGCGGATGTGTTCAGCAAGCTGTGGAGAGCATTTTGCCGGGCCACCATCTTTGCAGTGGATGGTGTGAGTCGTGTGACCAAGCTCGCGTTCAACAGCATTGAGCGTGGCAACAAAAATTGCGCGGCGGAAGGAGTTCTGGAGCGGCATTTCTGCGATTTCACGCAAGGGACCATTAAAGTTGCCAAAGTGGTCAGTAAAGGCCTGCCCTGCGGAATTGCGGAAGCGAGCTTCCATGAGCCGCTCTTTTCCTTGCTGGAGTGGAAAGTCATCCCGCTCCGGGTTGCCAATGGCTTCTTCAACAGTCAGCGTGCGTGCAGACACGGCGATTTCTTCATCCAGAATACCTTCTTTTTCCCACCGGGAGCGGACAATATTCTGAATTTTTTCAAGTGATGTCATTTCTCTTGGACCTCCGGCCAGCATCAGATGGCTGACCATTTTTTCAGCGCAATAAACATGCAGATGGATGCTGCTCCAACAATGCAGGACAGGAGTGCTGCCCGTTCAAACTCACCGTTGAAAACAGCATTGTAAATTTCGAGTGAAAGCGTGTTGGTGCGCCCAACAATATTTCCTCCGAGCATAAGCGTCATGCCCACTTCGCCAAGGGCACGGCCTGTCGCGAGCAGTAAGCCTGCGGCAATACTTTTCTTTGTACAGGGCAGGAGTACACGAAAAAAGATGAAAGGTGTAGTCGTGCCCAGCACCGCCGCAACATCTGCAAGTTTTCTGGCTTCATCCGACTGGAGTGCAGCCTGAACGGGCTTTATGGCAAGGGGCAGACCTGCAACAAAAGCCGCCAGCACCAGCCCCGGAAAGCTAAAGATGATTTGTCCCGAAAAGAGTCCTCCGAATGGTCCTTCGCGGCCAAAGAGCACAAGCAGGACAAAGCCGCTGGCAACAGGCGGAAAGACAAGAGGGAGCGTTACGAGAATATCAATGGCCTCGCGAAGGGGTCCTTTTGACCACGCCAGCCAGCAGGCGAGTGGAAGGGCGATGAGGAGAAAGCAGAGGCCAGAAACACTGAGCACCTTGATGGAAAGTGACAGGGGTTCCAGAGTCTGGGCCTGCGTTGCGAGGAGGAAAAAGCCCTGCATTTACAGACCAAACCTGTGAATAATGGTCTGTGCCTCTGGGGTCTGCACAAAGGCAAGAAATGCTGTGGCTTCGTCCTTGTGTGGGGCGTCTGCCATTTCACAGAGCACGATGGAAATCGGGGAGTATGCTTTTTCGTTGAGTTCTGCATAGCCACCGATCTTGGGCGCAAGCTTGAGGGCGTGCGTGAGGTTGATGAACGCGACATCGACTTCACCGCTTAAAAGGTATGCCGCAGCCTGAGGAACCGTGGAAACCGGAATGAGCCGATCCCCAAGCTTGTGCAAAAGGCCGGTGTTTTCAAGATATTCCTTGGCGGCTTTGCCATAGATTGCCCTGCTTGGATCTGGAATGGCGAGTTTTCGAAAGCCGAGGGCTAGCTCCTGCGGGCCATTAAAGCTTTTCCCCTTGGGGTAAATGGCAACAAGTTTGCCTTTGCCAAGGGAATCTTCCCGGCAAAACTCAAGTCCTGAATCCTTGAGGAAATTTTTGTCTCCCAGCACAAGATCGACTGCACCGCTCATTTTTGCCTGTGCTGTGACGCGGGCCATGTTGCCATAGACCAGCTCTGGCTTTTCTCCACCGCTTTGAACATAGGCTTTGACCACAGGATTCAGAACGGCCCGGTAGCCAGCTCCGGAGGCGATGACAAGCTGGGCAAAGGCTGAGGAGGGGATACAGAGGAGAACGAGAAGCACGAGCGAGATTATGCGAGGAGATCGAAACATACGTCATCCTTTGTGGAGTAGCGGTTTTGAAGATTCTGTCGCGGGTCACGGTGCGCAAGCTGGCGCTTGAGCCAAAAAGGGGAGTGGTGTCCATTTTCTACGGCAACAATTCTGTCTGCCAGATAAAACGCCTCTTCGAGATCATGCGTCACGTGCACAATGGGAATATCCCAGTGCCCTTTCTGATTTTTGAGTTCTGTGCGAAGCGCTTCGCGTGTGGCGATGTCCAGCGCGGAAAAGGGTTCATCCAGAAGCAGAAGGACGGGTTTTCTGGCCAGAGCCTGACAGAATGCGGCCCGCTGGCGTTCGCCGCCAGAAATGTTTGCGGGCTTTTGTTCTGCGATGTGAGCAATGGAGAACTGTTTGAGCAGGGCGTCTATGTCGACGTCCTCACGGGCGGCAAAGGCGACGTTTTTGCGCACGGTAAGGTGAGGGAAGAGCGTGTAGTCCTGAAAGACCAGTCCAAGGCCGCGCTTTTGCGGGGGCAAAAACGTTTTGGCTGTGCTGTCACTCCAGACTGTGTCGTGGAGCTTGACCTGTCCGGAGTCTGGGCGGGTGAGTCCGGCAATGATGCGAACAAGAGTGCTCTTTCCTGCACCAGATGGGCCAACTATGGCTGTCAGAGTTCCAGGCTCACAGGTGAGCTTGATATCCAGTGTGAAATTTGCCAGCTGCTTTTGAACATCCAGGCAGAGGCTCATGACGATGTCCTTGTGTTGAGGTGGTTGATGGCAAGCAGAGCGGCAAAGCTGATGGGCACCATTGCCATGCAGAGTTTGAAGGCATCTGCGTAGCGCAGGGCTTCGACAGCTTCATATATGGCTACGGAAGCAACCTTGGTTGTTCCGGGGATACTTCCGCCAACCATGAGTATGACGCCAAATTCTCCAAGACTGTGGGCAAAGACCAGCATAGCGGCAGCAGAAAGACCGGGGAGGCTGTTGGGCAGGACGACCCGGACAAAGGTCGCGCAGGGGGAAAGCCCAAGCACAGACGCGCTTTCCAAAAGCCGTATGTCCAGCTTTTCAAAAGCGGCCCGCATGGGCTGAATGGCAAAGGGGAGATTGTAGACTAGGGAGGCGATAAGAATGCCGCCAAAGCTGAACACAAGGCGCTGGCCCGTCGTCTGTTCCCAGAGCGCTCCTAATGGACCCTGTGGGCCGAGTACCAGAAGGAGCGCAAATCCGAGAACTGTAGGAGGGAGAACCATTGGCAAGGAGACAATGGCGTCAAGCAGGCTTTTGCCCCGAAAGTGGGCAAAAGCTAAAATATAGGCAAGTGGCGCGGCAACAAAGGGGATGAAGCACGTTGTCGCCAGCGCCAGCTTTGCCGAAAGAAGAAGAGGAGTCAGGTCCATCTACTTGTATCCGTATTTGGCCTTGATTTTTTGTACGGTGTCGCTTCGCATAAAGTCTGCGAATTTCTGTGCGGCATCCCTGTGTTCGCTTTTTTTCAGAATGCATGCGGCCTGAAGAATATCGGGAGCGCCTTCAACAACGGTAAATGCTCCGCCCTTGGCCTTACCTGAGAACATGGAAGAATAGGCACAGAACCCTGCGTCGGTATTCTTGGTCTGGGCATACTGGAAAACCTGCGCAATGGTCTGGGCAAAGATGAGCTTGGGCTGAACCTTGTCCCAGATGTCGATGTTCTTCATGGCAATCATTGCTGCGGTCCCGTATGGCGCGGTTTCGACGTTGGCAATGGAGATTTTCTCGACGCGGGAATCTAGCACAAGATTTTTCCATGCAATTTTGCCAAGCTCTGGGTTGGCAGACCAGAGAACAAGCTGGCCCTTGGCATAGACAAACGGTTTTTCGGCGAGCTGCTCTTTGTAAAGCAGCTCTGGACGGCGTTCGTCAGCAGACAGGAAAACGTCGAAGGGAGCACCATTTTTAATCTGTCCGTAGAGCTTTCCGGTGGAGGTGTATGCGGCTTCGGCGTGCAGCCCTGTTTCGGCTTCGAACGCAGGGATGATTTCCTGCATGGCAGGCATAAAGTTTGCGGCCTGGGCGATGAGCAGGTCTGCTGCTCCGGCTGTTCCCGGAAGCAGAAGCGTGAGTGTGAGAACGAGAGTGAATAGCTGTTTCATGGTTTCTCCGAATGGTTCTGACGTGAGGAGTTGAATCTTTTGTTGATCTCTATAGACTCGTGTCAGGAAACTATGAGTATCCCTGATGAGATACAAGCGTGTCACGCAAGTTCGAGAATGCGTGACCAAAAGGGGGGTGTGGTGACTGAACCCGTGAACCGACGGGGACGGCATTCCGGTGATGGAGGTGACAGGATGTCGCCCTTTGAGACCTTTGCTGTCCCTGAGAATATGCGCCATTTGCCGACTGAAGCTCTGGATGTGCTGGAGCGTGGATTCTGGCAGTGGCGGGATGAGGCAAAGCGCGCGGACCGGTTGCGGTCCCGGACGCGGATATGCCTGCTGTTTGAGCTTTTGCGCTATAGTGGCGCGCGGCTTGGAGAAGTCTTGGCGCTTGATGATCGCCGGGCTGTGGACATTGAGAAGATGCAGATTTTTGTGGGCAAGGGCGCGCAGAAGCGCTGTGTGCCTTTGCCAGAAAAGCTGTGTCGGGAACTGAGAAAATTTGCGGCAAGTCCGGCAGGGACGGGTCTTGCTGGAGAGCTGTTTCATCTCGATCCCGGCTATGTGCGGCGCATGTTTTATGCCCGTGCAGAGCAGTGTGGACTCCCCCGGGAGCTGGGCGCTCCGCAGGTCTTGCGCCGCTCGCGCGCCATTGAACTTCTTCGGAGCGGTGTGCCCCTTGGCGTTGTTCAGGAGATTCTGGGGCAGTCCTCGGCAGATCTTGTGTCTGTGTTCCAAAACTGGTCCAAGCACGACGTGCAGGACATTGTCCGAAGAATGGCCGTTGACGCTGCACCGTTGCGGTCCAGTGCCCGAAATGTGTTTTCCGGGCATGTTGCAGAAATCCGGCGGGATGGCGTGATGGCCGAAGTTGTGCTGGAAACGGTGTTTGGGCAGCATGTGAGTGCCGTGATTACCGTGGAAAGTCTGGAAGCGCTCCAGCTGGACATTGGGGTGCCCGTGAGTGCCTCAATCAAGGCGCCGCTGGTGGATGTGGTGTTTGATGCCGAGGGGCGGGTGAGTAGCGCGAGCAACTGTTTTGCAGCAGAGATTACAGGAGTTCGCCGCTCGGAAGTCCTCAGCGAAATTACAGGACGCTCTGTGGATGGAATGCGCTTTTGTGCACTGCTCGCAAGTCGCGTTCTGGATGAGCAACAGCCAGAACGAGACGGCCCGAGCGCAGGGCAGTCGGTCTGCTTCTGTTTTAAGGCGCTTTCAGTTGTGCTGCATACTCTCTAAAGAAAAAAGGCGGACCCAAGGGTCCGCCTTTATTTTGCGTATCTGGTAACGGAATATCCGTTATGGGGAGAGCTAGCTCAGCTTGCCAAGAGTCTTGGTCAGCTCGAGCATAACGCCCAGTCCCTGCTTTGCTTCGGGGCTGTTGAGGCTCTTTGCCAGACCAAAAACGCTGACGCGGTCGGTCTTGGTAAGATCCAGCTCTGCGAATGCATCGCCAGCCTTTTCGATAAGCTCGCGGGTATGCGGCTCGCCCATCTTGTTGAGCAGGCCCAGCAGGAAAACAAAGGCTTCGCCCATGTTTTTGATTTCTTCCGGGCCGTAAGTGGATGCAATCTTGCCTCGCACTTCGAGCATGGTCTGGTAGGTGCGGAAAACGCCCTGCTGTTCCAGACCGTCCAGTTTCTCAATGGCCAGCGGCACGGTGTGCTGCAGGAGCGGAGAAACGGTTTTCCACAGCTCGATGATGTTGTCGAGCTGCTCCAGCATGTAGGTGATGTTGTTGACGCTGGTCATCATGCGACGCATCAGCTCAAACAGGTCCTCAAGCTGGAAACCGGAATCAATCTTGCCAAGTTCTGTCAGCAGAACTTTAAAGGCATCGTTTGCAATGGGAGAGAGATCTTTTTTCAGCTCCCGTGCATTCTCTGCCTGCTCGTGAACGACATCGAGTTTCTTCTCAATCTCGTCCAGTCGCTGGAGAATTCGTTCTTCAGTGCTTGTCATAACTTCGTGCTCCTCTCAGCTTACATTCCGGGAACGTTTTTCATCTTGCCGGCCATGAACATCTGGGATTCCAGAGGCAGGTCGTGTCCCTTAAGCATGAGGTTGAAGTAGACCCACTTGAACATCATCTTGCCCCAGTAGTTCATGTGGCTTTCGCCAAGCAGGGACAGCGGTCCAAGACCGGGGAAGGGGTACTTGCCCGGAAGCGGCTCAACGTCATAGTTGAAGTCGATGAGGTACGCCTGCTCGTAACCGGAAACGATGAAGCAGGTGGAGTGACCGTCGAACTCGGGACGAGGCTCTTCACCCTCGATCTCGCGGTGCAGGTTCTCGGCAACAATGTCGGCCTCGTAGTGAGCAACAGAGCCAGCCTTGGAGGTCGGAACGTTGGTTGCGTCACCAATGATGTACATGTTGTCGAACTGCTTGGATTTCAGGGTGTGCTTGTCTGTGTCCATGTAGCCCATCGGGTCAGCGATTTCGCTGTCCATGAGGAACTGGGCACCAAAGTTCGGCGGAATGGAAACCAGCAGGTCGTAGTCAACCTGATCGCCAGTTACGGATTCAAGCACTTTCTTGTCTGCATCAACGCTGTCCAGAACAAAGTTCGGGGTCACCTTGATGTTTTTCTCTTCACAGACCTTGGAAAGGATCTTGGTTGCTACTGGCTTGGTAAACGGACCAGTCAGGGGGGTGACCAGTTCGATTTCAATGTCTTTTCGCACGCCATTCATGGTGAAGAACCAGTCGGCGAGGTAGACGAACTCCAGAGGTGCAACGGGGCACTTGATGGGCATTTCTGCGATGTTCAGAACAACGCGGCCCTTCTTCATGTACTTCCAGTGCTTCTGGAGAGCGATAGCTCCATCAGGAGTGTAAAAATCGTGGATGTCCTTGCGCCATCCGTTCATCATTCCCTCAACTTCTTCGGGAACAATGCGGCAGCCCGTGCCGACCACAATCCAGTCGTAGTCATATTTGCCGTTGGCACAGGTCACAACCTTGGAAGCAGGATCAACATTGACAATGGTATCCTGAACAAAGTTGACGCCATTCGGGATGAAGCTGCTCTTGGGCTTGATGCAGTCATCAATGGAATAAATTCCAAACGGCACGAAAAGCCAGCCCGCCTGATAGTGGTGCTGCCAGTCGCGGTCGATGACGGTGATTTCCCATTCCTTTTCGGACAGTTTTTCTCTCATCTTGTTGGCAACGATGGTTCCACCGGCGCCAGCACCGAGAATGAGCAGTTTTTTCATACCAGGGACTCCTTATTGATGTTGGGATAAGGTTCACGCGCTTGGTGGCGCGCTATGTTGAGCGCCGCCGGTTTCCCGGCGCAGGTCCCTGCCGTTGTTCTGCTGCGGGGCAAAAGAAGGAGTCGCCTGTGCAGCAAAGCGAAATGACGTACTTTTTCACGTCTGGTCAGGGGGGCAGTCTTGTGTGACTGCGCTCTTGTTTGTTCAATTAAACAGCACTGTTTGGGGTGTGCTGTTCATTGTCTGTCACTGCCTTGTGTCCTGTGCAGCGGTCGCGAAGGGGGCTGACCCCAAAAAGCATGCGGGGGAGTCGCATGTGATGACCTTTTTGGAGCCAAGCCCTTCCCTTGCGTAAAGAAATCCGGGGATGAGACGGATTTCTGTGTGCCTTTGCAGTCTGTTCCCTGCAAAGGCTCCTGGGGCTGGTGGTGATGAATCAGCCCCAGGGAGGGGAATTTGCAAAAACGGGCAACATGCGCTCTGGAGAAGCGCAGGCTGCGTTGCCTGTCTTTGCCACTGACTTTTGGTGATGAATCAAAAGCCAGGCTATGAGGTGTCTGGGCCAAGGATGACTGGCTTTGCCCGGACGAGTGGCAGACCAAGGTCTGTTCCCCTTGTTCTGCCTGCCAGCCTTTATGGAGGAAGAGGCCTAAGGCTGGCGGGGTGCATGCCGAAATGACGGGAATTATGGAGAGAGCCATTCCTGTCAGCGGCATACGGTAAATTTGATCTTGTTAATCTATATTGAAAAAGTCTGGATTAAGCAGAAAAAAAGAGGGGGTACGTTTTTTCTATTTCGGACTTTTTTAATACCGATTAATTTTGTCTGAATTAAGTCAATGTTGGCACTGTGTCAAGATACGGGTGATATTTTTAATTATCAATATTTTTAATTATTTATGCGGAAAATGAGAAATATTCCGAGAAAAATGAAGGAAAATGAAGGGATGGGAGAGGCATATTTTTGTGCTGTTTAAGACCAAAAGCAGAGGCGGCACAGCGCTGAGGGGAGTGTGACGGCTCCCCTCAGTGGCGCTGCCATTCAGCTGTTTTTATGATCGTTTCTTAGCACAACGGGAGCAGAGCACAGGCATTCAGCGCCTCAGAAAGGATGCCCTGATGGTTTGGTGGAAAAGCAAGCATCAGCCCAAAGAAGATGGCAGAAAGCAAAACATAGAGCCAAAGCCCGGAGCGCTTTGTTCTGTCTCCCCAGAAGATAACAAGACGTGGGTTGATGATGCCAAGGATAATGCACACCAAAAAAGCAAGTGCAAGAACGAGACACAGAGTGGACATGGAAACCTCCAATTTTTCGGCCTCAGTTTTAGTGCAAATTCATCAGCAAAACAACAGTTGATGTATCTTTATATCCTACGCTTGCACTTGGGACATGGGGAGCGGGAATGAAGAAGAGAGGGGTGCTCGTGAGGTGAGGCGCTGAGTGTGAAAAAGTGTTGGAAAATGGTGAATGTTTCACGGCATAAAAAGTGTGAAACGTAGCGTCAAAAATGTCGTCAAATTCTCAGCATAAATTGCGCCAAGTTTGTCGCAATTTTGTGCAAAAAAGTCCTAATTTTTGAATGCCGTGAATTTGTTGAAAATATTTTTGAAAAAAGTATTGAATATTAGGGTATTGATCGTGGTTGACCACTGTAAAAATAGCCAAAGAAAGAAAAGATTTTTTTTAGAAAAATAAAATGGCAAAAAATACAATGATTTCAGTATAGTGACCGCGATTAAGCCCTGCGAGTGTTTGTCGTGAATAAAAAAACGCTTGCGTCATAGAAAAAGATGCCATAGCGCGAGCGTATCAGGAACATATTTTCATGCTGTTTGAGAGTCTGTTTCTGACGCAAAAACGCAGGATGTTTCCCTTGCATGCTTTTGCATCAGTCGAGACCTCTTTTTTGTGCCAAAAGCAGTTCCGTTGTCGTGCGGGACGAGCACACGGCATCCTCATTTATGGATGCGAAACTGCGTTTACTGCATGTGTGGCGGTACGGCGAACTGAAGTTAAGCCACCTTCAATTGCGGCCGACGTGTTCGGGCGTAAACAGTCACTAAAGCTGTCTTGCTCAGCTCCTTCCTGGGTGAAGCTTCCATGCCAGTTGAAGCTTCTCTTTTCCCAGGGCGCAAGCGCTTTTCTGAGTGTCTCCAAAACACCGTCCTCCTGCCTGCACAGGAAGAGAGGAAGCGGAGAGACGCCCTGATTTGTTAGAAATGCCTGCCTTGCACGCGCGCAGGCGACCTTCGTGATTCCCCGTGGAACCGAAGGGGTGGACGAAAGTCCACAAAAAGGAGTTGAAAATGCATGGCCTGAAGAGTCTGCGGACTCATTACGTCTTCGGGTATGTGCTCATTGCTCTTGCTGTCCTGAACTGGTCAGGAAATTTTGTAGCAGCTCGGGCAATGGCGAACGTTTTTCCACCTGCAACATTTAACGTTTTGCGCTGGCTTATTGCGACAGTGGTGTTTCTCCCCTTTGGGATTCGTCCGCTGTGGCGAGAAAGAGCCGTTGTGTTAGCGAATCTGCCTGTATTATTTCTTGTTTCGCTCTTCGGTATCTCTCTCTACGACGTGTTGAGCTTTATTGCCGGGAGCACCACAGGTGCCCTCAATATGTCGCTCATTGCAACGCTTTCCCCGGTGTTTACCTTTATTGCTGCCCATTTCTTTCTTGGGGAAGATCTGAACCGGCAGACGATTGTGGGTATCTTGGTGAGTGTTGTTGGTGTGGTGACTCTGGTCACGAACGGCGACATTTCTCGGCTTGCGGTCCTGAGGTTTTCGACTGGCGATTTGCTCATGCTTTGTGTGGCCTGCATGTCCGCAGGGTACAACGTCTCTATTAAGCGTCTCGCAGGAAAGCTGAGTCAGTCAGCAATGTTGATGGCGACATTTCTTTTAGGTTTACTTGCTCTGTGCCCCATGTGTTTTTGGGAATTGCAAAACGGTGCAAGCCTTCCTGAAATGACGGTGGAAATTTGGGAGATTCTCTTATATCTTGGAATCTTCGCGTCGGTTTTATGTTACTTGTTCTGGAATATGGCTGTTTCAATTATTGGCGCAGGAAAGGCCACGCTTTTTTATTACACAATTCCCTTTTGTAGCGGAATTCTTGCGTGGTACTTCCTTGGTGAAGCAGTAACGTATGCCCAGATTATGAGTGGGATAATGATTTTCGGAGGTATCATTATCTGTTTGAGCGCGGGGTCATCGACCAAAACGCGTCCACACAAAAGAATTCAATCTATGAGGGCACTTCGAGGTGAATCGGTATGAACTCACGGCGTCTTTGCCGTGGAATATTTTGTTGCTCACGGCTGGCGCCTTTGTTTTCATCCTTGGGTACAATGGGGTGGCTGCTCATCACAGCTTCGTCCCCTCAGGACTGTATGGCTTTGCCGTCCTGTTCCATCACTTTGTCCCAGATCTCGACGTCAGCACCTGGTATCTGGCGTTTAACGTCCCCATCTTTCTGCTCGCGTGGAAAGCTGTCGGACGTCGTTTCTTTTTGCTGAACTTATACTGCATGAGCATGGTGACCTTTTTGACCGCCGTCATGCATCTCGACTTTGGTATTCAGGACAGAATGTGCGCGGCAATAGCCTCTGGCGCACTCATGGGCGCAGGAGCTGGCATAATCCTGCGTTCCTATGGGGCAGGAGGCGGGCTTGATATTGTCGCCGTCATTTTGAACAGTAAATTCAACACGCGTATCGGTACGTTTTATTTTTTGGTCAACGCTGTACTGATGGCTGCCGTCGCTACGAACTTTGAGCCTGATCTCGTCGTCGCGTCTCTTGTCGTGTTGTTTTTAAGCTCTGTCTCCACTGAGTATGTGTTGTCCATGTTCAACCAAAGGAAATCTGTCTTCATCATTTCTAGGATGCAGGCAGAAATTGCCGAGGAAATGCGCGCTCTTCGTATTCAGGCGACTGTTATTCACGCTAGCGGTGCCTACACCGGGCGGAATGCAGATATGCTCTACAGCATTACCGACAACTTACGACTCAAGCGTCTCGAAGCATTGGTCTACGAGAAAGACCCCGATGCTATCTTTGTCGTTGAAAATACCTTCAACGTCCTCGGGAACAACTTCAGCAGGCGAAAAGTGTATTAGTTTTTAGGGCCTACCTCAGCATTAATGTGCTGGATGGGCAGGAGAGGAGAGAACCGGGGCCTGTCCCAGCGCGGTAGTGCTGGATGGGTGGGTGGGGGAATATTGGGGGCCTGCCCCCAAACCCCCGCGTAAGGGAATGATTCCCTTACGTATCCTCATCGAGTTTAAAAGCCGTGCAAGCTTCGCTTGCACGGCTTTTAAACTTGTTGGGCACAACGTCGAGAGCCTTTTTCTCTTTTGCGAGTTCGCCGCCATTTTCTTTCTGAACGCTCGCGTTCAGAAAGAAAAGAAGCGCGTTCTGGAAAAGGCAAAAGAACACGCGTTCGGGAAACGCCGACTAGGCCAAAATTTAAGGGGCCGGATGTAGGGGAAAGCCAACGGCTTTCACACATCCGGCCCCTTAAATTTTGGGCGATAGCGGGATTCCCAAGGGCCTCGTCCTTGGGCGGGGTCAAGGGGCGGCGCCCCTTGCAGAGGTGCGGGGACAGAGTCCCCGCCCACCCTAGCGCCCCTTGCAGAGCACGAGACGGAGTCTCGTACCCCACCCACCCCGCGAACTTGCTAGAGCACGAGATGGAATCTCGTAAAAAAAGGGCCGTGCTTCGTACGAAGCACGGCCTCATGCTGTCTGCAGAGGGTTATTTTTCTGGGAACACCATTTGCTCGATGTACGCGTTGGTGAATTCCGGTCGGGCAGATAACTCCAGATATTGTGCCCTGTCCATAATAGACTGGACGTGACCGGCCGCGTTTTCTTCTGTGATGTAGCGGAGGGCTCCGAAGCTTGTAGCATTACCCATCACGCAGATTTTTTCGAGCAGTTGTTCAGGAATCAGGCCAATACGAACGGCACTATTGGCTTTGAGTGCAGAGCCAAAGCCTCCGGCAAGGTAGAGAGTTTCGATGTCGGAAATGTCTAAACCTGCCTCGGCGATGAGGACTTCGATTCCTGCCCTGACGGCGGCCTTAGCAAGCTGAACTTCGCGGATATCGGCTTGCGTGAGAGAAACCTTTGGTGTGAGCATGAAGCCTTTTTCAGAGTTTACGCAGTCTCTGAGGGGGCAGTCCTTTTCTGGCTCAATACGTCCGGTTTCATCGAGGGCTTTTGTCTCCAGCATCAGGGCGATAGCGTCCAGAACACCTGAGCCACACAGACCCTGAGGAGTCGCGTTCTCAATACTTGTGTAGCTGACGGTGTTTTGTGCAGACAGCTCTACTGTGTCGATTGCTCCAGCCTGTCCAGCCATACCGCAGGACAGGGTTGCGCCTTCAAAGCACGGGCCAGCGGCGGCGGAGCAACAGTAAAAGGTATTGTTGGCAAAGAGCACGGTTTCTGCATTTGTTCCGAAGTCGATGAGTAGAAAGGGCTTTTTTGCCTGATAGGCACCAACGGCTAACAGGGAGGCGACGATGTCTGCCCCGATGTAGGACGAGATGCTTGGTAAGAGGAAAGCCTGTGCGCTGGTGTTGAGCCCAAGCTCACAGGCGGGGAGCTGGGTTGCTCGCATGCTTACCGGGGTGAACGGTGCTTTACCGATAAATTCCGGTGGAATACCGCAAAGGAGATGCATCATAGTGGTATTTCCCGCCAGAGAAATCACACTCACATCTGCAATGCCGGTTTCTGCACGCAGGGCATCCAGCATAGTGTTCAGCTGGTTGATAATGGCCTTTTCAAGAGGCTCTGTTCCCTGCTCAATGGTCGACTTAATGCGGCTCACGACGTCGGCCCCGTAGGGGTACTGTGCATTGTGAGCGCCTTTTGTTGCAGCGATGCGCTGAGTCTCCAGATTGAGCAGCGTGACGGCCACTGTTGTGGTGCCAATATCCACAATAAGGGCATGGTGGGCGGCTTCCGTGCTTATTCCGAGCAGGGTGTCGCCCTGAATGAGGGCATAGCCTTCTGTAGAAGAGTTTTCGAAGTGTTTAAGGCGATGTGGGAGCTTGCGCAGTTCTGCCAGCGGCAGGGCAGAGGTTTTTGCGCTTGTTGCTTCGAGCACGCGGTCTTCATCTGTCTGTGGTCGCTCAATGGAGGCGGGGCTAATGCGGAATGCCTCTTTGCGAATGGCGGGCTTAAATTCAAAGCCTTTTCGCGTAAAGGAAGACAGCACGCACAGGGCGTTTTTTGCCGGGATAGCAATCTTGAGTCCCTCAAACGCCTTGGTGTGACATGCCAGTCGCAGACCGGAAGACAGGGCATTTTCATCGAGCTTCTTGCGTTCTTCGGCAGTCGGCTCGCTGTTGGCATAGATCAAACACTTTCCACACTTGCCAATGCCGCATGGAAAATCCAGCAGTGAGTGCTCCTGCAGGAGAGGTTTAATAGGTGCCCCATTGGGAAGGGTGTAAAGCTCTTCCTTGTCTTTGTGACAGATGGTGATGGAAACATTCATTTCAGACAGCCTTTTTTGACAGCGGAGATGCAGTAAAAACTCCTGAGGCTGAAAGCTCAAGTGTGTGCTGGGGGGGGATCTGGAAAAAGAGGTCTGGCTGTGCTGCGCCCATCAGCAAAGCCTGCACATAACTCATAGAGCCAGACATTGTGGTCAGCTTGAGTCCTGCATCGTCGGCAACAAAGCGAGCAGTCTTGTAAAGCTGTTCCGAGTCCTTCCACTGATCCCAAAGAATAAGACGCGCCTGAGAATATTCTTTGAGCCAGCCATGCTCCATATCTATGAGGTACTGTGCGGAGTCCTCCCCAAACTTGTCTGCATACTCCTGAAAACGTTTTTGCCGGTTTTCCACAAAGGGAAGCTGGGAATAGCGAAGCCAGCCCGGAGACATCCAAAAGGTTCGTTCACTGTCGGGTATCTGAGATTTTTGTTCCTGATTCAGCCCCAAAAGCAGGGGGATGCAGTCGTGCACCCGCGGCAAGACAAGAGGGGTTTTTTGAGACGATATCCCAGAGAGTCCCTGCCCGCAGTATCCGTAACACAAGAGGATTTTCGTTGGCGCAGGAGAAGAGTTTTCCAGCTCGTTGATTTTGAGCTGGAGCTGCTCGCGAAGCTTGTTTGGAACGTCGTGCAGGCCCTGTGGCAAAAAGTGCACGTCGTGAGAGAGCCGGAGCTTCTCAATGAGAAACTCCAGCTCAGCTCGAAACACTTCACAAGCAATGACCGCTATGCGTGTGCTGCCTTGCATATTTCCAGAGCTTTTTCGGCTGCGGTGGATGCATCGGGGGTGTAGTAGTCAGCTCCGATCTTGTCGCGGAAGTCGTCATTAACCGGTGCGCCACCGATCATGAGTTTGACTTTGCCAGCGATGTCGCTGCCCTTGAGACATTCCACAACGTCCTTCAGGTGAACCATGGTGGTGGTCAGCAGAGCGGAACAGGCGATAACGTCAGCGTCGTGTTCGATAGCTGCGTCGATGTATGCCTGAGGAGCAACGTTGGTGCCCAGATCGTAGACTTCGAGGCCTTTGCTCTCCATCATCATGCGAACGAGGTTCTTACCAATGTCGTGCAGGTCGTCCTTGATGGTTCCGATAACGACAACGCCTTTTTTCTCGACGTTTTCACCAACGAGCAGGGGGCGAAGCAGTTCGGTGCCTGCTGCCATTGCGCGAGCGGCAATAAGAACTTCCGGAATGAAAATGTCGTTGTTTTTGAAACGTTCGCCAATCACGTCCATGCCAGACATGAGGCCGTCGTTCAGAATGGTCTGAGCAGAAAGGCCTTCATCAATGGCCTGCTGAACCTGCTCTGCAACTTCTTTCATTTTACCTTTCTGGAGATTCTGAGAAATTTCCTCAAGAATTGCTGTGCTCATTTTGTGTCCCTTTTTTTCTGTGCTGAAATGGTGCTATGCAAAAATGCGTTCCTTGACCAACTCTGATGTCCCACGCATGCAGATAACCGTCAGAGGTACGGGCTGACTCTGGCACTCTTTGAGTTCATAATCGGTGCCATTGTCGGAGATAAAGAAAACCTGCTCGTCACAACGCAGATAGCCTTTGACCCGCAAAATATGTTCGTCAGCGGAAACCCTGCCCAGAAAGTCGTGCAGGGAACCATTAACGCTTTCAATTGTAAAGCTTTCCGGCTTGTTGTCTGGGGTGTTGAAGCTACTCAGGGAAATGAACGTCTCGGTGTGCTGCCGAGGAGTCATGCCCTGAAGCGTGGGCAGTGAGTCACAGATCACTGCTGCTTCATTTGTTTTGGTAATGTACGCTCTGGCCTCTGCTTTCTGCTCCTCAGAAGAAAGGTCTGCCTTGGTCATAATCACGTAATCTGATGCCCGGAGCTGTCGGGGGATGACCTCCAGCACGTGGGACAGCTTCATACTCTTGATTGGATCAAAGGCGCAGATGGTGCAAAGGGGTTCATACTCGGTGTCCAGTCGAGCGAACTCCAGAAGACGCTGAATACCAGCCGGGTCAGCCATACCAGAGGCTTCGATGAAGACAATTTCGGCCTCTGTTTTAGACATCTGGATAAGTGCCTTGACGAAAGAGTCCTTGAGGCAGGCGCAAAAGATGGAGCCGCCGCCAATTTCGAGAACCTCGTCCTGAATTTCTCCAGACTCTCGAAGAATGGTTCCGTCGATGGGGATTTCTCCAAAATCATTGAGCAGAATTCCAATCTTGTAGTCCGAGTACTGGTCCAAAAGCTGGCGAAGCAGAGTTGTTTTTCCACTTCCCAGGAATCCGCATAAGGTAACGATTTTCTTTCGCATGACTCTTTCCTTTTGAGACCGCAGCCCCCTCCAGATGAAGAGGGCTGCGGAGTATCAACTTATTTCTGCTCTGCAGCAGCGATTTCCTCGCGAAGATCCTCAACAGTCGGGATCAGGGAAATGTGCTTGATCTCACCGTTAATCACGATGGAAGGAGCATTTTTGAGGCCGATTTTGTTCATAAAGGCCAGGTTCTCGGGGTACATCATGGAGCGCTCCACGACCTTGACGCGGTCGCCCATAGTGGCAGCAGCGTCGTTTGCAGCCTTTGTCATGTAGCCGCAGGCAGCGCAGGTCTTGGAGTCAATGGTGACAACTTCGACAAGCACGTAATCAAGGCTGGCGTAGTCAGGCATTTCAATCTCGGGGAGATTGTCCTGAGCAACGTAGTTTTCAAGAGCCTTGCGAACTGCTTCCTTGTTGTGCACAGCCTGACCAACACCAATGAGGTTGGCTGCAGGTGCGTCAAAGGGAACGTCGCAGCCAGGAGCGAGGATGAAGCGCTTGGTGCCCATCTTGTCCATCAGCTCGATGGCTTCTTTCTGGTTGTCCTGCTGGGTGCCGAGAAGCATGGTCACGGTCAGCTGGAGGTTGCCGGAGATGGTCACGTCATATTTGTCGGTGACTTCTTTGGCAGCCAGAATGTCGACGTTTTCGTCGATGGCGATGCACTGGGTGCCAGTTTCGCACATCGGCTCAATGTTCTTGGTGGCGTCGCCGCACACGAAGAAGCAGGAGGGCACGTTCTCAGCCTTAATGGCGTCAAAGAGCTTGGTGTAAGGCTCTTTGAGGAAGGTGTTGAACATGTCCGGGGAGATCTGGGAGACCAGCGGGTCAACAGCAGCGATGATGTCGCAGCCTGCCTCGATGTAGTACTTGGCGAGGTCAGCAACAACGTCTGCGCAGTAGTCGACCAGAGCCTTCACGCCTTCCTCGTTGTCGTACATATCCATAAAGATATTGGTACCACGGAGGTGGGAGGCGAGAGTGAAGGGACCGCAGACCAGACCGTACATGGCGATGTCAGGCTGTGCAGCCTTGAAACGCTTCATGACGTCGAGGATCAGCGGAATACGGCCGTCGGTCTTCTGAAGACGCTGGGTCGGGATTTCCAGAGTCAGGCCATCCAGAGGGTGGCTGCACACGGTCGGCGGAGTGTTTTTGTACCAGGTGAGGTCACAACCCAGAATTTCAGCTTCGACCTGAAGGTCAAAGATCGGGGGCATTCCGTCGGGAGTGTACTGAGAAGCTGCCTCCAGGAGGCATTCGAGAAGCTTATCGCCATCTTTAAAGATTTCCTCTGCGGTGTAGCCTTTGAGGTTGGCGATCTGGGAACCGGTGTAAGGCACCCAGGGGCAACGCTCGACTTCTTTGCCTGCGAGGACATCAAGAATGAGTTGTTTACCAGTCATCTTTTTTTACCTTTTTATGTTCTGCTAAGCCCGGTTGGAGGGCTGAGCGGAAGAATCAGCAGCTGCGGGAATCGGAATTTCTGTGTTTGCAGGAGTTTCTTTCTCTGCAGAACCCAGAATCTGAGTCTTGAGCTTGGCAATGAATTCTTTTTCGCGGTTTTCTTTGTAAATGGCGTACTCAAATTTTAGTGTCTTAAAGAATGAGTAGACCATCGCCCAGACCACAATCATGAATGGAGCACCTGCCAGAATACCTGCGAACTTAACGCCGTCGAGGCCGTTGGTGTTCAGCAGGACGATGGAGATTGCGCCGATGATGAGGCCCCAAAGGAGAACCTGGCTCTTTTTGGGTTCCAGAGAACCGTGAGACATCTGCATGGCAATGAAGAATGCAGCAGCGTCAGCAGAGGTAATCAGGAAGCCAGCAACACTGAGGAAGATCAGGCAGTTGACGATCATGCCGCCGCCAAAGGCCGTTGCAACAGCGTAGCTGCCATTTGCGGGGTTCATCTGAATCTGTTCCCACAGGTTCGTGATGCTGTGCATGTCGATGTAGTGGGTGGCGGTCATAAGAACGCCGAACCAGATGAAGGAAACGCAGACCGGGATAACCAGAACGCCGAGGATGTATTCCTTGATGGTTCTGCCCTTGGAAATACGGGCGATGAAGCCACCAACGAACGGTGCCCAGGAGGTATTCCACAGGTAGTAGAAAATGGGCCAATCCTGCGTCCAGCCGTGAGAGGTGTTGTATGGGTCTGCAAAGAGAGCCATGGAGAAGAAGTAGTTCAGGTACTGCCCAACAGTTTCAAGCATGCCATTCAGCAGCAGGACCGTGGGGCCTGCGAGAAGGATGAACAGGAACCATGCGACAGAAACCCAAACGTTGCAGTCACTGATCATCTTGATGCCTTTGTGCAGGCCGGAGTAAGCGGCGAGAGTGTAGGCGATGATGATGCTGAACATGATGATTGCCTGACCAGACAAGCCAACTTCGATGCCGAAGATCTTTTTGAGACCAACGGAGAAGAGCATGAGGCCGAGGCAGTTTGCTGCAGCAGCACCCCAGAGGGCAGTGATGGAAGCAATGATTTCAACGAAGCGGCCGATGAGGGTGTGTGATGCGTTAGGTCCGAGAATACCGGAGAGAGCACCAGACACAGTCATGGGGCGGTCCTGACGGAAAGCCGGGAAAGCGATAACAAGACCAACAAGGGTGTAAATTGCCCACTGGTGGAATCCCCAGTGGAGCATGGTAGCGCCCTTGGCGACCAGGTATGCAGCTTCGGAGCCGGATTCTGCCATGTATGGCGTCTTGTGGAAGTGCCACAGCGCTTCGCCAAAGGGCCAGAACACGTAACCTGCACCAAGACCACAGCCAAAGAGCAGTGCAATCCAGCTGAAGGTACTAAATTCAGGACGGTCGGTATCGTGGCCGAGGCGCATATCCTTATACTTGCCAAAGGCAAGGAAAAGCAGCAGCGGAATAAAGAGGAAAACGCTCAGGATGAAGAACCAGCCAAAGTTGGCGGCCATAAATCCTTTTGCGCCCTTCATGAGAGCAACAAATCCATCTGCGTCAGTAGCAGCCCATGCGATGGCGCAGAGAGTAACGATCAGCGTGACACCTATAAGAAGCTTGTCAGTCTGACCGCGTTTGTCGATAACGCCAGTTCCAGTGTTTGAAGACATAGCGGGTCCTTTTGGTAAGGGTACGAGTGTTTGCTTTACCTTGGTCAATGCTGGATTTTTTCGATCGATAAGAACTGAGACTTGAAACTGACTGCATTGAGATTTGTGATCCCAACTGCGTGTGAAGTGCCTTGTAATTTTTTGAACAAAACCGTAGGGTTTTCCCGCCAGAATGTGACGCCCTTCGATCCACAAGGATTCATCCCAAAATCTTTTGTGTGGTCGAGTGGTGCGTGTTGCTGAGGTCTTGCCGTGTGGCGGTGAGTCCAAAAATACAGAGGCGCACGCGCGTGCCGCTCCTCTAAGCGATTGCCCTGTCCGGGGAAGCAGTCTGGTTTTTTTCAGGATGAAATGTCGGAGTATTGCCGTACCCGGTCATTTCATTTCTGCGTAGTGCAGTGTGCTGTGCGGATTTGCCGATCTGCTGAGCACCTGTCCTGCAAGCCTTTCAGTGCGGTCATGTCGACGTTTTTCACAGCCTTAGGGGGCAGGGTGCCCCAGTTGTGAAGAGTGCCGGCATGACCGCTTTTTTTCGAGACGTTTCCGTCAGAAAAATCCATGCCGTTTTCGGCTCATAAGCGAGCGAAAACTAGCCGTTTTCTTTCATGAACGCATCGAGCTTGGCTTTAATTGCCTCGTCGATTGCGGGCATCTTAAAGTTTTCGACAAGCTTCATGCCGCGTTCACGTACAGCGTCTTTGTACTGGGGCTTACCGGAAGCGAAGTAGGAATCCAGTCCGCCACGGAAGGCCAGTTCAGGCATCCATGCAGCATCGCGGCAGTGCATTGCGGTGTGCATGTTGGTCAGGTACTCGCCGCCGGGACCCACTTCCTTGATGACATCAAGAGCGAGGCCTTCGTCGGTCAGGTCAGGTTTTTTGCGCATATCTCTTCCGTATCCACAAACTTCGTCGTCAAAAACGAGCTTGTTGAAGGAAGCTGCGAGGTAGGAAGACACACAACCGGAAGCGTGCTGAACAAAGTCAACACCGCGGTCCATTGCGGTCAGGGTTGCGCTCATGGATTCCATACCAGCCTGGGCGTCAACATCGCAGGACTCGGTCAGACCGCCGCCGCCACGGCAGGGCAGGCCATAATGGTGACCAAGCTGCACGCCAATGCGCTGGATTTTCTGGAACTCGGGAGCGCCGAGGGAAACAACAACGGTGCGCATGTCCATGATGCCGGAAGCGCAGCCGTAAATAACAGGAGTGCCGGGGGTGATGAGCTGAGCGAGAACAATGCCAGCCAGAACTTCTGCGTTCTGGAGCACTGCGGTGCCACCCATGCTAATGGGGCCAGTTGCGCCGCCGGTTACCAGAGATGCGATGAGCATGGGCTGGCGGTTGCGGGCACAGGCCATCAGAGCCTTGATGGACTGCTCTTCGTAGCGGAGAGGAGTCAGGCTGTTGATGAGGGAAATGGAGAATGGATGCTCTTTGAGGTACTCACGGTCGCAATCAAAAATGATTTCGCCCATCTGCATCATGTCTTCGACGCCTTTGTCGGCCTGGGTGCTGGCACCCATGAAAGGCTTGTCGGAGTAGACCATGGAGCTGTAGAGCATGTGGAGGTGAGCCTTGGTGGACTCAACGTCGCTCGGGTCGCAGAGCAGGTAACCAACCATGTCCTGGTTGGGGAGGCTCTGGGCCAGCTTGGTCAGGGTATGGTAGTCGTCGAGAGTGCCGCGACGAAGATTGTCATCAAAGTCAACAACGTGAGGCGGTCCATAGATGGGGGAGAATACAGGTTCTCCGCCGCCGATCACAACGTTGTTTTTCTCGTTGCGGGCATACACGGTGAAAGAAGAGGGGCAGCTTTCAAGTGCCTTTGCAATTTGTGCTTCAGTGAAGAATACCGTATGGTCTTCGACCCTAAAGCCGTTTGCCTTAAAGACTTCGATTGCTTCGTCGCACAAAAAGCCGATGCCAGTGGTTTCGAAAAGGTCCAGTGTTGCTTCGTGAAGCTTGGTGATGTCCTCACTGGACAGATCCCACATTGTGTTCAGTGTCATTTGCTCTCTCCAGATTTCGCTTGTCGTTTTCCCTCGTGGAACAGCTTGAGGGAATGTGACGTTGCGGTGTTCTCTTGCGAGTGGCGTCATCGTTGGGAAAATTCGCTTGTGCCACTTTTGCACAAGATAAAGAGCTGACTATCTCGGAATTTTCGAAAAAAAAATAGCGCACGCTAAAACGGCAGGAATAAAGTGGCGATTTGCCATCTGACTTTGCCGATTTTTAAAATAGATGGTGCGATATTTCGGTCGTGGTTAACGCATATTGGCAATACGGAGAGTGCTGTGGGTTCTACAAAGCAACGATTGTTCTTTCGTCCACACCTTGTTGACGAGAATATTCGCTGGAGAGATATATTGGAAACTGGGGAACGCTTTGAGCTTGCCCCTGATGAAGTGTATGTCCCCGCCAATAGAGAGCTGGTGCTCGTTCTTGATGGGGTTGTACAGTTTTATTGTACTGCACATACAGGACGAGAGCGCCTTGTATACAATGTCGGGCGAAATTCTTTTGCAAATGCAGGCGCAACAGCAACAGGAAGCAACCGTTTTTTGCACCTTCTTGCCAGAAGAAAAGCGACGCTTGTCAAATTTGATGCATATGCAATTTATGACTACGACTTTATTGCGAAGTATCCGCATCTGATGGTCGACCTGACACAGTCGATGGCCAAAACAACGGTGCTGTTTTCATTTCGGGCGTACAATATGTACTTCCATGAATGCACATCACGAGTCTGCAAAGTCCTTCTTGATCTCACAGAGGAAGAGAACAGTCCTCGTTTTCAGCATATGGATACCATGACCCAGAATGATATTGCAGATTTTGCGGGGACGCACCACGTGACGGTTTCCCGTGTACTCAAAAAGCTGCGTGAAGATGGGGTCTTGGGAGAGGTAACGCCGTCGTATGTTGATGTGTACGACATGGCGCGGCTTAGGCGACTTGAAGAGCTGGAAGGCTAGAGACGAGAGGAGAGCGTATGGATATCGTTGTTCGCGAAGGCTTGGCCAAGCTTTTTTTGCACCTGCTGAATATCAACGAAGACTGGGAGCAGTTGCCGGACTGCGGGAATTTGAAGCACTTTAAAAAGGGCAAAATGATTCCTGCATCTGCCGAGAACTTTTATCTGCTGAAGTCTGGCATTATTCGAGCTGTTGTCACCACTGCCGCAGGGCAGGACTGGACGCTGCTCTATCAGGAAAAAGGCTGTATCTTTAATGAGCTGGGAGCCTTGCAGGGGGGCATTGAACAGCTGTATTATCTCTGCCAGACAGATGTTTCTGTGTACTGTTTTCCGGGGGAGCTGCTGCTCAGCGAAGAGTTCTATCGGCGGAATCCTGAAAAGGCGATTAACCTGATTACAACTCTCGCGGTCAAGGAAGCCATCAGCTATGCGTACACCACGGACGTGGCCTGTGCTGATGCGATGGGGCGTGTGTGTCAGTCTCTTTTGGCTCTGGTGAACGAAAACCAGAATCAGGATGTGTTTTCTCCTGACGTTACGCAGTCAGAAATTGCATCCATGATGGGGCTTCACCAGACAACGGTAGCCCGTGCCATCAAGGAGCTTCGCGCCAAAAAAATCATTGGAAAATTTACGAAAAAGCGCCTCGAAGTGCTGGACAGGGAGAAGCTCGTCCAGATTGCTCGTGGTGGAAAGCAGGGGGAAGAGCTTCTCCTTGGCCGAATTCACGATAACTAGAAGCTCCAGCCCGCTTCTTCCAGCATTTTTGCGCAGCTCTGCATGGTATGCCCGCGACCTTTCGAGGTTTCTTCCTTCGTGTCGCGAGGGTTGCCACCGCTTTCGGCGTAGAGCGTGTTTGCCCCGGCCAGCAGGCCTGCGCCGCTTGGCTCATGGACTGCAATGCTGGTGAGTTCGGGGTTTTCAATCATGGCCAGAGCAATGACGGCCACAACATTTGCCATGCGCAGTTCTGAAATACTGCCGTTTGCCTTGAGTGGGCTGTGTCCAAAGTTGACACGGCGCATGGCTGCGTGCTGATAGCACTCATATTCCCGCCCCAGCAGGATCTGATCTGCAATTTCTTCACTGCTGTGCTCTGGGCCGATAGGCTCGCAGCAGTAATACCAGTCCAGCCCGGAATTCTTGACGTTTTCAATAGTCGCGATGCGCTCTTCGCGGCTAATTTTGGTGCAGACTCCTTCCTGAAGGCGCAGCACATGGTATGCGCCAGTCACTCCCGTCTCTTTCAGTTCTTTGGCCTGCGTTTCGGTGAAGTCGCCAATGTTGACGACGAGCCGGCATTCTGGGCTTATGATTTTTCGTACGTCCCGTACGGCATCCAGCAGAAATTCATAGTCAAACTCATGTGGCATCATGAGGAACAGCGCGGTCAGCGGTTTCCCTGATTCGGCAAAGGCCTTTGTATGCTCACGTAGCTTTTCTGGGGCCATTTTGAATGGGTCAAACTGGGTAAAGCTCTCGGCAAAAGAACAGAACTGGCAGTCAGCAGAACAGGGCTTAAATTCAATGCCGATCTGTCCCTGCAACATTGGTGCATGGAATCGCTGGCGAGCAATGCTGTCTGCCACACCACGCATCATAGCTGCTTCAAGAGAGCTGTCTGCAAGGTCCAAAAGCTGGACGCATTCATCTCTGCTTGGTGCCTTGCCCTGCTGTGCCCGATCCAGAATGGAAAGAATCTGTGTGTCGCACTGTATCGCCATGATAAAACTCCTTACGGTATGCAAAATATACGGTGAACGCGGGGTTTGGGCCGCGATGAAATTCTGAGACTCGTGTGATTCTCTATGAGGAGTCGTCTTCGAGGTCAACAGGGGGCTTCGTTGTATATGAACGCAAGAGAAAAAAGTTTGAGGTGCTCTCTGCATATGCAACACTTGCCATTATCGCCATATGTTTTGCGGACTGTTTTTCTTACGTTTGGCGATGATGGAATATGTCCCAGAGCGGGAAGAGGGGGCGAGGCGAAGCTGTTTGTAAGGAGAACGCTGGGAATAGCAGGTGAAGAGTCTGCTGCTCATAAGGAAATGGGCAAAAGCACTCTGTGCTGGAGCTGATTGCGTTTCAAAGGACGAGAAGCTGGAATGAAAGGGATAAATAAATGCAAATCTTTAAAATGAAAACTATATAAAACGAAATATTGAATAAAATATAGAAAAGCTTTTTAATATTATGAGAGAAAGGAAATATGTGAGCAGGAGAAAAAAATCACGAAGAAAAAGTGAAAAAATTGGAGTGATTTATCAGACTATTTAAGTAGGAATAAGGCTTTGGTGCCTAAAAAGCACCACGAATGTTTTCGTTTTGTTGTTTTTTCACAAAGTGCGGCGATTCTGGACTAGTTTAGTAGGCGCTATTTTTGATTAAGTCAGTCGGAAATTACCCGTTGGTCGGGTCTTCTGGCCATTTGTGCTTGGGGTAGCGACCTCTCATTTCGGCGCGAACCGCCTTGTACCCGTTTTCCCAAAAGTTTTTGAGGTCGCGGGTGATCTGGAGCGGTCGCTGGGCCGGGGAAAGCAGGTGGATTGTCAGGGCATAGCGTCCGCCTGCAATGCGTGGTGTTTCTGTGACGCCAAACATTTTTTGGAGTTTGACCAGAAGCGCGGGACCGCTTTCCTGAGCGTAGTCAATACGCGCATGCGTTCCGTCGGGCAGTTGCAGGCGCTGGGGCGCAAGAGCGTTAAGTCTGCGGTTTCCATCCCAGCCAAGCATTGCCGAAAGCGCATCCATAAGCGGTATTTTTTTAAACTGGCTGCGGCGGGAGATACCCGTCAGGAAGGGGAGAAGCCAGTCTTCGAGGCTCGCCAGCAAGGCCTCGTCCGAAAGGTCAGGCCATTCAGACGGGGCGGGAGCATCAAGGGCGTGAAGAAAAGAGACTCGCTCCCGCCAGTTCGTGCTGTCCTTGTCCCATGGCAGGGCATGGAGGCCTATTTGACGTATTCCGGCAAGCACGGCCTGTGAACGGTCTTCATCAGAAACATTCTTGAGTGCTGCATCGCGGAGCACAAGCTTGCCAAGAGTGCTTTGCTGCCGGGCGATGACGGATTCAGTCTTGCTGTCCCAGCCGACACAGCTTTTTTCGGTGATGGCCTCGGAAAAAGCCTGCTCCAGTTCTTCGCGGAAAACAGGGGCCGCTCGCCATATCCGGGCACGAACACCATTTCCGTCAAGGTCTGCAACCACAAGAAAATCTTCGTGGGCAAGGGCTTCATCCTCGGGGAGCCATGCCGCGCGGCCTTGAGAAAGTCGAAATTGACCGGGACCAACGCGCTGTGCAATGCGGTCGGGATATGCATAGGCCAGAAGAATTCCCGCAGCATCTGGGTGCGGTGCTGAAAGCTTTTTTATGCCAGCGAGAGCTGCGAGACGGCGTGCGCTTTCCTGAATTCGTCCAGAAGCGGCGCCGCGCTGAAACTGGGCGAGTCTGTGGCGAAGGTCTGGATTTCTGCTCATGTCCCGTTCCGAGATACAGGCCGCGAGCAGGGATGCCGTGCTCGCTTCCTTTTCTGCCTTGCCTCGTAAAAGCATATGGGCAAGCCGTGGGTGGAGAGGGAGCGCAGCAAGGGACGTGCCGTGAGGCGTGATGTGGCCATGCGCATCAAGTGCGCCCAGTTGCTGCAAAAGTGACTGGGCTTGAGAAAAGTTGCTCTGAGGTGGAACATCGAGCCAGCGCAGCTCTTCTGGCGACTCCGTTCCCCAGTTGGCGAGTTCCAGCGCCAGCGGGGCAAGGTCTGCCTCACGGATTTCAGGCGATGCAAAGTCTTTAAGCTGTCGGTCTTCGTGTTCTGACCAGAGTCGATAGCAAACGCCGGGACCAAGACGACCCGCTCGGCCTCGCCGCTGGTCAGCAGAAGCTCGAGAAACGCGTTCCGTGACAAGGCGTGTCATGCCAGAACCGGGGTGGAAACGTGGGACACGGGCCAGTCCTGAATCTATCACTATGGATATACCCTCAATTGTCAGACTGCTTTCAGCAATTGCGCTGGAGAGGACGATTTTACGGACGCCTGCTGGAGCAGGGGCAATGGCCGCATCCTGTTCCTTGTGGGAAAGTGCTCCAAAAAGCTGGTGAATGTGAAGTGCTGGTCCTTCAAGGTCGGCAAGTCGTTCTGCTGTCTGGCGAATTTCTCGTGCTCCCGGCAGGAAAACAAGCATGCTTCCCTGCTCCTGGCTGAGGGCGTGGCGTACGGCAAGGCTGACCGTGTCCTCTATGCGTGCATCCTGCCGAACTGGCGGGGTGAACTGTGTGCTGACTGGATAGCTCCGTCCCTGAGAGCTGAGCACGGGGCAGTTGTCCAAAAGGACTTGAAGCGGAGCGCTATCAAGGGTTGCACTCATTACCAGAATTTTGAGGTCATCGCGAAAGACCTCCTGTGTCTCAAGGGTCAGGGCAAGGCCGAGATCTGCGTGAATGCTTCGTTCGTGAAATTCATCAAAAATGACACAGGCAACACCGGAAAGTTCAGGGTCAGACTGGAGCATACGGGTCAAAATGCCCTCGGTAACGACCTCAATGCGTGTCTCCCGGCTGGTTTTGTTCTCCAGATGCACCCTGTAGCCAACTGTTTTGCCGACTGGTTCTCCACATTCCTTTGCCATGAAGCGGGCAGCTGTCCGTGCTGCAATGCGCCGCGGTTCCAGCATGAGGATGCGCTTCCCGCGGGTCCATTCTTCGTTGAGAAGGGCCAGAGGGACGCGAGTTGTTTTGCCTGCTCCGGGAGGGGCAGAAAGCACGGCACAGGAGTGCGTGCCCAGAGTTCGCAGGAGTTCTGGCAGGACGTCATCAATAGGGAGCTGGGTGGAGATGGCTGCTTTGGGCGTGGGGGAGTCGTTGTGTGTCATGATGGGGAAGGCGGTACCGTATTTGTATTTTTGGAGCAAGCCGGGCGCTTTTTCTACCACAGTTTGAGTCTTGCTTGTTGCGCTCCCAAAGGTATGGGGCTATTTAATGCTGAGTATATGAGCAGTTTTTTAAGACTGCTTGGAACTCGTCTTTTTTTTGGCTGCACCCAAGAGAACACGGCGAGAGGTATTCGTTCCGGAGTGAGCCGCCCGGCGAAGGACGGTCAGGAAACTGTATCTCAAAAAAGGAGGGGAAGACAGACTTCAGAAGTGCCAGACGGTGAGTCCAGCGACTCGGGCGGTACGATGGGACACCATCGGGACCTGTTTGCGAGGCCCGTTCTGTACACGATAAAGGAGGTCGTATGAAGGGGAACAGAGAGTTACCCGCAGTACTCGTGCTGCTGCTCGTCTGTGCTGCCTGCGCATGGAGCTATTGGACTATGACGCCGACCTATTCACTTCTTCAGGTGCGCAAAGCCGTAGCCAGTGGGAATGTGGACATGTTCCAGCGTTACGTCGACCTTGATGGGCTGCTTGAACAGGCTATGAATGACAGCATGAAAGCTGGGGAGCGATCGACGCTCCAGAAAGTGGGGCAAGTCAGTCCCGGTCTGGGGGGCGCTTTTGGACTGAGTGAGCTGAAAGGGAACCCGGACGAGATGCGCACAACCATTCGGAACACAGTTTTAGAATCGCTCAGGGTGTTTGCGGCGGCTTCGTCATCTGTTGACGAGTTTGAGCACGCAACGCTTGGCATAAAGAAAACCTGCATTGCGCTGGTTCAGCTTTTTGGGTTGAAACCTGATGTCCGGCGCGAAGAGCAGATCGCATATGCGACGAGCGTTCTTGCCCTGTCCAAGGAAGAGAAGCCTGTTCAGGTGGAATTCCAGTTGCAGGCAAAGGATGGTATCTGGCGTGTTTCACGGATCACCAATATCAAACAGATTGTTTTGGAGATGGAGCGCCGCACAGGTCTGACCGAAGTGGCGTCTCGCTCCTAGTACGAGAACGTTTTTTCCCCTGCACGGGAATATGAAGCCTCTGGCCTTTGGCTGGGGGCTTTTTTTGTGGGGAATGGTGTGGTGATTGTTGAATCAAAGTAGAGCGGCAGTATTGTTTTTGTGACAAGTAATCCGACTTTTTTGCTGGAGATAAAACCGCAGGCCAAGAGGTGTTTGGTCTGTGGTTTTTTTATGCTAAAGAGCCGTGCAATGGAGGAGTAAAAATGAAAAAGACCCTGGGATTACTTGCAATGTGCGTTGCGCTGTGTGCGTGTGTTTCTGGTCCATTGCAGACAAAGATTGATGGGACCACGTTGGTGCTGAACAGTGAACGGTACACTATTGGCGAGGGATTTCATCTTGCCGCAATTGTGGAAATACCCAAGTCCTATGAGCGGACAAAATGCTACATCTATAAAAATCCAGAGCTGGAGTCCTGGATTATCCTCAATGAGAAGCTGCCAATATTTAAAGCCAAGTATTATGGGAGTGGGAAGAACCGCGAGCTCAAGGAAAAAAGGGGGGAGTATCTCGACAGGATGTTTTACTGGTTTGAAGTCCGAAAGTGGAAGCCTGTAGAGCTGTATGACCCAGAGTTCAAAATGTCAGAATTGAGCAAAAAGCCCGTGGATATTGTGTATTACAACAAGCTTATCAGTGACAGAAAAGCTGTCTCTGTTTTCCTCATTTCCGTGATTGATCAAAATTCTCCAGATAAAAAATCGCATATTTCAGAGCTGGAACAGGGCTTTAGAAAGCTTTCCGAGTAAAGGGGCGCCGAATCGAACGCTGCTGTAACAGCTTGTACCGCAATGCTTTTTTCGGCAAAGACGTCCATGTAGTGATGTCTTTGGGTGATATTCATGTCGTGTTGAACAGTATTCCGAGTAAGTTGCTGTAGATAGTGATGAGGAAGAAAGCCTGTTTGGCCTGTGTCTGTTTTGTGCTATGAGGCTGTCCAATAAGGAGATGAATGATGAAAAAAGTCCTGATACTCGGTGTTCTGTGTGTTTTACTCTCAGCTTGTCAGCTCAAGCCGCTCAGTGTCGGAGTTGAAGATAATATTATTGTTGTAAATAATGAGCAGTATACAATAGCGGATAATTTTCAACTTGTAGCAATAGCTGAACACAACGAAGAAAAACAGAAACATCGTTGTTATATGTTTGAAGATTTATCTCTGAAATCGTGGATTTTTGTTATTATTAAAAATGCCAAATACACCGCTGAGTATTATGGTGATGGATCTTCTAAGGATTTAGATAAAAATTGCAGACGTTTTCGACTCAGGTACTTTAGCATGTTTGATGTCAGGCCATGGACTATCGTTGATAAAAGAAAAGATGATGTAGACCTTAAACGCTTTGCTAAACTTCCTGTTGACATAACATTCTGTAGTAAACTCATGAGCAACAAGAAATGTATTTCCCTCTACATTGTCTCTGAAATTGACACGAAATCTCCGGATCTGAAATCACATCTTTTCGATGCTGAAAAGTCGTTGAGCAAGAAGAGCCTCCAGCCGGGCGGTGCAGGGAAATCATGAGTTTTGTGGGATTACGCACGCTGTATGTCGTCTTTTGCGCAATTTTTATGAGTTCTGAGGCAAATGGTGTGCAGGACCACACCCTGTTTGTGGATAACGTGAAGTATGAAATTGCTCAGAATTTTCAGCGGCAGGCTCTTGTTGAAACTCAGGGTGAATTTACACAAAGCCAGAGCTTTGTTTTCAAATCCCGTGAGCTTAATTCATGGATTATTGTTGCTGTGTGTACCTCAACTGTCCCGAATAAGAAGAAGTCTGGTGGCACAACAGATCCCAAAGACCTTTTTCAAAATTCAGCCAGTCTGGAAGACGCGTACTTGATGTGGTTCGAAAACAAAGACGTCCGCATCCTTGAACAGGATGTTCCTGATTTCAACGTGACAGAGCTTGCAGACCGGGTATTTGACCTTGTGTTTTATAAATCAGTTCTCAATGAAACAGACAGTATCCTTGTGATTATTGCCTCAGCTCAGGATGAAGGTGCTCCGGAAAAGGCCTCCCATATTGAGGCTGCGCAGCAGTGCTTCACTCGGGTCGCTAAGTAAAAGGAATGTGAGTCATGGTTAAACGGTTTGTTGGGCTACTTCTACTCTGTGTTTTGGTGAGCGCATGTCACATGAAACCCCTGACGACGGATGTGTATGAAAATCGATTTGTTGTGAATAATGATGAATTTATTATTCAGAAAGATTTCGTGAAAAGCGCCATAGTCGAGACGAGAACAGACTATGGCATTGAAAAAACATACATCTATAGAAATGAAAAACTGAAATCATGGCTGCTTATTGTTTTGGGCTACGCAGATTGCAGAAATACTTTTTGGGGTGAAGGCGAAACGTTTCGATTTATGAACAGAAAGTACTGCCTGTATGGATATGAACTGGATTGGTTTACTGACACCAAATTTCATGTTGTCTGGGACCGGACTGGTCATTTTGACCCGAATGCCCTGAAGGATATTCCTGTTGATATTGTCTACTATACCAAAGTGCTGAATCCCAAGAAGGGGATACATGTTGTCATCATTTCGGAAGAAGACAAGAGTCTGAAGAACCGCAGGCAGAGCCACATTGATGAAGCTGAGCGGTGCCTTCGGTATGTTGAGCAGGAGGAAGACTGATGAGAGTGTTTGATAAAAAAATCATAATTCTCTGTGTGGCCTGTTTTGTGTTGTGCGCATGTCAGCCTAAGCCGAGCACAGCGTTAGTTGATGAGAACATCATTGTGACGAACAGTGCGCAATATGAAATTGCCAAGAGCTATTCCCTGAGGACTGTGCTGCGTGGTGACTGGGGTTGGGGTAATGGTCGTGTCTATGTGTATAGGGATAGCGCTACTCCTGCTTGGGTTCTTGTGCTCGTAAACGAGGCACCGTTTGCAAAAAAAATGAAAAAGGACGCTCCAGGCTCAGACATCTGGGAAAATTTAAAAATAAGCCAGAGTCGCTATGTTGATATGAGCGATATGCTCACAGAAACTGGATTGACCCCTGTAGGGAAAAATCCAGAGAAGGAAGACTTGGCCAAGGGATATTTTGACATACTTGGAGCGACCAAAGTTGTTCAAAAATACCGTTGTGTTCATGTCGTCCTGCTTTCGCCAGTGGGTGAAAAGCAGGATGTTTCTGTCAGGAAAAAAATCGCGTATTTCAAAAAGATTTTTCAGGAAAAAAATAAAATTTAAATGGAACCCTGAGTTTTTGTAGCTTGTGTCGAAAAGAAGGGGATTTGTATTTTGATTTTGAGAAGAGAGAGTTATTGAATGGTAGAATCTTGTGTCGCTCTTGTTATGCTTGCGTGGTTTATCGTTTTTTTTGTGTTTTTATTCATGACAGCAATGTACTGCTCTGAGCTGGCAGAAAAAAAAGGCAGGAATGCGGTTGCTTGGTGGATTTTTGGTATTTGCCTTGGACCAGTTGCAATGGCTGTTTTGTGGATGGGACCTTCTCGGAAAGAGCAGGACTTTAAGCTTGAGGAATAATAGGGGAAATACACCTTTCGTTTTTTCTCCTATGAAACTCCAAGTGAATTTGTCGCATTTTCCCTGTTGACCTTTTAAAGAAAAGCAGACTATGTTTTTTCTGTTCGCTTTGAAAAGCAGCAATTGCGTATGAAAATACATGCGCTTAACAGCGCCTGTGTGCATTACGCAGGGCATTTAAACTGAGTGTTTACCCAAGGAAGAGTTCCATGAGACAGCGTGTCGCAACAGCCGGGGGTTCCCCCATGCAGCAGATGATGGCAACAGCCACTCTCTGTGCTGTGACGTGTGTCGTGCTCGCTTCCCTGTTGAACTCTGTTGCTGCATCGGTCGCTTTTGCTGGCCTGATGTGTGCTTTTTTCTGTGCTGCTGTTCAGTCCTTTTCTGCTGAGAAGGGCGCTTTTGGCATTTCTAGCATTATTGAGATTATTCGCATTATGTGCGGATCTGCGATTTTTTTCCTATTTCGCAGGTTCACAAGGTTGCTGGGTGTCCGGAACGCGAGCTAGCGAAACATATGTTTTGGACACAGTGAGTAACGAATAAACTCTTGGTCCATACGTAAAAAGTACAAACCACAAGCTCCGGTTTCTTCTTTCTGAGAAGGAACCGGAGCTTTTTTTGTACCCAAATGAAAAGAACTTTATACAATAGAGGAGGAGGCGCAATGCAGCCCTCTGTCGCGAAAAGAAGAATGTGGGAAAACTCTTTTGGTCCTCTTCTATGCGCAGCTTTTTCTTCCCGGAGAGGCTAACGCATAAGCAAGAAGAGAACTTGAAACAGTTTTGAGGAGAGAACAATGTCCGATCGCGTATATATTTTTGATACCACCCTGAGAGATGGCGAGCAGTCCCCCGGCGCAACCATGAGCGAAAACGAAAAGGTTCGTCTCGCGCGCGAGCTGGAAAAGCTCGGCGTTGACATCATGGAGGCAGGTTTCCCTGCTGCCAGCCAGGGTGATTTCGAAGCCGTGCGCAAGATCGCCCAGACCGTGAAACATGCTCAGGTCGCAGGCCTGTGTCGGTCTATGCCCCAAGACATTGACCGTTGCTGGGATGCAATCAAGGACGCCGCACACCCCAGAATTCATACGTTCATCGCCACCAGCCCTGTGCATATGAAGTACAAACTTCGCAAAAGCCCGGAGCAGGTACTCGAAATGGCAGAGGCCGCAGTAAAGCGTGCCGCAAGCTACACCCCAAACGTAGAATTTTCGGCCGAGGATGCATCCCGTTCTGACTGGGACTTTCTGGTCAAGGTAACGGAAACGGCTATTGAAGCTGGGGCAACCACAATCAATCTTCCCGATACCGTGGGCTATGCACAGCCACAGGAATTCGGCGACATGATTCGCTATGTCATTGAGCATGCGAAAAACAGTCATAAGGCGATTTTTAGCGTACATTGTCACAACGATCTTGGACTGGCCGTTGCCAACACGCTTTCGGCCATTCAGGCCGGAGCCAGACAGGCAGAGGTGACAATTTCGGGCATTGGAGAGCGCGCAGGGAATGCAGCTCTCGAAGAACTGGTTATGGCAACCAAAACCCGGAACGGATACTACCAGGTTGAAACCAATATCAAAACAGAGCGCATTTACCCAACATGTAGACTGCTCTCCATGATTATTGGTCAGCCCATTCCGGCAAACAAGGTTATTGTTGGCGCAAATGCCTTTGCCCATGAGTCCGGCATCCATCAGGACGGCATGCTCAAGAACCGCGAAACGTACGAGATTATGACTCCCGAATCCGTGGGCCGCGAAAAGACTGATATCGTTCTTGGCAAACACTCCGGCCGTAATGCCATCAAGGGAAAAACTTCAGAACTTGGCTACTCTCTGGATGATGACGCTCTCCAGACTGTTTTTGAGGCTGTCAAAGGTCTCGCAGACAAGAAAGAGCGTATCTACGACGCTGATATTGAGGCAATTATCCTCGAAGAAGTGTACCGTATTCCAGACAAGTACAAGCTGCTGCACCTCTCTGTGCAGTCCAGTGATGTCGGCGTCCCCCCGAACGCCGCAGTGGTCATGGAAGTCGAAGGCGAGCGTCGCGAGCACGCAGCTCTGGGAACTGGTCCCATTGATGCCGTGTTTACCACAATTTCCGAAATTGTTGGCCGTGCTCCAAAACTCAAGCGCTACAGCGTTAACGCCATTACAAGTGGCGGCGACGCTCAGGGCGAAGTAACCGTTCACCTGGAAGAAAACGGGTACAGCACTGTTGGACGTGGTGCGCATCGCGATATCATTGCCGCAAGTGCACGAGCATACCTGAATGCTTTGAACAGACTCGATAAAAAGAACTCGGAGGGTTAAGAGCAATGGCTCATACACTCGCACAGAAAATCCTGCAGCGACACACAGATCAGAAAATCGAAGGAACTGGGCAGATCGTCCAGTGTGACGTGTCGCTGGTTTTGGCAAACGACATCACTGCACCGCTGGCAATTAAGTCCTTTCGGGCTATGGGTGCCGAAAAGGTCTTTGATCGCGACAAGGTCGCGCTGGTCATGGACCATTTTACCCCGCAGAAAGACATTGAGTCTGCAATTCAGGTGAAGAATACCCGTGAGTTTGCAGAAGAACAGCAGATTACGCACTACTACGAAGGTGGAAACTGTGGCGTTGAGCACGCTCTTCTGCCAGAGCTTGGCCTTGTAGGTCCCGGCGACATTGTGATTGGTGCGGATTCCCATACCTGCACCTATGGCGGCCTTGGCGCATTCGCAACTGGTCTTGGTTCCACAGACGTTGCTGGTGGCATGGCCCTTGGCGAGACCTGGTTCAAGGTCCCCCCGACGATTCGGGCGGTCTTTGAAGGCAAGCTTCCTGAGTTCGTTGGTGCAAAGGATCTGATTCTTGCGCTGATTGGCAAGATTGGCGTTTCTGGTGCCTTGTACAAGGCTCTGGAATTTGCCGGAAGCACGGTTAGCGAGCTGAGTGTGGAAGGGCGGATGACCATTGCGAACATGGCTATTGAAGCTGGTGGCAAATGTGGCCTTTTCCCTGTTGACGAGAAGACTCTGGCCTACACTGGTGCCCGTGGCCGCAATGACGAGGTACTGGTTGCCGATGAAGGCGCTGAGTATGAGCGAGTCGTCAATTTTGACGTGAGCAGCATGTCTCCGCAGGTTGCCTGTCCGCATCTGCCTGAGAATGTTCATCCTGTTGAGGACGTCAAACCCGTGAAGGTGAATCAGGTCGTTATTGGCTCCTGCACCAACGGGCGCATTAGCGATTTGCGTGAAGCCGCTGCCGTACTGAAAGGGCGTCAGGTTTCCCGCCACACCCGGACTATTGTTCTGCCCGCAACGCCCGGTATCTGGAAACAGGCTTTGCAGGAGGGACTCATTGAGACCTTTATGGATGCAGGCTGCATTGTTGGTCCTGCGACCTGTGGTCCCTGTCTTGGCGGGCACATGGGCATTCTGGCTGATGGAGAAGTTGCCGTTGCAACGACCAACCGGAATTTTAAGGGCCGTATGGGAAGCCTTGAATCTGAGGTCTACCTGTCCAATCCGGCTGTTGCTGCCGCCTCTGCCGTGGCTGGTGAAATCGCTGACCCGCGCAAGCTCTAGCTGCGGGCCGTACTGACGAGATAATTTCTGGAGGAGACAATGACCTTACAGGGTAAAGCACATAAAGTTGGCGATCACATTGATACTGACGCCATCATCCCAGCCCGTTTTTTGGTAACCACTGACGAAAAGGAACTTGGCGCACATTGCATGGAAGGCCTTGAAGCCGGGTGGGTTGACCGTGTCGAAGAAAACGACATCATGGTTGCAGGACAGAACTTCGGTTGTGGTTCTTCCCGTGAGCATGCCCCCATTTCTATCCTTGGCGCTGGTATGCCTGTTGTTATTGCGCATTCTTTTGCCCGCATTTTTTATCGCAACAGCTTCAACATGGGCCTTTTGCTCATTGAGCTTGGCGATGATGTTGAGAACTTTGGCGATGGCGACGAGGTTGCCGTTGACTTGGACGCCGGAACAGTGACCAATGTCACAACTGGGAAAGTTGTCCCGTTCCCGCCGCTTCCTGAGTTTATGCGTGAGTTCGTCGACAAGGGTGGTCTGATTCCCTACGTTCGCGAGAAGCTGGGAAAATAGTTGCGGTCCGTGGCGCGTTTCGTCACACAGAGCTGATTTTTTGGAGACATCACGATGAAATTGAATATCGTACTTCTGCCCGGTGATGGTATCGGGCCGGAGATCACAAAGCAGGCTGTTGCCGTTCTCGAAACTGTCGCCCAGAAGTTTGGGCATGAGCTGCATTGCACTGAGCATCTCATTGGTGGTTGCGCCATTGATGCCACTGGGCATCCTCTTCCGCAGGATACAGTTGATGCCTGCAAGGCCGCAGACGCAGTCTTTCTTGGTGCCGTTGGTGGTCCCAAGTGGGATAACCTTGAAGTTCGCCCCGAAGTTGGTCTGCTTGGCATTCGCAAGGCTCTCGGCCTTTTTGCGAATCTGCGCCCAGCAAAGCTTTTCCCTGAGCTTGCCGGAGCCTGTTTCCTTCGCCCCGACATTGTTCAGGACGGCATTGACGTCATGGTCGTCCGTGAGCTGACTGGTGGCATTTATTTTGGTGAGCCGCAGGGGCAGGAAGTCCGTGATGGCTTGCGCACAGGCTACAACACGATGGTATACAACGAAGACGAGGTGCGCCGCATTGCACGTCTCGCTTTTGAAACCGCCATGAAGCGTGACAAGCGTTTGTGTTCTGTAGACAAGGCTAACGTGCTTGAGGTGTCCCGCCTTTGGCGCACCGTTGTCGAAGAAGTTGCCACCGAGTATCCCGAAGTCGAGCTGAGTCATCTCTATGTTGATAATGCAGCGATGCAGCTTGTTCGTGATCCCAATCAGTTTGACGTCATTGTGACTGGCAACTTGTTTGGCGACATTCTTTCCGATGAGGCTGCGGTTATCACGGGGTCCATCGGTATGCTTCCTTCTGCCTCTTTGAGTAGTGGTGGTGTCGGGCTGTATGAGCCTATTCATGGTTCCGCCCCGGACATTGCCGGTCAGGACAAAGCTAATCCTTTGGCGTCCATTCTTTCTATGGCTATGATGCTTCGTTATTCCTTCAATCTTGAGGATGAAGCTCAGGTCATTGAGGATGCTGTACAGCGTGTCTTACGCGCCGGGCATCGCACTGGCGACATTGCTGCTGCCGGGGATTCCCCCCTCGGTGGAAGCAAAATGGGTCAGCTCGTTGTTGATGAGTTGAGTAACTAGAAGGGGCAAGATGTATTGGTACTCTGTCCCAAACCCTGCAAAGGCGCAGGGCGGGCGGGTGTTGTTTTATTGGGGCGCTGCCCCAAACCCTGCAAGGGGCGCCGCCCCTTGACCCCGCCCAAGGACGAGGCCCTTGGGAATCCCAAGTTCGCCCGAAATAAAAGGGGCCGGATGAGTGAAAGCCTTTGGCTTTCCCCTTCATCCGGCCCCTTTTTTTCGGTCTAATTAACTGGGCGTGTGCTTTTTTTCTTTCCGCTCCAATCCTTTCTTTCTGAACGCTTGCGTTCAGAAAGAAAATGGTGGCGAATTCGCAGAAGAGAAAGACTTTTTTATCGCATTCTCACCCAAGTTTAAAAGCCGTCCAAGCGAAGCTTGAACGGTTTTTAAACTCGATGAGGATACGTAAGGGAATCATTCCCTTACGCGGAGGTTTGGGGGCTGGCCCCCAATCTTATTGATCGACACGGAGTTCGATAGCGTCAAATCGCCAGTACTCGTGTTCGACGGTGAGGACGACGGAGTTGCTGTCGGTTTTAATGCGCCGGACGTAGACGCCGGGGGAGCCGGGGGTGATGCTGAGTTCGGTGGTGACGAATTTAGGGAGGAGGAGGGGGCGAATGAGGAGTCGGCGCTGAATCAGGGGCGTGCTGTACTGCTCTTCGGCGACCTGAGTCATGCCTGTGTGAGCGGTTTTGGGGATGATACCGGGGAGTCGTTCTGCATGGATGTAGTTTTTAACGCAGGCGACCTTGAGGCCATCGAGCGAGAACACGTTGTCCATTTCATAAACAGGAGTGCCGCTGGGGAAGCCTTCGTCACCGCCTGTGTCTGTAAGATTGGAAGCGTGAACGATACCGTTGTCGATGGTGGTCCAGTGTGCCTTACGTCCCTGAGATTCAGCGAGTCGGGCAAAGTTGATATGGTTTGCAGGGTTGTACACGAGTCGGGTCGGAGTGAGATACCAGCCTTTGCGTTCGAGCCGAAAGATTTTTCCTTCACGCTGGAGGAGGAGCAGGGCATGGCGGACCGTATTTCGGTTCTGGTCGAGGGCGGAACAGAGGGCGCGTTCGGAGGGGAGCTTGTCTCCGGGCATGAGTTCCCCTGTGGAGATAAGGGAGAGAATGTGTTCGAGCACAATGGTGTAGAAGCAATTTTTTTTCATAATGCGTTGTGTTCAGTGGTGAAAGGTGTTCATGCCGAGGAATCGCAATATTTCCGTCACCTGTCTGTCAGATGACAGCGTTAAATCTGGTTTAAACCAGTTGAAGATTTGAAAGCAACAGTGTAGAGAAAACCAGCATTGCTGAGAGAGCTTATTGCTTTTAGGGCATCTCAGCAGAGCTTTTCGTCTACAGCTGAAGAGGCTTTGTGGGTGGAGGCGGCACAAACCGCATGTGGATGACATGCAGCAAACACGGCCCTCGCATGTTTGTGTCGTTGTATTACATGGGGGCGGAGGAAAATGCTATGGTTCGTTTTCGACTGACTCTTGTCGGACTTTTAGTTCTTGCTATGGCCTCGTTTGCACAGGCGGGCACCTTGCAGGACGTGCAGAAGGACGGCTTCCTGAAATGTGGCACGCACATTGAAAATCCTGGATTCTCTTCTTTGGATAGCAATGGCAAACGCATTGGTTTTGACGTTGATTTTTGCCGTGCAGTGGCGGCTGCTGTCAATGTTTCTGAGATCAAATTTGTTCCGCTGACATCCAAGGAGCGCCTGCCAGCCCTCCAGTCCGGTGAGATTGATCTTCTTTCCCGTACCACGTCTCTGACCATGAGCCGCGACACCAAGCTGGGTTTTGATTTCCCGGCCGTGACCCTCTACGACGGTCAGGGCATGATGGTGCGTAAGTCTCTTGGCATCAAGAGCGCAAGGGAGCTGGATGGCGCTGCAATCGCACTCCAGACTGGTTCCACAACTGAGCTGAATATCACTGACTTTTTCCGCAGAAACAACATGAACTTTACTCCTGTTGTTTTTGACAAGCAGCCTGACGTCCGCAAGGCCTACGACACTGGCCGTTGCGACGTGCACACCACCGACATTTCCGGTCTGGCTGCTCAGCGTTCTCTCATGAAGAACCCTGATGAGCACATCATTCTTCCCGAAGTCATCTCCAAGGAGCCTCTGGGTCCTGTTGTCCGCCACGGCGACAACCAGTGGGCTGACGTTGTGCGCTGGACTGTCTGGCTGACAGTTGGTGCAGAAGAGAAGGGCATCGACTCCAAGAATGTTGATGAATTCTACGCAAACAGCAAGGACCCCGAAGTTCAGCGTATGCTGGGCAAGACAGGTTCCCTGTGGAAGGACCTTGGTCTTGACCAGGGCGCACCTGTCCGCGTGCTGAAGGCAGTTGGTAACTACGGTGAAATCTTTGAGCGCAACCTTGGCAAGAGCACACCTCTTCGCCTCGACCGTGGCCTCAATGCACTGTGGACCAAGGGCGGCCTGATGTACGCTCCGCCGTTCCGCTAGAATCGAGCTTGAACACGACTCCCCGCACCAGATTTTTTTATTTGGTGCGGGGTTTTCACCATTTTTTGCCCAAAAGCATTTGTGACGGATGCTTTTGTTTGGTCTGTTTGTTTAACAGGGTTGACTCATGTCCCAAAAAAAGACCCCCAATGAAAAGGTCCCGTTCTGGCGAAGTCAGGAGGGAAGGGCCTGGACATTTCAGATTTTTCTGCTGGCTGCCTTTGTGTGGCTTGGCGTAACTCTCTACCACAATACCCTTGTGAATCTGGAAACCCGAGGCATTAGCTCTGGGTTTGGCTTTCTGAAAAATGAAGCAGGATTCAGAATTGGCGAAGTGACTGGCGTTCTTCTGCCAAAGGGCGGGGTGCTGTGGTTTGTGCTGAGCCTTGCCGCTGGGCTTGGCATTTCGCGGTGGATTTCACGCCGCATCAAGAAAGATACGAAAAAGGAGCCGCTGAGAACAAAGTGGCTCGCACTGTGTTTGCTGTTCAGCATTGGCTTGCCCCTGCTGACTTTGTACCTCGTGCACGACAGCATTGAGATTGCGCACTACACGGAATCTTCCAGCTACCTGCTGGCGTTGGCAACGGGTCTGGCAAACACACTCAAAGTCACACTCATTGGTTGTGTGGCGTCAACCTTTCTGGGGTTATTCATTGCTCTTGGTCGCCTGTCTCCTAACTGGCTCCTGAGCAACCTGTGCCGCTGGTACGTTGAGCTGAACAGAAACTTGCCTATGCTGCTTCAGCTCTTTTTCTGGTACTTCATTGTGTTGCAGGAACTCCCCGGCGTTCGGCAGTCCCTTGACTTGGGCGGATGGCTTATCCTGAACAAGCGCGGTCTGTATTTGCCCGCATTTGTTCCTCAGCAGGGTGCTTGGCTGTTCTGTGCTGCGCTGGTTATTGCCCTGTGTGGTGTGTGGCTGCTTTTCCGCAGATCCCGCCGCCTGCGTGACGAAAGGGGCATTCCCGGAAAGTGTTTTTGGCCCTCCGTGGGCCTGCTGGTGGGGCTTCCGGCTTTGGCGTGGATCATTGCCGGAACCCCATTCTCTCTCGATTTTCCTGTACTCAAGGGCTTTAACTATCGCGGTGGAACTGGATTGACTCCAGAATTTACTGCGCTGGTTGTTGGCCTGACTGTGTATGTTTCTGCATTTAATGCCGAGATTATGCGCTCCGGCATTGAGGCTGTGTCCAAAGGTCAGCGTGAAGCCGCTCGCGCGCTGGCAATGCGGGAAGGTCAGGTTATGCGTCTGGTCATTCTGCCTCAGGCCATGCGTATCATTGTTCCCCCGCTGACAAGCGAATACCTCGCCATTGCCAAAAACAGCTCTCTTGCTGTCGCCATTGGCTACCCTGAATTCGTGAGTATTGGTGGCACGATTTTGAATCAGTCTGGTCAGGCTGTGGAAATCGTGGGCATCTGGATGGGCGTCTACCTGTGTATCTCACTGTGTATTTCGCTCGGCATGAATATCTATAACAGCAAAGTTGCGCTGGTGGAGAGGTAGTCATGGCAGAACATATTCCTGATAGACAGCCGCCGGTAACTCAGGTTGGCGTTATTGGCTGGGTGCGAAAAAATCTTTTGTACCCGTGGTATAACGCTGTACTCACCGTGGCGTCCTGCTGGGTGATCTGGTCGTTTTTGAAGCCATTTTTGAACTGGGCTGTGGTGAACGCCACCGTGACTCTGGACCCGGCTGTTGCCAAACAGCACAGCGGCGCAGCATGGGGCTTTATCCGCGACATGTGGCCTGTGTTCCTGACTGGTGTGTATCCGGCCGAGGAGCGTTGGCGTCCCTTGATTGCCCTGTGTATTGTCGTCGTTCTGGTCTGCCTGACGCTGGTGCACTCTTTCCGCCGGACCAAATGGATTCGCGCTGTCTGGCTGCTGTCGCCTCTTGCTGTCTTTGCTTTGGTGCATGGCGGCATGGGCACAGGTCTTTCCGTTGTCGGTTCGCACTACTGGGGTGGCCTGATGTTGACCATCATGCTCTCCATTGTGGCCATGATTGCTGCATTTCCAATCAGTGTGCTTCTGGCCCTTGGCAGAACCTCAAACATGCCTATCGCAAAGCCGTTTTGTGTGGCCTACATCGAAATTATTCGTGGTGTGCCGCTGATTACGATTCTGTTTATGGCTTCTGTTGTTTTGCCGCTGTTTATGCCCGCTGGCATGGAGCTGGACAAGGTGCTCCGTGCGATGGTCGGTATCACCATGTTCTTCTCGGCGTATCTGGCTGAGAATATCCGTGGTGGTCTGCAGGGTATCGGCAAAGGTCAGTACGAGGCTGCTGATGCGCTGGGTATGGGCTACTGGAAAAAAACGCTCATCGTTATTTTGCCTCAGGCCCTGCGTATCGTGATTCCGCCAATGGTGAACAATTTTATCGGCATTTTGAAAGATACCTCACTGGTTGGCATTGTTGGTCTTGTTGACCTCTTGCAGATTGCCTTTGCAACGACTTCTAATCCCAAGTGGTTTGGACGTCTTGAAGAGGCTTATGTGTTTATTGCCTTCTGGTACTGGATTTTGTGTTACGCACTGTCCAGCTACAGCCGACATCTTGAACGAAAAATGCCTTCTGCCAACAAGTAGGGGGGAACGAAATATGACGTGTACACATACACACACTGCCACTCATCTGGGCGATCGCCCCGTAGTCATCGACGTGGCAGGACTGAATAAATGGTATGATCAGTTTCATGTCCTGAAGGACGTGAATCTTCAGGTGAAAGAACGGGAAATCGTGGTTGTCTGTGGCCCTTCTGGCTCTGGCAAGTCGACCCTCATCAGAACGATGAACCGACTGGAAGAGCATCAGGAAGGCACGATTACTGTTGACGGCACTGTGCTGACCAACGACGTAAAGCACATTGAGCAGATTCGTCGCGAAGTCGGTATGGTTTTTCAGCAGTTCAACCTGTTCCCGCACATGACCATTCTTGAAAACGTTATCTCCGGTCCCGTGCATGTGCGCAACATGCCGCGCAAGCAGGCCGAAGAAATTGCATACAACTACCTTGAGCGTGTCGGTATTGGCGCTCAGGCCCACAAGTTCCCGGGCCAGCTCTCTGGTGGTCAGCAGCAGCGTGTCGCCATTGCCCGTGCTTTGGCCATGCAGCCGAAGATTATGCTCTTTGACGAGCCAACTTCTGCGCTTGACCCAGAGATGATTAAGGAAGTTTTGGACGTCATGCGCGAGCTTGCAGAGCAGGGCATGACAATGATTTGCGTGACGCACGAAATGGGATTTGCCCGCGAAGTGGCTGACACTATGGTCTTTATGGACCACGGACAGATTGTCGAATATGCGCCAGTTAAGGAATTTTTCACGAACCCGCGCGAAGAGCGTAGCCGTGTCTTCCTTGAGCAGATTCTCAATCACTAGACCTGAAAGCGTGGGCAGTGTCTTGCGCTCTGCCCACAGCATGCTTTCATAAGGTTTTTTACGCTATGAAGCCGCTTTCACTTATTCACGAGAAGCCCCTTGTCTGGGGGCATCGTGGCGGGCGTTCTCTCGCTGCGGAAAATACTCTCAAAGCTCTGCGCATGGCCCATGAAGCCGGTGCAGATGGATGGGAAACAGACGTGCAGCTGACCAAAGATGGTGAGCTGATTATTCTTCATGATTTAAACCTGTTGCGCTCAACAAATGCAAGCTGCCATCCCCTGTTTAAGGACAATGCTCCGCAGGTGCCGTGGCGCTTTACCCTTGGTGAAATCAAGGAGCTGAGTGCAGACGTTTTTCCGCGTCGCTTTTGTGGCAAGCCACATGAAGGTCGGCAGTGGGAGCGTTGTGGGCATGAGCTTGACCCTGAGTACTCCGTTCCAACCTTACAGGAAGCGTTGTCGCTTTCTCGTGAGCTTGGGATGTGGGTGAACATCGAGATCAAAGACCTTTCTCATGACGTCCCCCGCAGCCTTGCCAAGGATGTGGTTAGCAAGGTCCTCGCGACTGTCTCTGCACTCAATATGGACGAGCAGGTTATTATTTCTTCATTCAATCATGATTATGTGCGCGAGTGTAAGGCGAGAGCCAAGCACGTGCTGACGGGAGCACTGACCCCGCATGCGTTTGCTGGAGACCCCGTCGAGATGCTTCATGCGGCTTTGGCCGATGCATGGCATCCCGGCTTTCGGGGACTCAATGCGCAGAATGTCGCCGCCGTTCGTGAAGCTGGGTTTGCCATCAACCCCTACACGGTTAACGAATTGAACGACATGCAGCAGCTTACCGCATGGGGCGTCACTGGTTTAGTCACCGACTTCCCGCAGCGCGCATGTGCGTGGCTGTCTGATTAAAAAAACGCCCTTCCTTGAGATACAGGATGATGCGCCCCGGCTTCCGGGGCGCTTTTTTTGTGGGCTATGCGAAGGGGCTGGGCGGCGAGATGGGGGAGGGGAAGAATTGGGGGCCTGCCCCAGCGCGGTAGTGCTGGATGGGTGGGTGGGGGAAATTGGGGGCGCCGCCCCCAAACCCCCGCGTAAGGGAATGATTCCCTTACGTATCCTCATCGAGTTTGAAAGCCGTTCAAGCTTCGCTTGGACGGTTTTCAAACTTGTTGGGCATAACGTCGAGAGCTTCTTTCTCTTCTGCGAGTTGCCACCATTTTTTTTCTGAACGCTCGCGTTCAGAAAAAAAATAAGTGCGGTCTGGAAAAGGCAAAAGAACACGCAATCGGGAAATCTCCACTAGCTGTTTTTGAACAGGTTGGCGGAGAGGAGAGCGAAGCGCTCATCCCGCTAACCTGTTCAAAAACAGCGAAAGCGGGATTCCCAAGGGCCTCGTCCTTGGGCGGGGTCAAGGGGCAGCGCCCCTTGCAGAGGTGCGGGGACAGAGTCCCCGCCCACCCAAGCGCCCCTTGCAGAGCACGAGACGGAGTCTCGTACCCCCACACCCATCCTCAAAAAATATAGGCCCAGAGGCGAGAGCCTCTGGGCCGAGTGAAGGGTCTGCTGCGCATAGAGCGTTAAGAGCGAATTTGCAGCAGTTTTTTTGGGGTCTGTTGGGATTAGAGACGGAATCGGCACGCAGGGGAGTACTTGGCAAGACCTGCGAGGGACGTTTCCTTGTAGCCACATTTCAGATCGCGGCCGGTTTCTCCCATGGTCAAAACGACCTGGTCGAAGCTGATGCAGTGATCTCCGTCAGTAAAGAGGGTGTACTCTGCTGCGTCGAGGGCGCGGACAGCGGAGACGGCGTTTCGTTCGATGCAGGGCACCTGAACATAGCCCGCGACGGGGTCGCAGGTCATGCCGAGGTGATGCTCGAGGGCCATTTCTGCTGCATAGTCAATCTGGCTGAGGGTGCCGCCAAAGAGGTAGGCAGCCATGGCAGCGGCCATCGCGCAGGCCGTTCCCACTTCGCCCTGGCATCCGACTTCTGCGCCGGATATGGAGGCATTTTCTTTGACCAGATTGCCGATGAGGCCACCGATAGCGAGGGCACGAAGAAGTTCATCTTCGCTGACGTCGTATTCTTCCTTGAGTGAACGCAATACCGCAGGCACGAGTCCGGCGGAGCCACATGTAGGAGCTGTCACGACGAGACCGCCAGAGGCGTTTTCTTCTGAGACAGCAAGGGCGTAGGCAAAAGTCATACCTGTGGATTTCAGATGCTTTGCCTGAAGCCGGGCCTTTTTGAAAAAGGAATTTGCCTTACGAGGGTATTTCAGCTCACCGGGCAAAACGCCTGTTTTCTGTAAACCCCGGTCCATTGCCGTAACCATTGCCTCCCACATTTCGCGCAGAAAATCCCATAAGTCAGAATCTTCGTAACGCTCAACATACTCCCACAGCTCAATGTTTTCTTCGCGACAAAAACGCATGATGTCGAGAAGCTTGCTGTGGGGATATATGTTTTTTGAACCTCGGCTTGTTGAGCTGGCTTCGGCAATAGTGCCACCGCCAACGCTAAAGACTTCCCACTGCTCGGTGCTTTCGCCGAGAGTGTCGAGGGACTCAAAAAGCATTCCGTTGGTGTGGAACGGTTTGACCTCGTCGGCTTTCCAGACAATCTCGGTTTCGATTGGTTTGAGAGTCTTCTCAATAATCCAGTCGGTGAGATGTCCTTTGCCAGTCGCGGCAAGGCTTCCGTAGAGCGTGACCCTGTAGCGGGCAGCGTGCGGAGTGCGTTCGCGAAACATCTGGGCGGCCTTTTGCGGTCCCATAGTGTGACTGCTGGAGGGGCCATTGCCCAGTTTATAGAGTTCCTTCAAGGAATCCATGTGGTTTCTCCGTGAATTACATGACGTCGTGAATGAGTTCGATGAAGAGGCTGGCTGCGGTGAGCATGGCCTCGTCATTGAAGTCGTACTTGCTGTTGTGCAAGAGGGGCGAGTTTTCACCGTTACCAACCCAGACGAAACAGCCCTTGGTGTGCTCCATGAAGAACGCATAGTCTTCGGAACCCATTGCAGGGAGGACGTTGGTCAGCACGTTTTCTTTGCCCACAACCCGCTCGGCAGCGGCAATAGCCAGCTCCGGAGTGGAGTTCATGAGCACAGGATGCTTGCGGTAATAAGTGAATTCTGCCTCGACGCCATAGGTCTTGGCCACGCCATCAACAACAGTAGCGAGAGAGGACTCAATACAGTCCTGAACTCCACCGTCTACAGTGCGGACATTGCCGCGAATCATGACATCATCGGGGATGATGTTGTACGCGCTTCCGCCGTGCACCTGCGTGATGCTGATAACTGCCTTGTCGTGGGCAGAAACCTTGCGTGGGATGATTGTTTGAGCAGCCTTGATCATGTCGGCAACAGCGGCGAACGGTTCAATGCAGCCATGAGGCATGGATGCGTGTCCGCTTCGGCCGGTGACCTTGATGTCAAAGCGGTCCTCAGAGGCCATACATGGGCCCTGATGGACGATAATCTTGTCTGGGTCTTCGCCGGGCCAGTTGTGATACCCGAACATAAGGTCGATGGAGTACTTTTCAAATAATCCATCTTCGATGACCTTTTTTGCTCCGCCGTATCCTTCTTCACCGGACTGGAACAAGAGCAGGATAGTGCCGTCAAAGTCCCGGTAGGTGGAGAGGTACTGTGCAAGGGCAAGCATGGTCGTCGTGTGCCCGTCATGTCCGCAGGCGTGCATTCTGCCGTCTGTTTGAGACGCGTAGGGCAGACCTGTTTCTTCCTGAGTTACCAGACCGTCCATGTCTCCGCGGAATGCGACTGTTTTTCCGGGAGCTTTGCCGTCGACCTTGGCTAAAACAGAGTTCTCACCAATGGCTTCGTAGCTGAGTCCATACTCGTCCAGCTTGGACGTGATGAAGGCAACCGTACCGGCTGTTTCGGTTCCGATTTCAGGGCAGGTGTGCAGATGTGTGCGAATGGCTTTGAGTTCGTCAAAGCGTTTCACGACGTGCGGATGCAAAGGCATTTAGATTTCTCCCAGTACTTTCAGTACGACGTGGGCGATACCCGCAGAGGCGACAAAGGTTGAGGCCATGACAAAAAGACTGACCACGACGATACGCCAGCCGGTTTTCTTGAGGGCATCAAGGTCTTTGCCAATACCAACACCAGCGTAAGCAAGGATGGGGGTAGTCAGGGCAAGGAAGTTGACCTTGGAGACCCATGCAGCGAACTGTTCGGAGCCAGGAAAGCCGGGCAGGGTAACGAGCATGCCGAAGGTAATGATGTACAAAACTGGTGGAAGCTTGCTGAACACGAAGCGGTTTGCAGCAATACCAGCCAGACAGATGCCGAAAAGCACGGCCATGCCCGGGAGGGCTTCCAGAAGACCAAAATTATGTCCAATCGAGTTACCGATGAGCGTGATTACAGCGACGATAACCAGAACGATTGCGGATTCTACCATGCGGTTCATGTTTAGGCCTCCTCACTTTTGCCGTACTTCAGTCGGTACAGCATGCCGTAAAGCTTGTTAGACATGGGAAGTGCAATAAGCATGGACATGTACACACCGTCCAGACCGGACAGGGTATTACTTGCAACGCCAAAAGCCTGAATTTTTTCTGCCATTTCAGGATAAATGGCGGAGAGGCTACCAACGGTGGCTGTCATCATGCTTGCACTGCCAACGCCGGAGGCCATAGCCAGTGCGTATGGGTGGAAGATATTAAAAATGGAAATGAATGATGCGGCGAGGCCAAAGAATATGGTGCCAAAAACGGTGCCACAGATGTAGACACCCATGACGCCGCGACCTTCTGCTGTGTCCAGACCGTAGATGTCGCCGATAAGGGCAACGTTTGGCTCACGGGCGATGGAGTGGGCTGCACCAATGGACTCACGCTTCAGGCCGAGGAACATGGCGATCGGAATACCGATGAGCAGGGTGCCGATGTTACCAAACTCCTGGAGAATCAGGGCCGGGCCTGCTTTCAGGATTTCATAAAATTTGGGTCCAACGAGCGTGCCATAGCGCGCCATAAGGAGCATCAGAGTTAGGCTGACCAGAGCACTGGAGTTCACCATGTCTTTGTCGTTGACCACCTTGGCAAATTTGGGGCCAAGGAAGGTGCCGATGAAAACGGCATAAAGCATGGGCAGAAGGACGAGCTTTCCCGGGCCGACATTGAACGTCAAAGTTCCGATAAGTTCGGAAACAACCACGAGCACCAGAACGAGCAGGTGCACTTTGACGTTTTTGATTGCGTCAATCATGAATAATCCCCTAGAAACTAAAGAAGTTGTAATTCCCTGCCATCATCCACGTTGCGACATGTAGACACTGCGGACTGATGATGGCGCCTCTGACTCTGCTTGCGATGTATGTGTTGGGCCTCCTTGAAGACGGTCTGGTCCTTTTTTTGCTATTTTCGGACATGTCAAAAATGTGTCCGAAATTTGCCATAAAAAACAGGACTAAACGATAATTCTCACCAAATTTTTAGGACGTCCAACCTGATGGGCGTTTTCCTTCCCCACAAGTTTGGCGTGACCGCTATCAAGGAATTTTTTGAGTACCCGGCGCGCACTTCGTTCGCCAATGCCAAGGCAGCTTGCAAGATCTCCTGAATCAAAGGTATTCTTGCCCGTTTTATCCATGATGGCGCGAATCCTGTCGACATAGCTTGGGCTGACGCCGACTTCCTGCGAAATTTTGAGCAGGGTTTCGTCCGAAATCCGGGTCCGAAACCTGAGTTCTTCCTTTTGCCCAATGGGGCCGCGGAGTTCCTCTCCGTCCACGATGTACAGGCCGCCTTCTGGAAGAGCGATGGCATGGGAGAGGGCTTTTCTGGCGGATTTTTCTGCCTCAAATGCCGTTGCTCCAATGCCGATTCCAGAGGCAATGGGGAGTTTGTTTGCGCGTCCCCACTTCAGAAGTTCCTGAAACATATCGAGATGAACGGGGCTTTCTATGACGCCCCTGGTAGAAAAGATAACGTATTCTTCTTTTCCAAAATTAAAGAGGCTTCCCTGAATAGCGCGGGCGTATTCGAGAAGTTCAAGGTAAAAACGTCCTTCGATTTTCATGTCGTCATACTGATTTATGGAATCCATAGAGATGCCATGCAGCTTGACGTTTTGAATCGCGATGCCTGCGGAGCGAAGGTCTCTGGCTGTAATCTGTTCAATCAGGTGGCGAACTGTTTCGCGAATCTGGAGCGAATTGGGAGCCAGACGGAAGACCGGGAGGCCTTGTTCGAGAAGTTCCTGGTAGACGGAGCCGAAACCCGTTGCGATAACATCAGCCTTTCCAGATTCAAAAAGCTGGAGGTGGCGTTCCCTGTAGTCATCTTCCTTGTGATGAATGGCGAAGGGCATGGAGTGGATATGGTCGAAAGAGACGCCATATTCACGGATAACCTCTTCAAGAACTTCATCAAGAACGACATCAATACTGATGGTTTTGTGCTCGTATGAACTTCGGGCAATTTCGGCCAAAACCCGCATCAGGCTGTATGCACCACGTGGAAGATGGGCATATGGCTTGGTCACAATGCCACGGGCTTTTGCTGCTTCCTGTACGCCGATGCCAGAGAATAAAATGCCGTCAGTTTCTCGCTGGCAGCGCTCCAGCACTTCCCAGGATTCTTCTGTACGTTCCCGAACGTAAGCATAAAACGTAATTTCCGGGAAAAATTTTTCCACTGATTCCTGAATAATTGTCATGGAATCAGAGGGGCCAATGCAGGCAATTTTCATTGTCGTCTCTTTTTTGAGTGCGGCCGAAAACAGGCGTATTTATTTTGGACATGTCCAAAATATGACCGAAATTAGAGGTACAGCATGCAGTGCACCTGCGGTACTGTCAAGGCTTATTGAGGAAAAAGCAAAGAGGTCTGTATGGGGGGCTTTGATGAAGGGGAGGGAATTGGTGGCAATCGTTTTGTGGGGAACACTGTAGAAGGCAGGGCTTCTGAATGTGTATGCGAAGCCGCTGCCCACAGTGCATGAGTGGATGTCTCGCTACGGAGTGGAAGTCCTCCGGGCTGGAACGGGTTTAGTGACAGACGGGGGTGTCGAGAAGCCCCGTAAATTCTGGCTTGAGGTAGTGTTCAAAGATCTGTCGATAGTATTTCATGGTCTTTTCGATGGCCTGATCTTTGGACAGGAGGTCGTCTCGGACGTCTTGCAGGATACACTTAAAGATCATCATGTTGACCTCGTTGAAATCCTTGGCTGCGTCTTCGGTCATGTATCCGTCATTCACACAGTCTGTGAGCATCATGGAGCTGCGGGAATAGATGTTGTTGATCTGGAAAATTTTGTTCAGGGGTTCGGGCCAGTCCAGAATGACCTTCTCCGGGAACAGCTCATAATACTGGTGCATGTATTCTTCCAGCTTTTCGTCGCCATGCGAGAAAAACAGGTGTTCGTAAATTTCTGGGTCTTCGTAGGCGTACTCCGAGAAACACTTGCAGACTGCCATGTAGCGTTCCACGGAGTTTTCACACTCGGTCAGGCGCTGGGGGAGGGCTGCGTTGTACTCCTCCAGATAGTTCATGGTGGCGAGGAAAATAAGATGTGTCAGGTTATCAAAGTAGTTGTACAGCGTTGCGCTTGCGTATCCGGCGAGATCGGCTGTCTTTCGGATGGTGACAGCTTCAATGCCTTCTTCTTTGATGATCTGGTTTGCGGCTTCGATGAAATACGTCATGGTGCGCTGCTGTCGAATTTTCAGTCTGTCTTGAGTCTTTGTCATACGTTACCTTTTGCTCTTCACCGTGATGCATTTATACGGTTTTTCAGCGGGAACTGTGCGGCGATGCTGAGTGAATGATGAAGCACATGCCTTGGGCCTGTCCCAAAAGCGTGTGTGGGCCGCAGATATACAAACGCAGGCAAGGGCCAAATGGTCTATGGCCTTGCTTTGCAGAGAAATCAAGTTGCCGTGTTCAGGCTCTCACAAATGGAGTTGAGGCCAAAAATGAGACGTGGTCTGAGAATTGGAAGAACTCGCTGATTGATCGTTCAATGAATTCTCTGTAAATTTCAGGGATTACAAGGCGCTCCCTGTCCTCATTTGGGGTCACAACACTGTACACTAATCGCGGTTAGCGTGTCATTGCCTTGTTCAAAATAATAGCATGTTTTTTTTATGATCGCGGTCAAAAATGACGGCGTTTTCTCCCCATCATTTTTTTGTGAAAAGTAAAAAAGCCTGTAAAATGGGGAGGAAGAATGCTTTGAGGATGTCGGCCGTGACATTTGGCTCTGTATTTTGACGCCAAAATTGCGTTTTTGGCGGTGTGAAAGAAAAAACAGAGGACGTGTCAGGTGGACGCTGGGAGCTGCTTTTTCAAGCATGAGAATTTGTACTGACCTATATTTATTGAACTATATACTCAAAACGATGCAAAAAGTCAAGGATGCTCAAGCTATTAAAAGTGTGTATTGGGAACATATATGGGGGAAAAGTCGTCTATAGAATTGTAAAAAGATGAACTAGATTGTTTGATAAAAAAGAATCATGGCGAGTTCTAGAGACACTAGAGCGAGTGTATGATGATGCAAGAGCAACTCAATGCAGTGTAAGCTCTGAGGAGTATGCTTTTATTGCAAGGTGTGTTTTTTACTAAAAGAGACTCGTAAATGGGTTGTTCAAAAAGACACAATAGTTGCAGGGCGTCTGCGACGAAACAAGAATGCGAGTTTGGACGAAAAAGGTGAAAATGAGAAAAAATATACAAGAATAACATATTAAAATATTTGAATAAATTTTTTTGATCGAAATCGTGATCGTGATTAATAAAAAATTGTGATTGCAAAATGATCGCGATTATGCAAATTTTCACCAACGCCGAACAGGGAAGCGGAGACGTCTTCCCAAAAAAATGATCGCGATTATATTTTAGCTATGATTGTTTTTACAATCGCGATTACGCGCAATGCGCCGGCAGCATGTACACACGCGGTTTTTGTCCGCTGGCCCACGCGGGTTCCAAAATTTCTGGGGGAATCTCGAAGTGGCAGGGCAGAGGACGTGAGCGGCAATGACAGTTCGGTTTGGAGCGAATCCTCAGTGAACTGGAAGGCATATAATTAGGGCACGGCATTTTTTGCCAGAAAAGGAGAGCCAGTCGCGAAAGCGGTGACGTTTTTGGACTGAGTGCAGGGCGCAACTGAGTTTGGAAGGCACGCGCTCAGACTGGCTGGCTTAAAACCTCTCCATTTTAGAGCTGGAGTTTCCTTAATGGAACCGAAGAAAAAATCATCTGTGCGGATTGATCCCAAAGTTTTCTTTCCGTCGCTCATCATCGTAGCCGTCCTGTGCTACCTGACAATTCGGGATCTGGATGCAGCAAACAAAGTTATTGGTGCTGTTTTCCATTACGTCACATTCTCCTGGGGATGGGCATTTGAGTGGTACATGGTCTTTATGCTTGCTGGCTGGTGCTGGCTTGTTTTTGGACCCTGGAAGAACAACAGACTTGGCGATGAAGAACCTGAGTTCAGCACTCCAAGCTGGATCTTCCTGATGTTCGCTTCGTCGACTTCTGCCGCAGTTTTGTTCTGGGGTTCGTACGAAGCATACTGCTACGTCGCAACGCCACCATTTGGCTTTGAGCCAATGTCTGTGACTGCGCAGGAGTATGGCCTTGCATACAGCCTGTTCCACTGGGGTCCAATGCCCTGGGCTGGCTACGGTTTCTTTACCGTTGCATTCGGCTACTTCCTGTTTGTCAAAAAAATCAACGTCATTCGCCCCAGCGGAACCCTTGTCCCGCTTCTTGGCGAGAAAGCCTGCAACGGTCTTGCCGGTATCATCATCGACAACATGTACATTGTGGCTCTGATTCTCGCCATGGGCACAAGCCTTGGTCTGGCAACTCCGCTCGTGACCGAGTGCATTCAGTGGCTGTTTGGTGTGCCGCATACCCTTCAGCTTGACGCCACTATCATTGGCTGCTGGATCGTCTTCAACGCCATTTGTGTTGCCTGCGGTCTTCAGAAGGGCATCAAGTTTGCCTCTGACCTTCGCAGCTATCTTTCCATTGCAGTGCTGCTCTGGATTCTTGCCATTGGCGCAACAACTTTTATTTTCAACTACTTCACCGACTCCATCGGCATCATGCTGAACAACTTCACCCGGATGCTGTTCTACACTGATGCTATTCAGGGCGGTGGATTCCCGCAGGGCTGGACCGTGTTCTACTGGGCATGGTGGGTCATCTACGGAATTCAGACCTGTATCTTCCTCGCACGTATTTCTCGTGGCCGTTCTGTCCGCGAAGTCTGCGTCGGCATGGTTGCTGGTCTGACTGTTTCCACCTGGTTCATGTGGACTGTGCTGAGTGGTAACACCATGAGCCTTATCCATCAGGGCGTTTTGAACCTCCCCGACCTGGTGGCCAAGTATGGTGCTCCGCGAGCCGTTATTGAAACATGGGCCGCTCTGCCGTTTAGCACGCTGACAATCTCTGTGTTCTTTGTCCTGTGCTTTGTCGCAACCGTTACCCTGATCAATGCCTGTTCCTACACTCTGGCTATGTCCACCTGTACCGAGGCTGACGCATACAGCGAACCTCCGGTCTGGGTCCGTGTTGGCTGGTCCGTGCTCGTGGGTATCATTGGTGTCACCCTGCTGGCTCTTGGTGGTCTGAAACCTCTTCAGACAGCCATTATCGCCGGCGGTTGCCCGCTCTTCTTTGTAAACCTCATGATCATTGCATCCTTCATCAAAGATGCCAAAAAGCGGAAGTGGTAGCTTCTGCAACCATATACGGCAGAAAAAGAACTTAAGGAGAATTCCTCATGGATTTTAAGCTGACAGACGAACAGGAACTTTTTGTTGCTGGTGTTCGCGAGCTGATGGAGCGCGAAAACTGGGAAGCATACTTCGCAGACTGCGACGAAAAGCATGAATATCCGGAACGCTGGGTCAAGGAACTTGCTGACCTCGGCATCGACACCATGCTGCTCCCCGAGGAGCACGGTGGAATGGAAGCAGGCATGGTGACTCTCGCAGCCATCTGGGAAGAGCTTGGCCGTCAGGGCGCTCCGACCTACGTCCTGTACCAGCTCCCCGGCTTTAGCACCATCCTGCGTGAAGGCACTCAGGAACAGATCGACAAGATTTTTGCTTTCCGTGGCACTGGCAAGCAGATGTGGAACTCCGCCATCACTGAGCCAAGCGCTGGCTCCGACGTTGGCAGCCTCAAGACCACCTACACCCGCAAAAACGGCAAGGTGTATCTGAACGGCCAGAAGTGCTTCATCACCAGTAGCGGCAAGTGCCCGTACCTCGTTGTGATGGCTCGTGACGCAGAGTCCGAAAAGCCTGTCTTCTCCGAGTGGTTTGTCGACATGAGCCTGCCCGGCATCAAAAAGAACCCTCTCGAGAAGCTTGGCCTGCGCATGGACAGCTGCTGCGAGATCGTTTTTGACAACGTCGAGCTGGAAGAAAAAGACATGTTCGGCAAGGAAGGCAATGGCTTCCTGCGCGTTAAGGAAGAGTTCGATGCAGAGCGTTTCCTCGTTGCATGCACCAACTACGGTGTTGCCTACTGCGCATTTGAAGATGCTGCCAAGTACGCAAACCAGCGCGTGCAGTTCGGTGAGGCTATTGGCCGCACCCAGCTCATTCAGGAAAAGTTTGCTCACATGGCTATCAAGCTGAACAGCATGAAGAACATGATCTTTGAGTCTGCATGGAAGTGCGACAATGGAACCATGACTTCTGGCGACGCTGCCATGTGCAAGTACTTCTGCGCAAACGCTGCTTTTGACGTTGTCGACAACGCCATGCAGGTCCTCGCTGGTTACGGCGTTGCAGGCGGCCACCGCGTTGCCCGCTTCTGGCGCGACCTTCGCGTTGACCGTGTTTCCGGTGGTTCCGACGAAATGCAGATCCTCACCCTCGGCCGCGCAGTTCTGAAACAGTACCGCTAGTCGACTCTGAGCACCGAACGCCACGAACAACGAGGAGAGATTTCCATGTCTAAAAAGCTGTTTACCCCCAAGTTTGGCCCGCTTTCCGGGTTGAGGGTTGTTTTCTCCGGTATTGAGATTGCTGGTCCTTTTGCAGGCCAGATGTTTGCCGAGTGGGGCGCTGAAGTTATCTGGATTGAGAACACTGCCTACGCAGACACAATCCGTGTTCAGCCTCACTACCCAGAGCTTTCACGCCGCAACCTCCATGCTCTGTCTTTGAATATCTTCAAGGAAGAGGGCAGAGAGGCGTTTTTGAAGCTCATGGAAACGACCGACATCTTCATCGAAGCCAGTAAAGGTCCCGCCTTTGCCAAGCGGGGCATCACCGATGAAGTGCTGTGGGAAAGAAACAAAGCCCTCGTTATCGGCCATCTGTCCGGCTTTGGTCAGTACGGCACCCCAGAGTACACCAACCTGGCTGCCTACAACACCATTGCTCAGGCTTTCAGTGGCTACCTGATTCAGAACGGTGACAAGGATCAGCCCATGCCCGCATTCCCGTACACTGCGGACTACTTCTCGGGCATGACTGTGACCACCTCCGCTCTGGCTGCGCTCTACAAGGCACAGCAGACTGGCGTTGGCGAAAGCATTGACGTCGCCATGTACGAAGTCATGCTTCGTATGGGCCAGTATTACATGATGAACTACTTCAACGGTGGAGAAGTCTGCCCCCGTATGACCAAGGGTAAAGACCCGTACTGGGTTGGCTGCGGTCTCTACACCTGCAAGGACGGCTACATCGTTATGGAGCTGGTCGGCGTGAATCAGATCAAGGAGATGTTCGCACGTATGGACATCAGCCATCTGCTTGGCACCGAAGAGTTCCCCGACGGCACACAGCTTATTAGCCGTGTTGATTGTCCTTCTGGCGAATTCGTTGAAGAAAAACTTGACGAGTACCTCTCTGGCAAGACCATCAAGGAAGTTCAGGACCTGTTTGCTGAACTCCATGTGGCCTGCGCCAAGGTGCTGACCATTCCTGAACTTGAGTCCAACCCGCAGTACATTGCCCGTGATTCCATCACTGAATGGGAGAACATTGACGGCGAAACCTGCAAGGGTCCGAACATTATGCCCAAGTTCAAGAACAATCCCTGCAAGATTTGGCGCGGAATGCCCAAATACGGCATGGATACTGCCGACATCCTGGGTGACCTTGGCTACTCCGAAGAGCAGATCAAGGGCCTCGTGGACAAAGGTCTGGCAAAAGTCGGAAAAGACGCTCCTGCTGAGTAATTCAGGGAAGCTCTCGATATGACTGGGATGGCTGTCTGCTCCTGGGCGGCCATCCCCATCATTCGGACAAATTCCTGTAACGCGGCACAGGACAGGCGAGGTTCGGTGCAGCGGGATTTGGACGATGAAATGCGTTGAGGAACGAGGTTTATCAATTGGATAGTGTTGGGAACAAAAGCCTGCGGCATATGTGGGATGAACTGGCGGACACATATGGCGACAAAACTGCCCTGATTTTTGAAGACAAAGCAGGCAACACCCGCGAATTTTCGTATTCCGGATTCAACCGGGAAATAAATAGGGCCGCGAATTTTTTCCATGCACTTGGCATTCGGAAAGAAGACAAGGTCGCCGTCCAGATGCATAACTGTCCTGAGTTTTTGCTGTGCTGGTTCGGACTTGCAAAGATTGGCGCGGTGATGGTGCCAGTCAACGTGCATTACCTTGATAGTGAGTGTGCGTACATTTTGAAGAAATGCGACGTTAAGCACGTCGTGATTGAACGCGAATTTCTGGAGGTCTACAGCTCCCTGCGTCACGAAAAGGATCTGACAATTGAGACAATTGTCGTTGCCCGTGAGCGCGAGTGTGTAGAACTCGACGGGGCTGTGAACATGACGCTGGGACTGGGCGAGCAGTCCGAAACGCTCGATCATGTAGAGCCTCTGACCGGCGATGATGTTGCAGAGATCCTGTTTACATCTGGGACAACATCGCGGCCAAAGGGTGTGGTTATCACCCATTATAACCTTGTTTTTGCTGGGATGTACACATCCTGGCAGTGTGCACTGAGACAGGATGACCGGTATCTGACCATGATGCCAGCGTTCCACATAGATTTTCAGTGTACGGCAGCACTGCCGACCTTTGCTTCTGGCGCGACCTTTATCCTTTTGGAGAAATACAGCGCTCACAAGTTCTGGAATCAGATTTGCTGCTACCGGGCAACCATAACAGAGTGTATTCCCTTTATGGTCCGGACCCTGATGCTTCAGCCTGTGAAGCCGTGGGAAAAGAATCACTGTCTGCGAGAGGTGTTCTTTTACCTGAGCTTGGCCAAGCAGGAGAAAGATGCGTTTGTCGAGCGCTTTAATGTGCGGTTCCTGACCTCCTACGGCATGACCGAAACGATTGTAGGCATCGTTGGCGATGTCCCCGGAAAGGAACGCAGATGGCCGTCAATCGGAAAGCCGGGTTTTGGCTATGAAGTCAAGATCATGGACGAGAAGGGCGCTGAGCTTGCGCCGGGAAACGTTGGCGAGATTTGCATTAAGGGTGTGCCCGGAAAAACGCTCCTCAGAGAGTATTACAATGCTCCAGAAGCGACCGCCAAGTTACTGAATGCCGACGGTTGGCTTCGAACTGGGGACAACGGCTACATGGACGAGGATGGATATTTTTACTTTGTGGATCGCAATCTCAATATGATTAAGCGTTCTGGCGAAAATATCTCCGGCATTGAGATTGAAAACATTCTTGTATGCCACCCCAAGATTATGGAAGCCGCAGTGGTTGGCGTCCCGGACACCATCCACGACGAGATCGTAAAAGCTTTCGTTGTTGTTAAAGCAGGCGAAACACTGAGTGCAGAGGAAGTCTATGACTACTGCTCTGCGCACATTGCAAAGTTTAAGGTTCCAGGAAGCATTGAATTCACAGACTCCTTGCCTCGGTCGTGTGCTGGAAAGGTCCAGAAGCACCTCCTGCGGCAAAAGAGTATTGCAGAGGGATGTACCCTCGTTCCTGGAGAACGCTGCGTAGCAGCGCACTAATGTGATTTGGGCCAGTTCTGGCCTGAGTTGGGATTCTTGTACTCAATTTATTGATCGTGGTTATTTTTTGAACAGCCATTCTTTTACGACCGCAATCATAAAAAAGGAGAATCGACATGGCACTGAAATTGGACATGCAGGGCAAAACTTATGGCCCGTTTGTACGTGAATACGATTTCAAAGATCTGATTCTGTTCGCTCTCGGATGCGGCGCAGGCTACGACGGACGTACTGACCTTGAGTACGTTTACGAGAAGGATCAGAAGATCCTTCCCATGTTTGCAGCTATGCCCATCGTGGATAGCGAAGTCACGAAGACCATTGACTATGGTTTTCAGTGGGGCGGTTCCCTGCACTGGGGTTTTGACCTCAAGTTCCATCAGCCTCTGACCGCAATGTCCGGCAAGCTCAGCACCAAAGTTCTGCTGAAAGCTCTGTACGACCGTGGCGAGGGCCGTGGACTTTTGGCCCAGCACATTGGTGACACCTACGACGAGAACGGCACCCTGCTTTTCACTAACGAAAGCTGGGACTGCGCACTCTTTGACGGCGGCTGGGGTGGCCCCAAGGCTCCCAAGGACGTCGTAGAGATTCCTGAGCGTGAGCCTGACTTTGAGGTGACTGAGCAGATCGCACTGAACCGTGGTCTGATCTACCGCCTGAATGGTGACTTCCATCCGCAGCACGTCGACTGGGAATACGCACAGAAGTACGGCTATCCCAAGCCGAACCTGCACGCAGTCAGCACTGCTGGTGTGGCTTGCCGTCACATCATCAAGTCCCTCATCCCCGGTGAGCCGGAACGTCTGACTCGTTTCAAGACTCGTATCACCAAGCCTCTGTTCCCGGGTTGCACCGTGAAGACGCAGATGTGGAAGTGGGACGACAACAGCATTCACTTCCGCGTGATCGACGCAGAGCATCCTGAGATTGCTTACCTGAACTACGCTCTTGCTGAGTGGAAGTAACACAATCTGAATGGGAAAAGCCCCCGGCCTTGGCCGGGGGCATCCGGGAAAGAGTTTCCCGGTGGATTTAGCATAAGAGACAGGACGGAAAACAGATGAAAATCTTAGTAGGATACAAATTAGTCCCGGAAGAGCAGGACATCGCCGTTAATGCTGACGGCTCCCTGGATACGGCCAAGGCTGCTCCGAAAATCAGCCAGTTCGACCTGAACGCAGTGGAAGCTGCTGTTGAGCTGAAAGGCATGGTTGCTGACAGCACTGTTACCGCACTGAGTGTGGGCGGCAAAGAGCTGGAAAACACCAAAGCCCGTAAGGATATTCTGTCCCGTGGCCCCGAAGAGCTGGCTGTTGTTGTGGACGAAAAATTTCAGAATGCCCTGCCGCACCAGACTGCACTCGTGCTTGCTGCAGCAGCAAAGAAGCTTGGCTTTGACCTGATTCTTTGTGGTGATGGCTCTGGCGACCTCTATGCCCAGCAGGTTGGCATGCGTCTTGGCGCACTGCTTGACGTGCCGAGCATCAACGGCGTGAGCAAGATTGTTTCCGCGACCGACAGCACCCTGACTGTTGAGCGCGCTCTGGAAGAAGAAGTCGAGGTTCTCGAGATTCCTCTGCCTGCCGTTGTGTCTGTTTCCGCAGACATCAATGTCCCCACTATCCCCGGTATGAAAGCAATCCTGAAGGCTTCCAAAAAGCCCGTGAGCGTTCTTGGCGCTGATGAGCTTGGTCTTGAGGGCGAGTCTGATCTGGTTGAGTCTGTTGAAGTGAAGGCTCCCAAGCAGAAGGACCGCAAGAAGATCATTGTTGAGGGTGACGGCGACGACCAGATCGCTGAATTTGTAAGCCACCTGCGCAAGGTTATTAACTAAGGGATTGGGGAAGAAAATGAGCACTGTTTCCAACGTATGGGTTTTTAGTGATGCCGCTTCCCGCCTGCCAGAAGTGATTGCTGGCGGCAAGCAGCTTGGTGATAAGGTTTCCGCATTTGTTCTGGGTTCTCAGGACGATGTTGCAGCAGCATTCTCTTTTGGTGCAGACGCTGTGTACTCCCTTGGTGAGAAAGTCGCTGACCGTGTTGTCGAAGACTACGCCGCAACAATGGCTCAGGTCATTGCAGAGGGCGACAAGCCTGCTCTGGTTCTGCTTCCGGCAACCCGCCGTGGCAAAGCTCTGGCTTCTCTCCTTGGTGTCCGCCTTGATGCTGGTGTGGTTACCGAAGCTTCTGAGATTTCCGTTGAAGCTGACGGCATTTCTGCCAAGCACATGGTCTACGGTGGCCTCGCTCTTGGCGAAGAGAAAATTACATCTCAGGTTGCTGTTGTGATTCTTGGTAGTGGCGCATACCAGGCTGCTGAGGCTGATGCCTCCAAGACTGGTGAAGCTGTTGCTGTTGAGTATGTGGCTCCCAAAGCCAGCATCAAGTGCATTGAGCGTCGTGAAAAGCAGGGAAGCACTGTTGATCTCGACCGCGCAAAGCGCGTTGTGGCTATTGGCCGCGGCATTGCCAAGCAGGAAGACATCGCAATCGCAGAAGAACTCTGCGGTGCAATTGAAGCTGAACTCGGCTGCTCCCGTCCGATCGCCGAAGGCGAGAAGTGGATGGCTCGCGAGCAGTACGTCGGTATTTCCGGCGTGATGCCCAAGCCCGAAGTGTACCTGGCTCTCGGTATTTCCGGCCAGATTCAGCACATGGTTGGCGTCAGCGGTGCCCAGACCATCGTTGCTGTCAACAAAGACAAGAACGCACCTATTTTCCAGTTCGCTGACTACGGCATTGTCGGCGACCTGTACAAGGTTGTTCCAGCATTGGTGAACGCATTTAAATAAGTGTTTGCTTGGAGTCCAACGCTCCACCCGTGGGGCCTGCTGTTGGGGCAGGCCCCGCTCTCCAGAACGGAGAGCAGCTTTGGGAAACCCGAGAGGAGGGCACCTGCCAAAGGCAGCGACGTTGCCACTCTTCCAATGTCCCGCATATTTCGCGCTACGCGATCCTGTCTGCATCTGCTCCGCAGTCGTTATGGTTCTGACTGGAGTTCATCCCCTGCATAAACTCCAGAGGGCACGGTGCAGACAGGAATGCAGTTGCCATAGGGCCGCTGTTCGACTGAACGAAACTACCGCCAGAGCTCCGTTGAGGGAACTTGTGACGTTCAGTCGGGAAGACAGACAGCAGGCCCGATCCAGAAAACGGTATGCCGTTCATCTGATCTCCATTCCGGAGAAATCCCGGGAATCCGCTAGCCCCTTGGATTCCCGGGCTCTGGATGGGGGGGCACCATTTAAATGGTGGGCAGAACCGTTTGACAGTGGGGTACTTCTTCGTGAACGTCAGTTTTTATTCTGTGTGTTTGGGAAGGAGAAAATCCCCGGCTGCCAGCAGTTGAGGGGATTTTAGCAAAGACAGGGATAAAGACAGAAACATGGGGGGTGCGCTGTGCTATCACGCCAGAATTTCTGGGATTTTTGGGGCGTGTTTCAGTGCAATAAACAAAGAGAGCGTTCGGCCGGGACGACTCGTCACAAAGTCCCCTTTGCTGATGAGTGTGCCGTGCGTTTTCTCAAAAGGAAGTATTTTTTGAAGCAGACGACGCTGTGCTCACAACGTCTGCACTTCTAGGCCGCAGCAGAGCGCCGCAGGGCGCACCGAGTATATGGCTCAGTATATCTGTGCATATGAGACTTTTGGGTATGAGAAGGTTTTGCTGTCACGAATGGGCGTATGTGCGTATTCCAAAACTTTTTTGCATACAGGTCAGGCGAGGTTTTCCTACATCGGCAAGCTCTATGGAACAGCGTAGAGAAAGCCAGTCTGCCACACGTTTTTTGAGTCTCAATCTTGGCCTGTTCAGTTGCAAAAGAGTCAAGGGAGTGTCTTTGAAAGTGAGCATAACGCTGTACCGGCGTATGAGGGAATGGAGTGCTTTCCGTGGATTGCAGCCTGTGCTGGGCGAGCCTGTGTGCTCACTGGCAAGGTAAAACGGATCTGGAGCCATTTCTTCACGAAGTAACATAGGACACTTTCAGAAAAGGATGCACGCGCTTTGCCGGCTTTGACGAAGAGTGAGGACTCATTTTTGTCGAGAATATCACTTTTTTAATGAGGCAGATCCATAGGCGCACTCTCTGCTCCGGCTTGAAGGATGCAAGCATAACAGGAGGAAGCTATGGGCGAGATTCTATTCTCTGTGATAATCGGCGGAACATTGGTGGGCATTGGCCTGCTTATGAACTGGAACCTGTACCGGGAGCAGAAGCGCAACGACATTGAACGACAAAAGATTTAGCCGGGAGACCTACTGTGAATATTTACATACTTGGTGTCCTGTTGAGTGTCGTTTTTTATATGCTCGTTGGCACGTATGCTGGCCGTAGGGTCAAGAACGTCGAAGATTATTATGTTTGTGGACGCAACGCTCCGACCCTGCTCATTGCCGGGACCATGTTTGCGTCAATGCTCAGCACAAACGGGTTCATGGGCGATACGGCATTTTGCTATGGCGGCAACATGACCACCATGATCCTTATCAACACGCTGTGCGCGTGTGGATACATTTTCGGAGCTTTGTTTTTTGGGCGCTACATTCGCCGGGCGCGAGTGCGGACCATGCCCACGTATTTCTCATATCGGTTTAACAGCAAAAGAATCCGGCGCTTTGCAGGCATCACGACGGTGGTTTCCCTGACTGCGTATCTTTTGAGTGTCATTCAGGGCACAGGGATTCTCATGCAGACCATGACCGGGCTTGATCGGGTGACCTGCCTTTTGATCGCCTGGGGCTGCATTACTGCGTTTACGTTCTATTCCGGTTCTCGCGGTGTCATTTTGACAGACACCATGATGTTTATCTTTTTCTTGGGGGCGACGGTTATTGCCGGACCGTACGTCTTCAATGCCGCGGGAGGGCTTGGGTCGCTTCTGGATACCCTGATGCAGGACCCTAATACTCCCAGGGGATTGCTTGAATATCACGGCAATCCTGGAGCTGGCTCGGTGATGGACATAATGCTTTATGCCATCACGATGGGCCTCGTCTGGATGGTCGCTGTCGGAGTCAGTCCGTGGCAGGCCGGACGAAATCTCATGGCGAAAAATGAACATGTGATTTTCCGTTCCGGAGCCATATCGGCCATTCTGACTGTTGTGTTCTCTATTTATCTGTACCTGATGGCGGTGAGTGTCATTCCGCTGAATCCAGGTATGGAGCAGCCCGAACGTGTCCTGATCTGGGCTGCATTTGAAGTGATGCCCAAGTGTGTTGGCGTCCTGATGCTGACAGGCATTATGACCGCAGGCCTGTCTTCTGCATCAACGTTTCTTTCTGTGGTGAGCTTTAGCCTTTCCAGTGATGTGCTGAATCTCGATACCCGAAACGAAACATCTCACCTCCGGTGGACCCGGGGCATTGTGCTTGGCGTTGGGCTGTTTGCCCTTGTGCTCGCGTATTTGGATCTCTCATCAATCCGTATCATTACGTGGTTCGCCAGTACGATTATTGCCGCATCCTGGGGCTATGTGGCGTTTGCCAGTGTGTGGAGCAAACGCCTCACCGAGCGGGGAGCCTATCTCGCTATGGTCGGAGGCTTCTGTGGTTATCTGTTCTTTAAGTTGCTCAAGGAACTTGGGGTTCCGCATCTTGTTGCATTTCTTGACCCGTTCTTCATTGGGCTTTTCCTGAGTGTCATTCTGGGCGTCCTTGGCTCCAGAGGGCAAACGCGAACTCCAGAAGAACTCGCGTTTTTGGAAAAGCTTCACCGTATTCCTGCGGAAGAAGCACAGGCAAAAGAATATCGGAAAGACAGGGGCTATGGCTGGCTCATGGTTGGGATGGGTGTGCTCGTTTCTGTCTTTCTCCTCAAGTACTGGGCAATTCCCTACAACAGGGCTATTGGCACAGAGCTTCCGTCTCTGCTGCTAAGCCTTGTGGGATAACGGTGTGTCCGTAGTGCAAATTTGTAACCTCTCCAATGTTGGGACAGGCATGTTTTGGGAATGTCTGTCCCTTACACAACTCAATTTCACAGGCCGTGGGCCGTGTGTGAGGGTTTTATGTCTGAAGACAAGTTTGACGTCATTATTGTAGGCGGTGGTTTGGCTGGCTGCACCAGCGCATACCTGCTCGCCAAAGCCGGTCTGGAAACGCTGGTGATTGAGCGCGGAAACTTTTCTGGCGCCAAGAACATGACTGGTGGTCGCCTGTATGCGCACAGCCTGGAGAAGATTTTCCCGAATTTTGCGGAAGAGGCTCCTGTTGAGCGCTGCATCACTCATGAGAAAATTTCTTTTATGACCGAAGAAAGCAGCACCACAATGGATTATGCTGCTCCGGCCGCTGACGATCAGGCGAACCGCTCGTATTCTGTGCTGCGGTCCTCCTTTGACCAGTGGCTCGCTTCCAAGGCCGAAGATGCCGGTGCGAACATGATCCCCGGCATTCGCGTTGACGACCTGATTGTCCGTGACGGCAAGGTCTGTGGCGTTATCGCTGCAGAGGAAGAAATGGAAGCCGACATGGTCATTCTTGCTGATGGTGTGAATTCCATTCTTGGCGAAAAGCTGGGCATGGTCAGTAAGGTAACGCCTCACAACTGTGCTGTTGGCGTCAAGGAAGTCATCGAGCTTGGCAAGAAGCAGGTGAACGACCGCTTTGGCTGTGCTGACGGCGAAGGTGCTGCATGGCTCTTTGCTGGTATGCCTTCTGATGGACATATGGGCGGCGGTTTCCTCTACACGAACGAGGAAACTGTTTCTCTCGGTGTGGTCTTTGGACTGCACAACATCGAAAAGGCAGGCAAAAGTGTTCCGCAGATGCTGGAGGACTTCAAGAACCATCCGACAATCAAGCCCCTTATCGAAGGCGGCAAGCAGATTGAATACTCTGCTCATGTTGTTCCGGAAGGTGGCCTTGGCATGGTGCCCCAGCTTGTGGGTGACGGCGTGCTGATTGCTGGTGACGCTGCAGGACTGTGCCTGAACGTTGGCTACACTGTCCGCGGTATGGATTTGGCTATTGCTTCTGGTGAAGCCGCAGCAAAGGCCATCATTGCCGCCAAGGAAAAGGGCGACTTTAGTGCGAGTGCCCTTGAGCAGTACAAGAAGGACATCGAGGAAAGCTTTGTGATGAAGGACCTTGAGCTGTACAAAAAGCTTCCCGGTTTCCTCGACAATCCCCGTATGTTCAACGACTACCCAGAAATGGTGGAAGGCATCATGAAAGATCTCTTTACCATTAATGGCCCGTCTGTTGCCTTGCGCAAGAAAATTATGCCTCACCTGAAAAAGGTCGGTTTCCTCAACCTCATGAAGGATGCTTTCAAAGGAGTGGGTTCCATATGAGCAACACAGTCAACGTTGACGTCAAACTCGGTGTAAATAAATTTTTCGTGGATGAAGGCAATCCGCATATTGAGCTTGTCGAGAATCCCGATCCGGCTGAATTTGCCAAGCTTGAAGCTGCCTGCCCCGCAGGTCTCTACAAGCGCGACGAAAGTGGCAATGTTCATTTTGACTGTGCCGGTTGTCTTGAATGCGGTACCTGCCGTATTCTGTGTGGCAAGACCATTATTAAAAAATGGGAATACCCGAACGGGACATTCGGCGTCGAATATCGCTACGGTTAAGGTGAGCCTTTTGACTCTGGAAACCAGTGCAACTGGTTGAACCAGAGGAGAGAGGAAAAAGCCCTTATTTTTCTTTTGCAGTGCGGGACTGGCAAGAATTTCAAGGCTGTGCAGGCGGCTTTGAAGGGTATTGCGAAAGAATTTTTTGGGAAATAGACCTCAACCTCAGTTGACCAATACCGGCAACGTCCCTACGTTGCCGGTACTTTTTTTGGTTAATTTGAGTCAAGAAAAATGCGGGCGCAATAGCGTGCCCTGTTTTTCACCTTTAAGACACACAAAGGTTCACATTATGAGCAAGCAGACACAGGACTGGCGTTTTGCGCAGGCCAACAAGGAAGCATTGCTTTGCCTTGGAGCATATGCCCTGTATTTTGTCTGGTGGTACGTCAGTGGATATGGACTTGGGGACGGAGACCCTGAGCAGTATTCCACAATTCTGGGACTTCCTGCCTGGTTTTTTTATAGCTGCATTGTCGGCTATCCTCTGATTACCGTGCTTTTATGGGTAATGGTCCGCCTCTTCTTTAAAGACATGCCTCTTGATGAGCCGCTTGATGAAAAGAGCGCTCACGTGGATGTAGAAGGGGACGACGCATGAATGCCCATCTCATGACCATTATCCCAGTCATTGTGTATCTGATCCTTTCGTTTGGCGTGGCCTTTTGGGCGCGCAGGCGATCTTCCGCCGGAGACTCCTCTCAGGGATTCATCGAAGAATATTTTATTGGTGGCCGTTCTATGGGGGGCTTTGTCCTCGCCATGACCATCATTGCCAGCTACACCAGCGCGAGCAGCTTTGTTGGTGGGCCGGGAGTGGCGTACCGTTTTGGTCTGAGCTGGGTCTTTCTTGCCATGATTCAGGTCCCCACGACCTTCCTGACCCTTGGAGTGCTTGGAAAGCGTTTTGCCATTATGGCCAGAAAGACACAGTCCGTGACCCTGACGGATTTTTTGCGCGCACGCTTTCAGAGTGAAGCTGTTGTCATTCTCTGTTCTGTTGCGCTGCTGATATTTTTTATGGCCGCCATGCTTGCCCAGTTTATTGGTGGCGCGCGGCTTTTTCAGGCTGTGACGGGTTACCCGTACCTTGTGGGCCTGATTCTCTTTGGCCTTACGGTTGTTCTGTATACTGCTGTTGGTGGCTTCCGGGCTGTTGTGCTGACTGATGCCATCCAGGGGCTTGTTATGGCCATTGCTGCCGTGGTTGTGCTGTTTGCGGTTATCAAGGCTGGTGGTGGACTTGAGCAGTGCATTACGACGCTCAAGAGCATTGATCCGGGGCTGATTACTCCAACAGGCCCAAAAGATGTTGTACCAAAGCCCTTTATTCTTTCGTTTTGGATACTTGTTGGCCTTGGCATTCTTGGCTTGCCCCAGACAACGCAGAAGTGCATGGCCTACCGCGATTCGCGCGCAATGCATGACGCCATGATTATGGGAACCCTGCTTATTGGTTTCATGATTTTATGCGCGCACCTTTCCGGTACTCTTGGCCGAGCCGTGATTCCTGATTTACCCGCAGGTGATTTGGCGATGCCCACACTTATTGTAAAGCTGCTGTCGCCGTTTTGGGCTGGAGTCTTTATTGCCGGGCCTCTGGCCGCGATTATGTCCACCGTGGACTCCATGTTGCTGCTTGCCTCGGCCGCGATTATTAAGGATTTATACATTCAGTATAAGTTTGATGGTGACGCATCCAAGATGACGCCCATCAGCCTCAAGCGCATGAGTCTTGCCTCTACCGCCGTGATTGGCCTTCTTGTCTTTCTCGCTGCGATTCAGCCGCCTGACTTACTTGTCTGGATTAATCTTTTTGCTTTTGGTGGACTTGAGGCAGTGTACTTGTGGCCTATCATTATGGGGCTGTACTGGAAGCGGGCAAATGCTTCTGGGGCGGTCTGTTCGATTGTTTTCGGTACCGCCGCATTTTTTGCTCTTACCATTCTGAAGCCGGATATGGGGGGCGTGCACGCTATTGTTCCCACTGTGGCGATTTCCTTTTTTGCTTTTGTTGCAGGGACGTATTTAACCCCGCCTCCAGCGGACAGGATAATTCAGCTCTTTTGGGGGAAGATTGGGGACGATCCCCAGCCCGTGAGTGCTGGATGGAGGGATGGGGAGAGATCTGGGGCCAGCCCTGGACCCCGCGCAAGGGAATGATTCCCTTACATACCCTTTTAAACTTGGGTGAGAAGGCGTAAAGAACCTCGTTAAAATACAGGAAAAGGCCTCGCTGTTGCGGGGCCTTTTTTACATGGCAGCTGTGGGGACTACAAAGGGCGTGCCGTGGACATGGACGATGTCTACTGGCAATTCGTAGACGTCTTCGACAAGCTGGGAACTGATGTCTGTAGCGCTACAAAATTTATGGATTCGACCTGATTTGAGGAAAATAAGCTTGTCTGCGTAGCGCAGGGCGGCGTTGATGTCATGAAGCGTAATCACTGCTGCGAGGTGCTGTGCTGTGACCAGTCCTTTGAGCGTATTCAGGATGTTGATTTGACTTTTCAGATCAAGGGCACTTGTTGGCTCATCCAGAAGCATAAGCTTTGGTTCCTGAACAATCGCTCTGGCAATGGCGACTTTTTGGAGTTCTCCACCGCTGAGCTGATCTGTCATCCGAAGTGCCAGCGCATCAAGCCCGGTAAGCCGAAGTGCGTTGTGCACAAGATCAATATCGTGGCTGCCAAGACTCCAGGACATATGGGGCGTGCGTCCAAGCAGGACGGCATCAAAGACTGTGATGCGCGCGGAGTCTGTCTTTTGTGGTACGTAGCCTATGAGCTTGGCCACATCCTGAAGTTTCATGGAAAGGATCTCGTGTCCTTCAACCATGACATTCCCCTGAGACGGGGTAAGAATGCTATTGATATTTTTGAGAAGTGTTGTTTTTCCTGAACCATTTGGGCCAAGGATGGCGAGGATTTCATTGTGGTCGAGGGCAAAGCGTATCTGGTGCAGAACGCGTTGTGCTCCATAATCAAAGTTGAGATTCGAGACAGACAGAATCATGACCGTTGCCCCTTGATAATAAGATACAGGAAAACAGGTGCTCCCATGAATGCCGTAAGCACAGAAACGGGTAGTATATGCGGCGCAAGAATGAGGCGGGCCGCAGTGTCTGAAAGCAGCAGCAGGAGTGCCCCGCCGAGAAAAGAGGCTGGCAGGAGAAAGCGGTGGTCCGCACCGGTAAGCTTTCGACAGATGTGCGGAACTACGAGGCCTACAAAGCCGATAATACCAAGAAAGGCGATGATGCAGGCCGTCAGAAGGGAGGCTGCGAGCATCCCCATGAATCGAATTTTGCTCACCTGCACACCCAGCCCCTGAGCTGTTTCGTCACCAATGTCTATGGCGTTGTAGGCCCAGCTATTCCACAGAAAATAGGCTGAGCACAGAGCAAGAAGTACGCTCATCAGACCAAGCTCTGTCCATGATGCCCGGGCCGTATCTCCAAAGGTCCAGAAGACCATTGCTGCAAGCTGGACGTCGTCGGCAATAAGCTGGAGAAACATGGTTGCCGCAGTAAAAAGCGATCCCAGTGCTACACCGCTCAGGACCATGACTTCTGAACGGGTTCCCTGATGGCGTGAGATGAGGACGATAAGTGCGGCAGTTATGATGCTTAGGGCAAATGCTGTTGCCGTAATGCAGTACGGACCAATGCTTGAGGCGACGCTGTGGTGGCTTTGGGCGAAACCACCAAGGAGCATGACGGCGAGCGCGGCTCCAAAGGCTGCTGCATGGGAAATCCCAAGAGTGAAAGGTGATCCCAGAGGGTTTCGCAGGATTGACTGCATGACTGTCCCGGATATTGCGAGTCCCGCTCCTGCCAGAAGTGCAGAAAGTGCCTGCGGGAGACGGATATTCCAGATGATGAGTTTAAGACGCGCGTCAACGGGAGTGCCGGAGAGTGCGGCAAGCACATCATGGAGCGGTATTTGTGCTGCACCAAGTGAGAGACTCACCAAAAGAGTCAGGACAAGCGAAGCGCCAAGGACGCCAAGGAGCAGGATCTTTTTGTTAATGTACGCGGCGTAGCGTTGAGAAAGGGCAAGGCTATTTCCCATTGTTGCTCACAGTGATGCGGCTAAATGCAAGATTGGAAAATGCGCTATTCATGCGTTCAAATACTGGAGCACCAACAAGGAAACGGAAGATTTCGTCTGCCTGGTGTGCGGGGTTAATGTCTGCAAACTCTTCTGGATAAAGAATTTTTCCTGCGTAATAGGCATTTGCCAGTATGCTTCCGTAGTTTTTTGAATACCAGTTATACGGGAGCACACCGTAGACCCTGTTTTTCTGAACTGCCGTGAGGCTTTGGTATGCCGGATCGTTTTTGAGTTCGTACAGGCCGCTTGCTGTGGCTTCCATCTGGAGCGTGGAGAGGTCAAGGAAGAGGACATCTGGGTCCCACGCAAGAATTTTCTCTTTTGCAACGCTTGCATGCTTACTCAGTGCTTTTCCTGCACAGCCTTCGGCTGCAAGATTTTTTGCTCCAACAAAGGCAAACGGGGGGTAGCCGGGTTCTGTAGACTGGTAGCCGTGTGGGCCTCGGTAGGCAACGCCGCCGACAAAGGTTCTGGGTCTTTTGCTGTCGGGAATGTGGGCCGTTCTTTTTTTGAGGTCCGCAATGCGTGTCTGGATAAAGGAGACAACATCTTCCGCACGCTGCTGTTTGTCTATGACTTCTCCGATAATTCGCAGGCTTTGGAACAGCTCTTCTCTTCGTGAATCAAGGTTGCCATAGTGGATGGCAATAACAGGAATTCCGGTTTTCTTCTGGAGTTTGTCTGGCTCGGTTCCCTGATGAGAGGAGACTGTTTTAAAGATAACCTGTGGCGCAGGAGACAGCATAAGAATGTGTTCAGGGTTATCGTGTCCGCGAATTTCTCCGCACTGGGGAAGCTTTTTGAATTCAGGATATGCCAGCGCGTAGGGGCGCGCCGTAAATTTTTCGTAGCGGGTTTCCATTTCATCTGCGGCGACAGCAAACGTTTGGCCTTCAAGGTAGCTGAGCAGGCGCAGGCACCCTGAACCAGAGCACAAAACGTGAGTGACGCGTTCAGGGATAGCTATCTGTCGGCCAAGCGCATCTGTGATGCTGCGGGCCTGAGCTACGGAGAACGAGAAAGTAAAAAGCAGAGTCCAGAGCAGAATGAAAAGCCGTTTCATAGTTGTTCCCTAGAGTATTTTTTATGAATGTGTGTGCGGAAGATAGTACGCATTCAATAAAAGTAACACTGGAACAGCTCGCATGCTTTCGCCTCTCTGTCAAGGTCATCAGAGAAGATTGGGGGCCAGCCCCCAAACCCCCGCGTAAGGGAATGATTCCCTTACGTATCCTCATCGAGTTTAAAAGCCGTGCAAGCTTCGCTTGCACGGCTTTTAAACTTAATGGGGCTGCCTAAAGCGGCTTCTTTCTCTTTCCCGTGCGGTTGCCACCATTTTCTTTCTGAACGCAAGCGTTCAGAAAGAAAGGGTTGAGGCACAAAGAACACACGCCCAGTTAATTAGACCGAAAAAAAGGGGCCGGATGAAGGGGAAAGCCAAAGGCTTTCACTCATCCGGCCCCTTTTATTTCGGGCGATAGCGGGATTCCCAAGGGCCTCGTCCTTGGGCGGGGTCAAGGGGCAGCGCCCCTTGCAGGGTTTGGGACAGCGTCCCAATAAAACACCCCCGCCCGCCCTGCGCCCCTTGCAGAGCGCGAGACGGAGTCTCGCTCCTCCCACGCCTACCCACGCATGGCTAGGCGTGAGCGTTCTGCATTGCGATGATGAGGGGGAGCTTTTTACCTGAGAGGTAACGAACCATAGCTCCACCCGCAGTGCAGACATAGTCGATTTTTTTGATATCGATCAGACTCTGAGCGGCTGTGACGGAGTCGCCGCCGCCGATAACGCTGTAGCCTTTGCTGTCAGCGATGGCGTGAAAGAGCTGTTCGGTACCGTTTCTAAAGAGGAGTTCCTCATAGACACCGGCGGGTCCATTGACGAAGATGGTGCCAGCGGAGAGGATGCGTTCACAATACTGTTCAATGGTTTTCGAGCCGATGTCGAGAAAGGCCTGATCTTCTGGGAGCTGAGATACGGGCGCTTCGGCTCTCTGGCCGTTGCTGCTGTATGCGAGGTCCGAGGGAACGGCGATTTTCCCAGGATAATCCCGAAGATACTGTGCGGCCTGGTCGACATACTGGAGGAGTCCTCTTTTTTCGAGAAAGTCCCGAGAGGGTCCGCCGATGTTGATTCCACTGGCGAGGAGGAAGACATTTCCAGTCACGCCACAGGTGAGGATTGTATCGGCTTTGTTTGTGCTCAGAACCTGTTCCATCATGCCGAAGGCGTCGCCGATGCGGGCACCACCAAGGACAAAGACGGAGGGGCGTTCCGGGTGGCTCATGACCTTGTCGAGGGCGGCGACTTCGTTGCAGAAGAGCGGGCCAGCGGCGGAGGGCAGAAGTTCCTGAAAGGCGACCATCGAGGGGGACTTGCGATGTGCGGCTGCAAAGGCATCGTTGATGTAGCAGTCACAGAGAGGTGCAAGATTCCGAACGAGGAAGACGTCTTTCATGTCCTTTGGCTCAAGGGGAACGACTTTTTCAAAGACCGAGACTTCTTCGGCGAGGTACCGCAGGTTCCCAAGGATGACGGCTTCGCCATCTTTAAGGGAGCGGATAGCGTCCTGTGCTGCGGGACCGGCCACGTCGTCGATGTAGCGAACCGGATGCCCTGTCATTTTTGTGAGCAGCTCGGCATGTTCGCGCAGGGGGATGAGGTTCTGATAGTCCTCGGTGTCTCCCTGATGCGCAATGATGGCGATGCGCGCACCTTTTTCAAACAGGGCGTTAAGAGTAGGAATACTCTTTGAAATCCGGTTGGTATTCTTGATGCGACGGGTTTCTTTCTCGATAGGTGAGTTAATGTCGAGCCTTAGGAGAACCGTTTTTCCTGTGACATCAAGGGATTCCATTGCAGGAAGAGCAGACATGCTAGTCCTCCATGTACTGGGGCGTCATCCACTTGCCGAGGCCGAGGTATTCGTTGGTCTTGGCAACGCCGTCGTTCCCGTCTTTCTGCATGCCACAGGCAGCGCGGATGCCGTCCATTGTTTCAGGAATGGTGACGGATTCCTGAGGGATGTTGATAGCAAACATGATGTCGCGGCCGGATTTGACGACGGTGTCAGCCCAGAGGCCGATTTCGTACATATCGCTGCGGTTGTTGCCGAGGTCGCGTGCATAGCGGAAGAAGGAGGCATTGCCTGTGAAACCTTCGTCGGTGGTGACGACGCGGATTCTGGGGTGCTTCTTGAACTGTGCGATAGCTTCTTCGACAGAGATGTCTTTTTTGGGGGTCACAACGAGGGTAATGATGTGGCCATGAGTGACAGGGGTGTGAACGAGGAGGCCTGTCGCATTGATGTGGGGCATAATGGTCATGAGGTCCACAGCCTGATGGTTGGGAGCCTTGTCCATTTTGAGAGCATTGGTGAGACCGCGATGATAGTCGCCCGGATCAGCAACGCGACGAATGATGGTGATGGCGGCTTTTTCGACGCCAACACAACGGTCGAGGCAGTCCACGGTGCGGATGAGGCCTGTGGTGTTGCAGGAGGTCAGTTTGAGGAAGTCAGCGCCAAGGCCTTTGTCATAGTTTGCATAGCCGTGGAAGAAGACGTCGGCGACGTCGTTTTTCTCACCGCCCTGGAAAATAGCTTTTACTCCGGCCTTTTCGTAGAGTTTGCGATTCATAGCGCCGACGCCAGCAGTGGTCGCATCGAGCATGATGTCGACTTTTCCGAGCAGATCGTCAAAGGAGCCAGAAACGGGGACGCCAGCGGCTTCCAGGTCTTTTTCTTTTCCTGGGACAGCACAGTAGAGGTCATAGGGCATGCCGCGTTCGACGAGGGCGCGGATGGAGAGAGTTGGAGCGACGTCTGCGACGCCGACGAGTTCCATATCTTTCTGAAGGGAGACGCCATCAGCGAGACGCTGACCAATAACACCATAACCTGCGACACCAACTTTAACTGCCATTTCAAAGCTCCTTGTAGCTAAAAACTGTTAAGAGAGAGGCGTTTAAAACGAGTTTTTCAAAGCATGGTAACGTGTGCATTCCAAAGGAGACGAGTCCGAAAGCTCAGAAAACTCAGAGAGGGGAGTGATCTGAATGGCGGGTCTTTGTACTTTGCGGCGAGAATTGGAAAATTTCCCTTGCCCCACAAGGGAAAATGGTCCAAAGAAAACGACGCCACGCGGGAGAACCGCTCTGGGGGAATGCGTTTTTGAAAAAAGAAATCTTTGAGAAAACTCCTTTTTGAGAATGACTTTTTGGTCACGAGTGCAATATTGCAAAAAGGAAATCTCGTGTCAATGGCACGATGCATCTCTAGCTTTATGTTGGAAAGTATTAGAAAACAGATAGTTATGAGATTATAATAAATTCTTGATAATTATTTTTTCAAAAAAATTATACACAATGGTTACGATAGCATTTTGTATTGTTCTTTAACTGTCAGCATGTTACCCATAAATCTCTGTCTTTATACCAAAAATTACCCGAACGTGATTTTTGAGCGAATTCGTGCAGTATGTCGTGGCAGGGCGCGAGATTACAGTACTGCAATTGTCCACACCGTGGTATGAAAGTTAAAGGATGAGGAGCTTTGGTTTGCCCTATTCAGAGCCTGCCCTGAACTGTGAATCTGGTAAAATACGTCTGAAAAGCGAGTAGAAAAATTATGCGAAAAAATTCTGGAACTTCTGTTGTCACCGCTGCGGACGTCGCAAAGCGTGCTGGTGTGTCCCGCTCGACAGTTTCCCGTGCTTTTACCCAGGGGGCGTCGATCTCTGGAAAAGCGCGGGAAAAAATTCTGAATGCTGCTCATGAGCTTGGATATCAGCCCAATGCGATTGCCCGTATGCTCATCTCTAAACAAAGCAGGGTCATTGGTGTCGTTACCAATAGCCTGACCACAAACCCGTTTTATGCCAGCTTGCTGGCCAGACTCTCTGAGGAACTCCAAAAGCAGGACTTTAAGCTCATGCTTTTCTCAACACCAAAAGATACGAGTGTTGATATGCTGATTCCTCAGGTTATGCAGTACAAGGTTGCTGCTATTATTATCATTTCATCCAAGCTGTCTTCGGAAATGGCCGAAGTCAGTAATGCAGCAGGAATTCCGGTTATTTTGCTGAACCGGGTTATTCGCAAAAGCACGACCTATAACATTAGCAGTGACAACGTGCAGATCGGCCGTCTCGCTGCGGATGTTTTGCTCGACGCCGGACACAGGCGTCTGGGCTGCATTGGTGGTTCGGAGAATACATCAACTCATGATGGCCGCTGGAGGGGCTTCTCTAAACGGGTGAAAGACCGTGGCGGAGAAATTACCTCATACGCGATGGGTGGCTACAATTATGAAGATGCCCGAACTGCAACAATGGAAATGTTTTTGAAACGTCCATATCCCACAGGCCTTTTTTGCCTGAGTGACGTTATGGCACAGGCTGCTATGGATGTGATTCGCCAGCGTATGAACCTTCGGATTCCAGAAGACATTTCCGTCATTGGCGTTGACGATGTTGAGGTGTCTTCCCGTCCTGTCTATGATCTGAGTACAATTCGGCAGTCCGTGCCGGAGATGATAGACGCCGCGATGACGGTCCTGAGCAAGGTTCAGAGCAAAAGTCCTGTGAAACAGGAGTGGAAATTCCCCGGTGTCTATGTGAAGCGTGGAACGGTCGCAGCGCCTCCAAAAGAAGACAGCTAGGAAGCTCTGGTGGCAGACTGTATGCTATAAGAAATGATTCTCTTGAGGGTATGAACGGATCACAAATTTCTTTCCTGCCGCCAATGTAAAAGCCCAGCTCGAAATCGAGCTGGGCTTTTTTGTGTCATGTGACCGCTGGGCTAGAACGCCAGCGCCTGACTCAGGGCCATGCCTCGCATGAAGTATTTGGGCAGGAACATCGTGAGCTGCGGAACGTAGGTCAGAAGTCCAAGCGTCAGAATCATGGAGATGGTAAACGGAATGACTGAGCGACAGATTTTTGAAAATGGTGTGCCAGTCACGCCACAGGCAACAAAGAGGTTCGCGCCAAGTGGCGGCGTAATGTAGCCGATAGCGAGGTTCACACACATAATCAGGCCAAAGTGAATGGGGTCAATGCCAAGCTGGTGGATAAGCGGCAGGAGCATTGGAGCCAGAATAATAATGGCTGCAAGGGTTTCCATAAATGTGCCGACAAAGAGCAGCAGGGCATTAATCATCAGTAGAATGATTACCGTGTTGTCTGAGAGAGACAGGATCAGATTGGCAATCTGGTTAGGGATGCGGGCCAGTGTCAAAATAGACCCGAATCCAGCAGAGGTGCCAATGATGACCAGCAGGGTTGCCGTGATGACTGCGGCCTGAAGCAGGTACTTGGGCAGATCACGGAAGGTCAGTTCCTTGTAGATAAAGGTACCGATGAACCAGCCATAGGCGACGGCCACGGCAGCAGCTTCTGTGGGGGTAAAGATACCGCCATAGATGCCGCCAAGAATGATGACTGGAACCACAATGGCCCATTTGGCTTCCCAGACGATGTCCAGCTTTTCCTTCAGGGTATAATGATGGGCTGCGCCACTGTAGCCTTTCTTTTTGGCATAAAAATAGGAATACACCATAAAGCCAAGGCCCAGCAGAATGCCAGGAATGACGCCAGCAAGGAACAGTTCGGAAATCGACTGCTCGGTTGCGACACAGTAAATAACCATCGAAAGTGATGGGGGAATAATGGCTCCAAGACCGCCAGATGCTGCGATCAGGGCGGATGAGAAGGACTTGTCATAGCCCTTGTTAATCATGTCTGGAACCATCAGGGTGCCAATGGCTGCAACTGTTGCTGCTGCGGAGCCTGAGATTGCACCAAAGAACATGCAGGCTGCAATGGTCACAAGGGCGAGACCGCCGCTCATGCGTCCAAAACAGATTGTCGCCAGATCAAGCAGTCTGCGAGACACGCCGCCAGATCCCATGAGGTTGCCCGCCAGAATAAAGAAGGGGACAGCCATGAGCGGAAAGGAATCCGCAGCCGTGGTCAGCTTCTGTGCAAAGTAGGTAATGTTGATGATGTCGCTGTACCAGATTGCAGAAATGGACGCGACACCAAGGGAGATACCAATCGGCACCGTGAGAACGAAGCAGATAATAAACACGCCAAAGAGGACAAGCGCTACCATAACTCGGTCCCTCCCTTATTTGTCTTCTGGGCATTGGTCGCCAGAAGGGACCTGCCGGTAAAACACTTTGAAGTCACTGTGGAAATGGCGAAACCGGTGGACGAGTGTTTGTAGCAGCCTGAATGTGCAGAGGCTGTATCCGACCGGAACGGCGAGATAAATAATCCACATTGGAATTTCTGTTGCCGCAGTGATTTGCCCGCGACGGGCAATGAGGTGGGCAACCTGATAGCCCACGTAGGCCACAGTTGTAGAAAACGCCAAAAAGATCAGATCTGACAGAATGCAGAGAAGCTTTTTTTGCACGTCTGACAGAAAATCTCTGGTGAGAAGTGCATCGACCTTGATGTGGCTGTCTGTTTTGACCGCGTAGCTGATGCCAAGATAAATAAGCCAGATAAACATGTACCTGGAGACTTCTTCTGACCAGCTGAAACTGGATTCAAAAACATAACGGGCCACGACCTGAACAAAGATAAAAACACTGGCTAGACCAAGAAACGTCACCATAAAGAAGGCTTCGAGATTGTCATCGAGCCATTTCAGGATGCGAAGCAGTCCTGAGTGTTGAGTGCGCATACGTCCCTCCTGCGAGTACTGAGCCGGTGGTGCAGCACCGGCTCAGCGGAGAAGTGAACTGCCGGGTGGCAGCGAGAGATCAGTGCGTTACCGCAGACATCAGAACATCATAGGCCTCGCCTGCGCGTTTTTTGACCATGCCAGCAGAGTCTGCCAGCATGCCGCGCATTTTGAGTCGCATATCCGCAGGAACATCAACAACCGTCACGCCTGCTGCGCGTATTTTTTCAATGGCCTCGGCTTCCATGTTGCGGGCCAGTGTGCGCTGGTAGGGGATGGCTTCTGCAACTGCTGCGTCGATGATTGAGCGCTGCTCGTCTGTCAGGTCGTTGTAGAAATCAAGGGATGCCATAAAGACAAATGGCGAATAGATGTGACGGGTCAGGGTCAGACACTTCTGTACTTCGTAGAAGCGCTGGGAGTAGATCAGCTCTACAGACGTCTCCTGACCGTCAAGGGTGTGCTGCTGAAGGGCGGTGAAGAGTTCACCCCAGGCCATGGGCGTTGGGTTTGCTCCCAGAGCTTTCCATGCACAGATCTGGACCGGGTTTTCTGCGACGCGCATCTTGATGCCGCCGAGATCAGAAATGGAGCGAACGTCGCGTTTGGAGTTCGTCAGGCAACGGAAACCGTTTTCCATGTATCCCAGCCCCTTGATACCAATAGGCTCAAGGTAGCTTAAAAGTTTTTTGCCAGCTTCTCCGTCCAGTACTTCATAGGCCTGCTCATGGTCCTGAAAGAGGAAGAAGAGGTCCCATACAAAGAATTTGGGAGTAAATGGAGCAAGATTGTTCGCTGTAACAGCGGTAATATCCACGTTGTTCATCTGGAGACCTTCGGTGAGTTCCCGGTCTCCACCAAGCTGCTGATTGGGGTAGATTTCGACTCGCATGGAGCCGTTTGAGCGAGTTTCAACGATTTCCTTAAATTTAAGGAAGCCTTTGTGAAGCGTTGCAGTTTCGGGGACACCATGTCCGACCTTGATAACGAGTGTGTCAGAGGCCGAGGCTGTTACGGCGCTAAAGACGAGCCCTATAGCCAAAAGGATGCTCATGAATTTCGACTTCATTATTCCCTCCCAAGAGTGGCTGGTGGCCGCCGTCAGAGCGGCGGCCTGAGTTCGTGAAATGATTTTCTCGATCTAGAATGTCTCCATAAATTCTGCGTGGTCCATCCAGTCAAATCGCTCGTCATAGACCAGCTTGTAGGTTTTGGCGTCGCCTGCAAGGCCCCAGAGAAGGAACTCTGTACAGCCGGGAGCCGCAAGAGAGGTGTGGTAGCCCTTTGCAATTCCCATTGCATACTTGTCATCTTCAATCAGATGCACTTCGGCAAACTTCTCTGGCTCCAGTTCATAGGACATGGCAAACACGTATCCACCCTTGGGGCCTTTCACCTTGAACGAGAAAATTTCATCGAGAGGGTATTCGTTGTCTGCAACGATGTCGTGCTTGTGTCCGGGGAAGCCGATCCAGCCACCGGGGCGGGATACAGATTCACCAACGATGAGCTTCTGTGTCACGTGGTCGTTGTGCATTCCCTTGGGGCCAAAGATGAAGCGGTACTTTCTGCGCCACTTTTCAGCACCGGGAATGCCTTCTTCAACATTGTCCGGTGTGCACAGGTACGGCTCGTTGCCATCGTCACAGTACGCACAGAATGTGCGTACTTCGACGCCATTTTGGGACACAATGCTGTATTCACAGTGTGGAGGCAAGTAGATTGCCGTGGGTTTTTCGTCAAAGACAGAACCTCGGGTAATGCCTTTGTAATCATATTCCTGTCCCTTGAATGAGACATGCACATCCATGTCACCTTCCATGATGACAAGAGCCATCTCCTTCCCTTCAAGAGAACCGTTCATTCCAGTGCCTCCATCAACAAGGATGCGGCCAAATTCCATGTGCTCTACAGTGGAATTTTCTGGAGTAATAACAGACTCGTATCCCTGGACATCCTTAAAACGGTGCAGCGTAGTGTATGTCATTGTCTTTCTCGCTAGAGCTAGGGTTAAAATGCGTCGCGGTTGACAAAAAATTCAGGAGTTTCATTGCGCAGAACGGAACAGACGCCTGCGGCTGACTGGGTGGCCATTGCTTCAAGTGCTTCGGCTGTGAGCGCAGCGCAGTGCGGAGACAGCACGACCTTTGTGGTATTGATGATCGGGGTATCTGCCTTGGGCGGCTCGGCTTCAAAGACGTCTGTTGCAGCAGCTCCAAGCTCGCCACCTCTGAGTGCGTTCAGAAGAGCCGCTTCGTCCACAATGCCGCCCCGGGCTGTGTTGACCACCATGGCCGTGGGCTTCATCTGGGCGAGAGTCTTCTCGTTGATAAGTCCCTTTGTCTCTGGCGTGAGCGGGACGTGAATCAGAAGGACGTCAGCAAGAGGGAGCAGGGCGTCAAGTGTCGTCTCTCGCTGTATGCCGAGCTGTGAAAAGAGTGTGTCAGGAGCAAAAGGATCATAGGCGTGGACATCGCAGCGAAATGGAGCAAGCAGCTCAAGCACGCGCTGGGCAATGCGGCCAATGCCAATAAAGCAGACGGTTTTTCCAGAGAGTTCGCCGAGCGTGGCTCCCTTGCGGGCGCTGACGTAGTTTCCTGCTCTGATCTGGCTGTCGAGCTGAGGGATTTCTTTCAGCATGGACAGCACAAGGCTGAGGGTGTGTTCGGCAACGGCATTGAGGTTGGAGAAGGGAGCATTGACGACCTTGATGCCTTTGCTGGAGGCGGTTGGGATGTCAATGTTATCAACACCAATGCCATGCTTGGCGATGCATTTCAGCTTGGGGGCGCTTTCAATGATATCTGCCGTGATTTTTGCCGAGCGGATCAGGACGGCGTCGCAGTCGGCAATAGCCTTCTGAATGCTGTCATGGTCAGCTGCCGGAGCCTGAACAACGTCTGCAACGTCTTTGAGGAGTTTGACGCCATTTGGGTGGATGGGTTCAGTCAGAAGGACTTTCATGACAGGGCCTCCTCTGAGCACTGTTCAGCAGCAGTGGCGAGAGCCTTTTTTGCAGCGGAAGCCATGAATCCCTGATCACCGCCGAGCAGGAAATAGCGAATGCCAAGATTGTAGTAATAGTCCACCTTGCCAGGAGCGCAGATGATGCCTGCGGCTTTTCCTGCGGCGTGGATTTTTTTGATGGCGGTCTCAATGCAGTTTTTGACAGTGGGGTGCTGGGTCTGCCCAATCAGCCCAAAGGACTGGGACATGTCCATGGGACCGATGAACACGGTGTCGAGCTTCTCAATTTTGAGAATTTCATCCAGATTCTCGGCACCTGTTTTGGTTTCGCAGTGTGCGACGGTCAGGACGTTTGTGTTCGCCAGTTTTGGATATTCCACGGCGGGAATGGTGCCGTAGCCAGCGGCGCGGGTTGTTGGAGAAAATCCGCGCTGTCCTTCGGGGGCGTACAGGCTTGCTGCGATGAGTTCCCGGGCCTGCTCTGAGGTGTCGATGTTCGGAACCTGAACACCGTATGCTCCAGAGTCGAGCGCATTGAGGATGCCGCTTCGGGCGAGGCTTGGCGTACGGATGATGGGTGCCATGCCATGCAGGGTTGCGGCCCGGATGATTTCGACAAGGTTCTGTCGAGTGAACGCTGCGTGTTCCGTATCAACAACGCAGAAGTCGTACCCCGCAATGCCGAGCAGTTCGACTGCCGCGGGGTCAGCAAACTTTACAAAAGCACCGAAGACAGGCTGCCCTGCGTGGAGTTTTTGCTTTACTGAATTTGTGCCGATCATTGTACGTTCCTTTTTCAAGTCATTGACCTCAGCAGAGTGCTTCTGCTGTTTTTGTCAGAAATTTAACTGCTGGCGGCGTGGCGTATGCGCTGCATGAGCTGGGAAAGTCCCTGTGCCCGATCGCTGTTCATGAAATCTCCGATGTCCATAGCCTCATGCAGAGTGAATGCTGCATTCTCCAGTTCTGTGCAGTCAGCACCATGGAAGACCGATTGAATCAGGCTCAGGATGCCGCGCATGATGATGGAATCGCTGTCGAGTCTGAGCGACAGGGTTTTGCCATCGTGGGACATGTTCATCCAGATGCCTGTTTTGCATTCTGGAACGCGAAGCGCCTTGGCCCGTTCGGATTCATCCATCTGGGGCTGGGTAATGCCGCGCTCAATGATGTACTCATAGCGGTCAGAAGCATTGGGAAATGCGTTGAGCGTCTTGAGAATTTGTTCCTGTCGCTGTTCGATACTCATCATGCTGCTCCTGAGTGCTGTGGTTTCAGCAGGGCGCAGCTTTTTTTGAGTGCTGTGCTCAGCGCAAAAATGTCTTCGGGATTTGTGTAAATGCCAAAGGATGCCCGAACTGTTCCCTCTGTCCCAAGCAGGTGCACAAGAGGTTCTGCGCAGTGGTGGCCTGAGCGGACGGCAACGCCGTAGCGGTCCAGCATGACTTCAAGGTCAAAGTGGTGAATGCCCGCAATGTTGAAGGATAAAAGGCCACTTCGTATGTGCGGGGCGCCATAGATGGTGAGGTCGGGAATGGCAGAGAGTTCCTGTGTTGCAAGATCAAGAATTTCCTGTTCCTGCTTCAGGATGGCTTCCCAGCCTGTGGAGGTCAGAAAGTCCAGTGCAGACCGGAGGGCAATGGCTGCCGGGTAGTCTGGAGTCCCTGCCTCAAATTTGTAGGGGACGGTGTTGTAGCGTGTGTGCTCAAAGCTCACTTGCTCGATCATTTCGCCGCCAAACTGGTAGGGCGGAAGCTTGTCCAGAATGTCCATGCGTCCATACAGCACGCCAATGCCATTGGGTCCGTAGACCTTGTGTCCAGAGAAGCAGTAGAAATCGACGTCGAGATCCTGCACGTCCACGGGAAGATGCGCGACGGCTTGTGCGCCATCCACAACAAAAAGTGCAGAGCTGCTGCTTCTGACGAGTTTCCCTATTTCTTTGATGGGAAGGACTGTTCCTAAAACATTGGATACGTGTGCAACAGAAACAACAGCAACGTCACTGTCCAAAAGCGCTTCAAGCTCCACAAGGTCAAGATCACCATCAGAAGTGAGAGGAATGATTTTGAGAATGGCGCCAGTGCGCGTGCAGAGTTCCTGCCACGGGACAAGGTTTGAATGGTGCTCAAGGGCAGAGACAAGAATGGTCTGGCCTGCACGAATGCTGGAGGTAAGGGACTGTGCCACAAGGTTCAGCGACTCAGTGGCACCTTTGGTAAAGATGATGTTTTGTGGCGCCGGGGCGTTGAGAAATGCGGCGACAGTCCCTCTGGCACATTCAAGGGCATCCGTACACTCTCGGGCAAAGCGGTGTGCGCTGCGATGTACATTCCCATTAGAGGAGCTGTACACCTGCAACAAAGCGTCGAGCACACACTGCGGCTTTTGACTTGTTGCGGCACTGTCCAGATAGACGGCCGCGTCTGTTCGCTTCGCAAAGATTGGAAATTGTGCCCGAATTGTGTTGACGAAATCCCTTGTCATGCCTGTTACCTACGGTTTTTGAATGGCTGTAGCGTTGTCAAAAATAACATCGGCAAGTTCTGTGACTGTCTTGGCCTTGGCGAGAAGACGTGGAGAGGTCTCCACGCCAAGGTCCTTGAGCAGTCGAATCTGAAGAAGAATCCGTTTGGAGTCTGCGGCGGTGCTGTTCTGGCAGTCTGGAGTATCTGGCTGGCGGGCACTGGTACCGGCATCAAGGCTTGCCTTGTGGATACTGGCCTGTGCGAGTTCGCGCAGATCCTCCGACTGAGTGTCTCCAGAATTCAGCAGGAACCGGGCAAAGATGTAGCGTCGAACAAAGGCTTGAAACGCTTCCCGCTCCAGCTGGAGAGGGGCTTTGCCAACAGAATCCAGACAGAGCTGGGTTTGCCGATTGGCTTCCGCAACTCGTTCTTCAGCTGTCATGGCAATCCTCCCGCTAGGATTCCATAACTTCGATATCGAGCATTTCCATCAGATCCTTGATCTCTTCGGTGTAGTCGCCAAAGACCCAGGTGTAATGGTGCCCGACATAGCCCTGCTTCTTAAAGAAGTCCTTCACGTTTTTGACCTGGAAGAAGAAACCGGTGGAGCAGCCAACGGTGTCCAGACCTGCGCCAGCGATGAGCTTGGACTTGACCAGGTGAACTTTCTTGGCCAGCGGGTCAAAGCGGATCATGGTCAGGGTTTCGTTGCGGTCGCGGTTGTAGTCGTAGCGGATGGTGGTGCCGAATCCGCTGTGCGTGAAGTTGCGAATTTCGTAGGGGTCCTGCTTGTCCAGACCATGCATGTTTCTGGTGGGGACTGCGTGGAACATCATGACAATGTTGTCCATGTCGAGAATGTCGTCGACAATGCGCAGAGCCTTGGGGTTGGACTGGGAGGATTTGACAGATTTTTCAAAGGTGTCTTTGGCGAAGGGGTGAACGTTGCCCATGTGCGGAGCCTTGTTGGTCAGGCTGGTCAGCAGGGAAATGCAAAGCATGGCGTTCATGTCCACTGCACAGGAAGAAGGGATGCCGTCTTCTTTGAGCAGGGAGTGCGTCAGACAGAAGAGGAATTTGTTGTTGTTCAGGTAGCGGGTTGCACAGACTTCCGGGCAGGGAATGGTGAACGCGTTACAGTCATGCTTTTCGAGAAGCTTTTTGACGGTGAGGTAGAAGCGAACATCCTTGGGCGTGTATTTTTCACAGTCCATATGGATGGCGTCTGCACCTTCGGCAAGCTCTTTGGCAATGCGTTCGGATTCGGGAGTCAGCTCTTCCTCGAATTCCTCGAAAGACTCCAGAACGTCTTCAAGGTTGGCGTAGCGAGTGCGCATGCCGAGGCGGTTCTTGATTTCTTCAAGGTGGGTCAGATTACTGGTTTCACTGTCAGCAATGGCCTGATTTTTGTTCACCAGAAGCACATGGGTGCTGGCGATTGCCTTTCTGACCTGAAGAAGCTTGAGGGTGTATTCGAGGTCACTGCGGTCGATAAAAGGATAGGCTTCCTGACCCATTGCGCGGAGGTATGCAGAGCCGTCTGGGCCAGCCATCATGCCGATGATGCCGACAGGCTTTTTGGTTCTGCGGGCAACTTCCTTGGCAAAGAGCTGCTGGAAGAAACCATCAAAGAGGTAGAAGTCAACATTGGAATCCTGAGCAATGATTTCTTCAATCGGGGCGTCGGGAATGATGAAATCATCATAGAACTCTGCATAAACAGGCTCCAGAACGTTCACACAGTCAGGCAGGTTTGTCTTCATGTCTGTACAGAAGCTTTCATACTTGCTTGCTGCGGAGTGCTCATCAAATTCGCGGGTCAGCATGTCTGGACCACCAAGGCGGCAGGGGCCTTCGTATGCGTGACGGTGAATAAGCTGCGAGAAAACAGGTTTTACATTGAGTTTGACGTCGGTGATTTTCTTGATGCCCATTGTGGTTTCTCCGTACCTAAAAGTCCTTGCGTGTCATTAACGCATGTTTATTGGTCATTCTGAATGTTCAGATGAATTCCTTTGCGCTGAATCCGGCGCGTCCCAATGTGCAGATAGAGACATTCGCCGCTGGTTAGTGGTTGAGAGGTGTGCATGAGCGCACGGGATACATGCGTTTCATCCTGATTTCACTGTGGCATCAGTGAAATATTGGAATTGACGCTACCACCCCGTGTTTTTTGTTGCAACAAAAATATGGTATCGTGACCATTCTTTTAAAAATACGCCACCAGGTAAAGGAAATTACTGAGGTGACTGTTCTAGAGTTGATAGGATAAATATCTATTTGTGACAACACTTTAAAAACTTACTCAAGGTTTGGACAATACGTTTTAAAAGGATTGATTAGGGGGCAAATTGTGATACATCGAAGAGGACAGAGTGGGCACGATGCCAAAAAATACAGGATATGCAAAATTCCCTGTAATCCTTGGTACATGGAGATTTTCACCGAATTGAGGCACGAGAATTTCCAACAAAAAGAACCGTTCAGAAGTGGATATTACACTTTGTATTTATTGAATTTTTCCATGCCCACCCAAGTCTTGTCTTTGTGGACGAATTTCTTTGAGCAATTCCTCGTGCAGTTGACCAATGGAGATGACAATGGACATCGGCATATCTTTTGGAAAAGAGCAGTTTCATGTGGAAATTGAAGAAAAAAGCATTCAATCAATACTTATTCCGCAAGAAATTCCCAAAGTTGATGAATCTGAGGAATTATGGAGAGCAATAAAAAATCCTGTCGGAACACAGCGCATCTCCGAGCTTGTTCAATCTGATGAAACTGTGTGCATTATTACAAGTGATGTGACTCGCCCTTGCCCGACACGGAAGATGTTGGTGCCAGTGCTTGAAGAACTCGCTTCTGCCGGAGTGCCGGACGAAAATATTTGCATCGCTTTTGCACTTGGTGCCCACAGAAAGCACACGCTGGAAGAGAAAAAGAAGCTTGTGGGCGAAGACGTCTTGGCCCGAATTCAGTGTCTTGATTTAGACATGAACGACTGTGTGGACTTGGGAACAACGCGGGCAGGGACTCCGCTTCATGTCTTTCGGCCTGTTGTGGAAGCCGACAGACGGATTTGCATGGGGAATATAGAATTTCATTACTTTGCAGGCTACAGCGGTGGGGCAAAGGCAATCTTGCCGGGCGTTTCAACACATGCAGCGATTCAGTCAAATCACAAGATGATGCTGAGCGAAAAGGCGGCGACCGGGCACCTTGCCGGAAATCCTGTTCGGGAGGATATTGATACTGTTCCGGAGCTTTTGCCCATTGACTGTATCTTTAATGTCGTGCTTGGGCCGCACAAGGAGATTTTGCGCGCCGTGCTTGGAGATCCGATTCTGGCGCACCGGCAGGGCTGTGCGTTTTTGGATACAATTTATAAATTCCCACTGGATGAACCTGCTGACATCGTTTTAGTCAGCCCCGGTGGGTATCCCAAAGATCTGAACATTTATCAGGCACAGAAGGCCTTGGATAATGCCGCTCATGCTGTACGCAAGGGCGGCATTATTTTATGGGTTGCCCGCTGTCAGGAGGGCTATGGCTCTGAAAAGTTTACAGAATGGGTCAATGACGCCCAGACTCCACAGGATTTGATTGACCGTGTTCGCAAAAAGTTCGAGCTGGGCGGGCACAAGGCTGCCGCAATGGCAAAAGTTCGACAAAAGGCAGATATTTTCCTGCTGTCTGATCTTGATGATGCCGCAGCGGAAAATTTGTTTTGCACACCTGTACCCAGCCTTGAGAAAGGACTGAAAATGGCGCGCGAGCGCCTTGGTCAGGATGCTCGAATCGTCGTGATGCCTCACGGAGGTTCAACTCTTCCCGTTATTCAGGGCGACAAATAATTTTTTATGGAAAAGGCCCCGGAAAACCGGGGCCTTTCTAGGATGGATGGCACATTACCCTGTAGCGTGGGCAAAGTGGGGAGAAGAGAGCCGGACTGAGCCCGGCTGTGGTGAGCACCTTATGGGTGCAGGAGGATTTTGACCCGGCATTCCTTGCGTTCACGAATCAGGGCAAACGCCTTTTCTGCGTCTTCAAGTGAGAAGTGGTGCGTAATAATGTACTCGGGATGGACAGAACCGCTGTTGATAAGCTTGAGCACTGGTGCTGTGGTGTTTGGGCTTGCCAGTGTGCCATAGATAGACGCGTCTTTGGTGATAAGGGCGTTTATGGGCGCCTCAAACTGTGTCTTGCGGTAGAAGGATACCAGACCGAGTTTGCCGCCGGGTGCAAGGGCTTCTGCTGATTGCGAAAAGGCCAGATCATTTCCGGAGGATTCAAAGATAATGTCTGCACCTTTTCCTTCGGTGGCTTCGCCAATCTTCTTGACGACGTCTTCATCGTGGTAGTTGATGATTTCGTCTGCGCCAAGGCTGCGGCTGATGTCGAGCTTTTCATTCCAGCTTCCGATCTGGATGATTTTGCCCGCACCAAGTGCCCGCGCAAAGCTTGTGATGAGCAGGCCAATTGGTCCGTCACCAAAAACGGCAACTGTTGCGCCCGGGTCTATGCCTACCCGCTTGACTGTGTACAGTGCCGTTGCAGAAGGCTCGGAGAGTGCGCCCGTGTCCAGACTCATCCCTTCGGGAAGGCGGTAGACGTGTTTCCACGGAACCGTGATGTATTCTGCGTATGCGCCTGCCCGGTTTTTGTAAGAACCGATGACACCCCGATTCGTGCACAGGTTGTATCGGCCTTCCTTACACATGCTACACTTGCCGCAGGACATTGTGACATCAGCGGTGACGGCGTCGCCCTGTGTAAAAAGTCCTTCTGGAACCTCAGAACCAAAGCTTGCGATGTGTCCAGACCATTCGTGCCCAGGCAGTACCGGGTACACAGTGTTTCCGTTCTTGATATATGGATGCTCGCCAGACAGGAGTTCTTCGTCTGAGGCACAGATGCCTACTGCGGCAACCTTGACAAGAATGTCCTCCGGGCCGGGAGTCGGGGTTGGGACCTCGGTGTATTCAATCTGCTCTGGTCCAGTAAAAAGTATGGCTTTCATAGTCTCTCCTGTTCCTGTGAATCACTGTAGTCATACGCGTTGAGGCGAAGCCGTTCGCCTTGCGCCATGAGGAATGGGGTACACGTTGGGGCATGTTCCTTGACGGAAGAAATGAAAGAGGCAGGGTCTCCGCCATGTTCGGCGAAGGTGCCAAAGTGGCAGGGGATGGCGAGAGAAAGATTGAGCAGGCCTGCGAGCTGCCCCCCTTCTGTGCCAGTGAGGTTCCCAAAGGCACCGTTCACGGAAAGTATGCCAACGTGAGGCTGAAATTTGTGCACTGTTCGGAAGATTTCCGGAGAAAAACCAGTGTCTCCACTGATGTAGATTCTGAGTCCCCGGTACTCGATGCCAAGGCCTATTGCTTCTGGAGCCATTGCGCCGTGGTCTGCGTCAAAGACGTATAAGGTCAGGTCGCGGTCCAGATGAAGCTCATCGCCAGGACTCAGTGCAGTGAGTCGCTGCGAGTCAATGCCCATCTCGTCGTGCATGAGCGTGCAACAGGATTCTGGGGCTAAAAATTCGGATGTCCCCTGTGCCGCGATGTCAGGAATGGCGTCGTAGTCGAGGTGGTCGAAGTGGTGGTGTGTACTGAGAACGTAGCGGGGACAAAAGTCCTTTGGCTGGATGAGCTTTGGCGTCAGGCGCTTAAAGCCTTTGTAGTTTTTGATCCGCTCGCCACAGTCTGTCAGGTATGGATCGACGGCAAGGCTGAGGCCCGCATCTGTGCGGAAAAAAAAGCCTGCCTGCCCAAGCCAGAAGATATCAAGGTGATCTTCGGGCGTGTGCTCAGAAAAGAGTTGCTGGTGCAGGTTCATGGTATCCTCAGGAAGAATTGACTGTTGATACATGCAGACAAAAAAAACCGGAAAGGCGGGCAGAGATTTGACGGGTGCAATACAGGGGGGTGCCTTTCCGGTTCTTTTGTGTGCGGTTCTCAGAGAACCTAGAGACCCAAAACTTTTCGGATCTGCTTAACGCCTCCTTCCGGGCTGGTCAGCACAGGGATGCTGACATGTTTTTCCAGAAGGGGACGAAGATGGTAATGGCTGCCCTGAGCCATGACGATGACGTCATGTTTCTCAGCAGCCTTTTTGACGTAATCAAGGACAATGGCATTGTGCTTGTCGGCATCGCCTTCCTTGAGCAGTGCATCGTATGCGCCATCACAGTAATATGTTGTGATTTTGCAGTCTTTGCCAGAGGCATTGGCTGTGTCTGTCAGCAGTTCAGTGGATGCACTGACTGTAGAGTTTGACGTGCACACGAGTGCAATATCGTTCCCAAGAGAGACAGCTTCTTCCATCATGGGAGTGTCCAGCGTGAGGACGGGGATGTTCACACAGTTGCGAGCAGTTTCAGAGGCCCGTTTCATGGAAGAACACTGCGACAGGATGCAGTCAGCACCAAGGTTTTCGGCAATGCGGGCATAGTCACAGTAGCGGGAAATGATTCCCGGAGTGGTGCCCTTGTTTTCGAGCGCTTCCGCAAGCAGGGTGTCGTCAATGATATTGAAAATCTCAACTTCAGGCACCCAGTCGCGGAAAAACTTCTGCATATCGTTTACCGCGTAGAGGAAGGTGTGAAGTATGGCTACTTTTGGCTTGGCCATCAAAAAACTCCTCAGAATAAAACGTGAAGCAGGGTGCCTTGACGTTGCCCTGCCAGCGGGTAACGGACCTAGTTGGTGACGACGTCCTCGCCTACCGGGTGCTCTTTCTTCACCTGATTGATGAGAGCAACCATGCGATCGACGATAGCCTGGATGTATCTTTCACCCTTTTCTGCCGTAGCAGCAGTAGGATCACCAATAACGCCGTGAACAGCGTGGCGGTACTCAGGACCACTGACAGTGCCTTCGTCGAAGCGGAGCGGCTTGGAAGAGGTCATTTCTGTGGGGCTGGTAACAAAAGAGCGGTCCAGCAGGGATTTGCCGTTTTCTACAACAGCGAGGTCCATGTCGACGTATTCAGGGAAGAGAGACAGGGCAATGGATGTCTCGGCTTCGTCAGCATGCCAGAAAGGTGTGCTGAAGATTTCGTCGTGGATGTCGCGGATTGCGTTCTGGAACATGACGGAAAGAACGTAGTAGCCTTCCTGACCAAGATCCTGAACGGTGTAGTTGGTCACAAATGCCTGACCATGACCAAAGAAAATGATGAACTTTTTGTAACCAGCAACTGCTGCGCCACGGACGATGTCCTTGATCATGGCTTTGCAGGTGTCGTTGGAAAGCGGCACAGTGCCGGGGAAATTCCAGTGGTGATGGGGATGAGCGCCATACCAGGGGCAGGGGAGAAGAATTGCGTCGGTCTCTTCGGCAATGCGTTCGCACATGTCAAAAAGCTGCATGGTATCGTGACCAGTAGGAAGGTGCGGGCCATGCTGCTCGATGGAGCCGAGAGGCAGGATTGCAATGTCACATTTCTTTGCATGTTCAACAACTTCTTTCCAGCTCTTGTGCTGCCACCAAGGGGATGATTTACCTGGCATTTCTATATCCTCCAATAATATTGTTCTTGAAAAAGTTTCTTTCCTTTTTTCTAAAACTGAATGCACGCTAGCACTGGAAAATTTCTTGTGCAAGCGATTTTTGGAATCGTGACCAAAAAACATGAAAAAAGTGAGAGTTCTCAAATGGAAAGTTTCGTGTGATTTTTGAAAAGTTATTTTAAATCAATATATTATGTGAACTCACTCCGGGAGCATAATTTTAAATTATTCTGGAATAATAGGATAAAGATTTGGACTCAAGTGCAGAACTGCAAATTGCGGCAGAATCTCGAAATACACCGCGGCGGTCCATTAGGTTCCACAAGACAGCCAAGCAGCAGGCGCGAGGAGTGGCGGGTGTTTTATTGGGGCGGGGGGGTACGAGACTCCGTCTCGTGCTCTGTAAGAGGCACAGTTTTATTGGGGCGCTGCCCCAAGCCCTGCAAGGGGCGCCGCCCCTTGACCCCGCCCAAGGACGAGGCCCTTGGGAATCCCGCTTTCGCTCAAAAAATACGGCTGAATGGGATGAAAGCTTTGCTTTCCTCTCCATCAGCCGTATTTTTTGAGCTAGTGGGCGTTATGTGTGTTCTTTTTCTTTGCGCCTCAATCCTTTCTTTCTGAACGCCGGGGCGTTCAAAAAGAAAATGGTGGCAATTCGCAGAAGAGAAAGAGGCTCTCGACGTTATTTTCATCAAGTTTGAATTTCATTCACGCGAAGCGTGGAGGGAATTCAAACTCGCTGAGGATACGTAAGGGAATCATTCCCTTACGCGGAGTCCGGGGCTGGCCCCGGCCGGGGTTTGGGGGCTGGCCCCCAACTTCACAACATCAAAAAAAGCCCCCCGCATATTTATGCAGGGGGCTTTGAGCTTTCACTGTATTAGGCGCGTGTGATTAAGCTTCAGCTTCGAGAGCCGTCAGGACGACTTCTTTTTTCTCGCTGAAAGACAGCTCGAATTTGTGTCCATATTTCAACAGAAAGTCTTCATCGGCGATAAAGGGAACGTCGTTGACTTCAATCTGTTCGTCGTCATCTTCTTCAGGTTCGTCCATGCCCAGACCGAGCACGATTTTAGAACCTCAACCACCGCCTACTTTGTATTCACGCAGGCGCACACAGGTGTCGTCGTCTTCATCTTCCAGCATGGTGCGAAGCTTTTCGAGCATCTCATCTGGAACGGTAAGGGTAAACATATGATGTTATCCTCTTAGTTTCGTAATGGTTACACAATAACGGGGTTCAGCCCGTGTCTGGCAAATCTTTCCAGAACGACCTTCAGTTGCTCCGGAGTGTACTGAGACACTTCCGGAAGACTCTTGCCAAGGGCGAGGTACTTGCTTTTGCCAAAGGCGTGGCAGGGCATGATCTCAATTTCGTTGCGATCGAATTCCTTAAAGAACTCAGCCATAGCGGCGATATTTTCTTCGGAATCGTTCATGTTGGGCATGAGAGGCATGCGGATTCGGACCTGCTTACCTGAGGAGAGAGCAGCTCGCATGTTGCGCAAGATTATGGCGTTATCCTGACCTGTCAGCTTTTTGTGCTGTTCTGGGTCCATATGCTTGCAGTCGAAGAGGAAGAGGTCAGCCAGTTCGATGGTTTTGTCGAAGCGTTCTGCGGGGCAGAAGCCACAGGTATCGACTGTGACGTGAAAGCCTTCGTTGTGAACGGCTTCGAGCATATCCAGAAAGAACTGACCGCCAGCGGTGGGTTCGCCACCGCCAAAGGTGACGCCGCCGCCAGAGTTTTCGTAGAAGAGGGAATCTTTCTGAACTTCTTTCATGACCTCTTCGACAGTCATAAGGCGACCAGACATTTCACGCGCCTTGGTCGGGCAGGACTCGGCACACAGACCGCAGTCAGTGCACTTTGCCGTGTCACGGCCAAATTTTTCACCCAGAGGGATAACGGCATCGTTGGGGCACACGTCTTTGCATGTGCCGCAGCCAGTACACTGGGCTTCAAAGTACAGCATCTGGGGAGTGGTTTTTTGAGATTCGGGATTGCTGCACCAGAGGCAGCGTAACGGGCATCCTTTCAAAAACACCGTGGTTCGCAGGCCCGGCCCGTCGTGAATCGACATCCTCTGAATATTGTAGATCATTCCCTGACTCATTCTTGTCTCCACAGATTGTAGCTTTGAGAAATAGTGGGGAGTGCTATTGCGGTCCCCACAGGAAATATGGGGAGAGGGGGCAAGGGCTGTGCCCCCTCTCGAAGGTAATCAGCTTTATCTTTATCCAGCTGAGGCTAAGTTAGTTCTGGTATTCAGTACGCTTAATGATTTCGTTCTGAACACCCTTGTCGAGGCGAGTGAAGTAGGCACTAAAGCCGGCGACGCGGACAACGAGGTCTGCGTAGTTCTCTGGGTTGGCCTGAGCGTCTTTCAGAGTCTCGGAGCTGACGCAGTTGAACTGAATGTGAGAGCCGCCAAAGTCGCAGTAGGTCTTGATAAGGGAGACCAGGGTGCGAGCGCCAAGCGGTCCTTCGAGCACTGCGGGAGAGAACTTCACGTTGAAGTGGTTAGCGCCGTAACGAACGGTGTCGATAGCTTCTGCACCAGACTTGATGAGGGCGGTGATGCCTTCATGGTCGGTGCCAGGCATGGCGGAAACACTGCCGTCAGTCAGTGCAACACCTGCTTTTCTGCCGTTCGGCAGAGCGCCCATCAGAGCACCAAAGTAGTTGTGGTACGACAGGGAGTATGCGTCGAGCGGCGTACGGTGGCCGAGGCAATCCGGACCCTGAGCGTGATGGATGGCGTCAACGTCGCGGTAGTACTGCTGCACGAAGTGCTCGATCTCGGGGTAGTCGTTACCGTGCTTGGGTGCCTCGAAGCACATCTTGCGGATGTCTTCGCGACCCTCGAAGTTGTTCTTCAGGGCGTCGAGAAGTTCCTGCATGGTGAGCTTCTTGGTGTCGAAGACCAGATGCTTGATGGCGAGCAGAGAGTTTGCAGCGTCGATACCAGCAGTCATAATGGGGTTGATCTGAGAGTATTCGCAGCCGCCTTCCTCTTCGCAGATGCCAGTTTCGATGCAGCCATCATACAGGGCAGAGCGGAAGATGCTCGGAACAACCTGGAGGCGTGCCATCTGGCTGAGGTCAGAGTGGTTTCTGGAGACGTGGAAGAGGTGATCGAGCTGCTTTTTGTAAGCGTCATAAACTTCATCGAAGCTCTTGAACTCAGTGGGATCACCAGTTTCAACACCGACCTTCTTGCGGGTCACGGGGCATTTGCCGTTGTTCAGCATGACCTCAACGATCTTGGCGAGGCAGGGCTGGTCTTCCTGAAGGATGAAGCTTCCCTTGCCGCAGATGCCAGTGGAAACGCAGCCGTAGTTACCGCAGTTTCTGGCGTCTTCCAGAGTGATGCCGTTTTCATACTGGGCAAAGCGGGCAAGGTTACGCTCAACAACAGCTGTGTTGTTCAGGATCTGAGGCTGGCCGGAACCGCCACGGATGCACTCGACAACCTTCTTCATGTAGGAATCAGGAAGTTTCGGATGGTAGAGCAGGGTCAGCGTCGGCTGAATGTTCTTCATCTGAATCTGCGTATCGAGCAGAAGCTCTTCCAGTTCGGTGCTGGCGTCATTGCCGTTGGCGTCAACACCACCAATGGTGATGCTCTGGCCGGTGTGGCCGGACAGGGTCAGAGCGTAAGAGTTGCCCTGGTATTCGGCCAGCTCAAGGTGCTTGATCCACTGGAATTTGAGGAGCTTGAGGACCTGATCCTTGGTGAGGTTCCCTTCCTCGATGTCCTTCTTGTAGAAGGGGTACATGTACTGGCCGTAACGACCGGGAGAGGTCGCACATGCCATCTGCTCGATTTCGAGAGCGAGGTGCAGGAACCAGAAGGACTGGATTGCTTCGCGGAAGTTGCGGGCCGGGTATTCAGGGACGCGGCGGCATACTTCTGCAATTTCGAGAAGCTCTGCTTTCTGCTTGGGATCGTTTTCTTCTGCGGCGGTCTTTTCTGCCAGCTCAGCATAGCGGTGAGAGTGAGCAATAACAGCTTCGAAGGTCACGAGCATAGCGCGGTACAGGTCGTGCTTGCTCTTGTTCTTCAGCGTGGTGGGGCAGTTTTCGAAGCGAGAACGAACGTCATCAATCATCCAGCGGAGACCCTTGTTCAGAATCTTCGGGTAGTTTGCGATGCCGGAGCCAGAGGCAACACTGACGTTCTCATAGTACATGCCAGCTTTGGCGTATTTGGAGGGGTTTACGCCGTACTTTTCTTTGTACATCTTGTTGTTCAGATCAATGCAGGTGCGGCCTTTCCATTCCTTGTAGGTCTGTTTCAGCAGCGCTTCGGTCTCGGTGGGGATTTTCATCTCACCGAGGGAGGCCATCTTGGCCATCTGCATTTCCTCTTTGATCCAGGAAACGTTCCACTCGGGGTAAGCGTACACACCAGCGCGAACGCCGGTCAGGGTACCGACAATGGGGTTGCCATCAAGGAAGATGTTCTTCTTGGTCAGAACACGTTCAAAAAGCTTGGCGCGAATATAAAACGTGGATTCACCACGGTACTCTTCGTAAACTTCGTGCAGGAACTGAAGACGTTCGGGGTCCATCACCTGAGGTGCGGACATGAGGAAATCCTTGAGGTCTTTCAGTCGCTGGTCAGCGGTATCCCAGTTGATGCCGTAGCCTTTGGGGCTTGTGGCTTCGGAATTCATTTCACAAGAAGGAGTCGTCATAGCTGTCCCCTGTTGTTGTTAAAAGTATCCAGTGTTATGGTTCAAACTTTTTCTGAAGTAGATTGATTTCGTGGTTCGTTCGCTTGTTACTTTTGTGTCTAGCATAGGGTGTGCCAGAGGTTTCTAGAGTGGGATAAAAGCATGCAAGGGGCTGTAAACGCGGGGATTTTGTGTTTTGACGGGGCTTTTGGCGGGAAAGAAAAAATTTATTTTTTCGAAAAAAAACTTTCTTTTTTTAAAATATTTTTTATTTTTCGGCTCGCAGAGAGGGGCTGGAGAGGAAAAAGTCCATTCAAAATCGAGAAAATGCCCGTCCAAAAGTGCCGAGGTAGTGAAATTTGTATTTTGATCTGAAAAAGTTTGCCAATGTGACCCGGGAAAGCGTTTTGACGCCTGAAATGAAGGCGATATGGGATGATATGGGAATTGGTGTTGCGGTTGTTGATGCGCAGGGGATTTGTGAATACATGAACCCAATTCAGCAGCGAGTTGACGGGTTTAGCCGCATCCCGGTGAAGGGGCAGCACATCACGAGTCTGTATGTCCCGCATGAGCTGGAGTGCATCCCGACCATTGAGTGCTTGCAGAAAAGCATCCCTCTTTTGAAAAAGTCGTACTTCTACAAGACCTCAAACAACTACCTCGCGAGCACGGTGTCTGACTTTTTCCCGCTGTTTAAGCATGGAAAAAAAGACGGTGTCATCGCGTTTACTATCTGGACTGGTACCACAAGCCTTGTGAATTCGCGGAAGAGCAGTGCGAAGACCGTACGGGGCAAAGCCGCGAAGCCCCAGCAGTACAAGTATTATACTTTTGAGAGCCTGGTGGGTGAGGACAAGGAACTTCTTGAGGTTATCCATGAAGCCAGAACTGCGGCGCGAACGTCTTCTCCGGTTATGATTTGGGGAGAAAGCGGCACTGGCAAGGAGCTGTTTGCACAGGCTATCCATGCAGAGAGCACGAGAAGAAATATGCCCTTCGTGGCGGTGAACTGTGCGGCAATCCCTGAGAACCTGCTGGAAGGAATTCTTTTTGGAACCACAAAGGGCGCGTATACCGATGCTGCGGACAAACCTGGACTTTTTGAAGAAGCTGACGGTGGAACGCTTCTTTTGGATGAGCTGAATTCCATGCCTCTTGGTTTGCAGGCAAAGCTTTTGCGTGTCTTGCAGGAAAAGCGTGTGCGTCGACTTGGCTCGCATTCAGAGATTCCAGTCAATGTCTGCGTGGTGAGTATTTTGAATGAAGCCCCGCTTGATGCTGTGCGCAACGGTATCCTGCGGCGTGACCTGTTCTATCGTCTTGCCGTGGTGGGAATTGCTGTTCCGGCTCTTCGTGAGCGGAAGGGGGATATCCAGCTTTTGGCCAAGACCTTTATAGAGCACTCAGAGTTGCGGCAGGCTTCCGGAGATGTTGAAATCTCTGAGGACGTGCTCCAGATGTTTGCGGACTATGCCTGGCCGGGGAATATCCGAGAGCTGCGGCATGTTATTGAAGGAAGTCTTGTGCTTTTGGGCGAAGGGAAGTGTATCGATCAGGACTGCCTGCCCCGACATTTTCGGGATGCGTGGGAGCAGGGGCTTGTGAATTCTCTTGAGCAGGAGCACCGGGCTGCTCAGGAAGATGAGATGCGGAGTGGGGCACAGCGCTATTATGATTACCGGGGGGTAAAAAAGAGTAGTGTCATCCCGCTCAAATCCTGTGTGCAGGAGTACGAAACCCAGTGCATCAGGAATGTGTTGCGTGTCACTGGAGGAAATGTTGCCAAGGCTGCACGAATTTTTGAAATTACTGCCGCTGGACTGCGGTACAAAATGAAACAGCTCGACATAACCGAAGAGGATTAGTCGAGCTGCGAAGAATGTGAAAAAGCGCCATGCTCCCAGACTGGAAGGTCCGGGCATGGCGCTTTTTTGTTAGAAAATTGCGCGGCCAAGGCAGATGAAGCCTGCTGCAACAATAACGTACATCAAAAGCTTTCGGAATGTTACCACATTAAAGCGTCTGACGACGGGGAATGAACAGAGTGTTCCTATAAGTGCTGCAGGAATTCCGTACATGGCGTAATGGATAACATTTTCTGTGTAGAGACCTGAGAACGCATGAAGCCCGCAGGTCATGCTGCCACGGATGACAAAGAAAACGCCAAGGGTTCCAAGGAAGACACGTGGACCCCAGCCCGCAAACAGGCCGTATGCGGCGATAGGGGGACCATCAAAGGAAATTGAGGTGCCGAGCAGCCCGGCGGCAAAACCGGCTGATCCACCACGGCCCCAGGATTCTCGCCGTTTCCCTGTGGGCTTGTACGTATGCTGCCAGTACACATAGTAGAGCAGGAACACACCGATGGCTCCTTCCAGCACGGAACTGGGAACAAACTTCAGGATGTAGAGGCCAATAATTGCTCCGGGGATGGAACCTACGAACATGGGCCAGAGCGCTTTGACGCGGCAGTGGCGAAAGTGCATGCACGCGATACATCCATCCATAATGACATTAAGAATACAGCTCAGAGGGATGAGTTCGGTGATGGGAATGACCGTTGCGGCGATGGGAAAGGCAACCATTGCGCCACCGATCCCCGTTACGCCGGAAACAAATCCCCCCATAAACCATGAACAGGCGACAAGAAGTCCTACAGAATCAAGCATTTTGGCGTGTCCTGCCGTATTAGGCTATTGTGCGGCCAGTTTGGCTTCGCATTGTTCCAGTGAGCCGTAGCCCAGTTTCTGCATCAAAATTTCGTAGCGTTCCTGAACGAGGTTGCGGCCCTCTTTGCGGGCGGCATTCATGCATTCTTCGTAGAGCATGAGGCTCTTGCGAGAGTAGGTCTGAAGCTCGGAACCAAGGTAGAGGCAAAAGCCCTGATGGCCCTCTGGCTGCACACTCCGTGGGAAGCGCTCTGCAACCTGCCGACGCCATGTGCCTTCGACGACAACGATGTTGCGGAGCATTTCGTCATCGTTGAGCGGGGGAATCTGGCCACCCATGAGGGCATATTTTTCGGTCATCAGGTTGCGACCAGCCTTTTCCGCTTCCTTGAGGTCGTTCAGGTATGACTCAAGAAATGCTTCATTCATAACAGCGTGCGTCATCTCACGCATGACGCGGAAGGAGTCCGGGTGCTCCTGACAGACAGACGTCCCGCCAGCATTATTGACTGCGAGGAACATTTTCAGTTCGTGTTCAATAATATCCTTAACAAGCTCATTTTTTCGCGCTTCGGTCATGATGCTTACCTCTTTTTTATGCCGAATAATCCTCTTTGGCGGGGATTTCAGCAGAAAACACATATGGTTCGAAATTCACAAAGCCGTGCTCTTTTGCGGAATGAAAGAGAGTTCTCTCCTTATGGTGCGCGGAGGAGCAGTCTTTTTTGCGTTTTTGCTGCGAGCAAAGGCTGAGGAACCTCTACAAGAGCTTGGCATAAAAGGAAATACTCTAAATTTGGAAAATGGACATTCCTTCGCAATGCATTCGGGAAAAGAAGCACAAAGAAAAATTTTGCAAGAGAAGTGCCGATTTGCGCTTGAAAAAAGTGCGCACGCAAGCTTCAATGCTTTTCGAGCAATATCGTTGAGCTATGGGGAAAAAGAAAAAATAGCGGTGGGAATTTGCTATGTGAGGAAATGCTCAAGAGGGGAGGAAAACTTTCGAAAACGAAAGTATTTTTTCTAAAATGATACTTTTTTAACAACTTGGAAAAATGCGAGGAAAATGGTCAAATAAAAAATCCATTGTTTTTAATAAGATAGCTATATGGTGAAAAACTTCACGTATTGGCACCATCTTTGCTCTTTTCACAAGAGCAGTTCGCGGATGTGCTTTTTTTGAAGTGCCTCTGATTGCGGGACGTTCGTTCGCAGCTTCCGTCCGCAGCCAAAGGATTCACCATGCTCCGTCTGGGGGAGTGTGGCTGCTTCATGGCGAAAAAAACAAGACTCTCTATGCTCCGATGGGATAAGTTCTTTGCTTCGCAGGGGTATGCGTAATTCATGCCTGTTTTTTCAAAGACCTTCGTCACAAAACTCTGACGAGTATAGCAGCCGAACACCATAATCGAAGAGATTTATCATGTCACAAACTGAACAGGTTAAGTTAGAAAAATCCCTTTCACCAGCGCAGGTCTGGGCGTTGGCTCTTGGATCAATCGTTGGTTGGGGGTGTTTTGTTCTCCCTGGCGATATGTTTTTGCCCCAAGCTGGTCCCTTGGGAACGCTGATTGGTTTTGGCCTCGGTGCTTTTCTGCTCTGTTTTGTGGCTGTGTGCTACAGCTACATGATTAAATACGCTCCAGTTGCCGGTGGAGCTTTTGCATATGCTTACGTTGGCTTTGGACCAACAGCCGCCTTTGTCTGCGGCTGGGCGCTGGTCCTTGGCTACATCGCTATTATCGGTATTGATATTGCCGCGCTTGCCCTAATTTTCCGTTTCCTGTTCCCTGGAGTCTTTGAGTTCGGGGCCTTGTACACCATTGCAGGGTGGGACGTATACACAGGTGAGGTGCTGCTCATGACAGGCGCAACCTTGCTCTTTGGCTGGCTGAATTATCGCGGCGTCAGCTTTGCTGGCAAGTTGCAGGTCGTTCTGGCTTTCCTGCTGACCATCGGTATTATTTCCCTTTTTGCTGGTACCGCATCACAGGAAACCGCACACCTTTCCAACCTCACTCCGCTGTTCTCTGAGCACAGAAGCACAGTGGCTTGTGTCCTTCTGATTCTCGCAATTTCTCCTTTCCTCTTTGTTGGTTTCGATACCGTTCCTCAGGCCGCAGAAGAGTTCTCCTTTGAACCTTCCCGTGCACGTAACATCATGATTATTGCCATTATTTGTGGTGTTATCCTGTACAGCCTCGTGACCCTGTCCGTTGGTATTGTTATTCCATATCCTGAGATGCTCGCCAGAATGGACGCTCTTCGCTTGAGCGGTGGTACGGCGTGGGCAACTGGCGAAGCTGCCACAATCGCTTTCGGCAAGTTTGGTGCTGTTGTGCTGTCCTGTGCTGTTATGGGTGCTGTTTGTACCGGCATTAACGGCTTCTACATCGCAACCTCCCGCTTGCTCCTGAGCATGGCGCGTGGCCGCATCCTGCCTGCATGGTTCGGTGACATTCATCCCAAGTACCGTTCCCCCTACAAGGCAATTCTTTTTACCATCGTCATTGTCCTGCTGACGCCGTTCGCTGGCCGCTCCGTTGTTGGGTGGATCGTGGACATGAGTTCCGTCGGCACGGGTATTGGCTACCTGTTTACCTGCCTTGCTGCCCGCCGCGTCCTGCTTGGAAGCACTGGCGTTTCTGATAAGGCAACCCGTTTGTTCTGCTGCTCTGTTGGTACGTTGACCGCAGTCATGTGCATTGTCCTGCTGTTGGTTCCTGGTTCTCCTGCACACATCAGTGTGGCATCCCAGTGGTGCCTGGTTGTGTGGGTTGCAATGGGCTTTTTCTTCTACTTCTCGAACAGGTCCGTGTGGGTAAAGCTCCCCGAGGTGGAACTTCGCTCCAACGTGCTTGGCAGTGCAGATATTCCGGTCTTTTTCAAGCCTCGCAATCCTCAGCCGATGGGCAATGCGGAGCCGGTTCGGGTTCGTTCCGAATACAAGGACTAGCGAAAAGTCTGTTACGATAACGCAGACAACGTGTGTTTATGCCCCTGCCAGCAAGCGCTGGCGGGGGTTTCCTGTATTTGGGAACGAAAAAGATGAACCTTCCCCTAGGGGGACCGACTAGGCAAAGGAATAGTGATTGCCTATGAATAACACCATGCCTGAAGCGTCATGCGCTTCGATGACATGATACATATTTTCCTCTTACCCAGTGACGGAACTTCTCTGTACTACTGAAGGAGATTTTTGCTTATGAGTTCGACGTGCCCTTCTGGATGTCCTCAAACGACGTCTGGTGCAGAAGCCGTACCCCTTAGTGCTCGCCTTCAGCGTCTCAAAGACGCGTATCTCGATGCTCGCCCCAGTATAACGGTTGGACGAGCGCAGGCTTTTACAGAGATAGCCAAGAAATTCCCCTTCCTCCCGGTAAATGTTCGTCGGGCAATGAGTTTCAAGCGAGCATGCGAAACCGCACCCATGCTCATTCAGAAAGATGAACTTATTGTTGGCCATCCGTGTGGAAAGCCACGAGCAGGCGCGTTTTCTCCTGACATCGCCTGGAAGTGGCTCCGCGACGAGCTTGACACAATTGGGACCCGCGCACAGGACCCGTATTTTGTGAGCGACGAAGACAAGAAAATCATGCGTGAAGAGCTTTTCCCATTTTGGGAGGGAAAATCTCTTGACGAGGCATGTGAGGAAAAGTTCCGCGAGGAAGGAATCTGGGAATTTTCTGCGGAGTCTTTTGTTAGCGACCTGAGCTATCATCATACCAGTGGTGCTGGCGATACAAGCCCCGGCTATGACATTATTCTGTTCACCAAGGGTGTGAATGGAATGAAGGCTGAGGCAGAGGAGCATCTGGAGCGTCTCGAAAAGGGATGTGAGCCAGAAGACGAAGACCGCAAGAACTTCTACAAGGCTGCCATCATTACCTGTGAAGGCATTCTCTTGTATGCAAAGCGTGTTTCTGAGTACGCCACGAAGTGTGCAGAAAAGGAAGACGATCCGAAACGGCGGGCCGAACTTTTGAAGATCGCCGAAGTGAATGCCCGTGTACCTGCCTGTCCGCCAAAAAACTTTCATGAGGCGTTGCAGGCCATCTGGACAATTCAGTCCCTTTTCCTGATGGAAGAGAATCAGTGCAGTACTTCTCTGGGACGATTTGACCAGTATGTGTATCCTTGCTTTGCCGCAGACATTGAGTCCGGAGCGATGACTCGGGACCAGGCTCTGGAGCTCATGGGATGCTTCATCATTAAGTGTTCAGAAATGGTGTGGTATACCCCTGGGGCAACAGCAAAATACTTTGCTGGGTACATGCCGTTTATCAATATGTGCGTTGGGGGCCTAAAGCGCCACGGTGGCGACGGAACCAACGACCTTACCTATCTGGTCATGGATGCAGTACGGACAGTGAATGTGTACCAGCCTTCGCTGGCCTGCCGTATTCACAACCAGTCTCCCCAGAAGTATCTGGAGAAAATTGTTGAGGTCATCAAGGCAGGCGGAGGAATGCCCGCATGTCACTTCGATGATGCCCACATCAAAATGATGCTCCGAAAGGGCTTTGATTTTGATGATGCCCGCGACTACTGCCTGATGGGGTGTGTAGAACCCCAGAAATCAGGGCGTATTCACCAGTGGACAGCAGGGGGCTTCACCCAGTGGCCAGTTGCCATTGAGTTCGTGTTTACCCGTGGAATGCTCAGATCATATGATGGAGACCGGCAGGGTCTTGATACTGGTGATCTTGAGCAGTTTGAAACCTATGAGCAGTTTGATGCCGCTGTCAAAAAGCAGCTTGACAACATTATGGATATCACTGCTCGAGGGACTGTCATTAATCAGAAGCTTGTTCGCGATATCGTTCCGTCCCCATACATGTCCCTCTTTGTTGACGGGTGCATGGATAAGGGAAAAGACGTTTCCGCAGGCGGCGCTGTCTTGTATGACGGCCCGGGAACCGTCTTTGCGGGTCTTGGAACCTATGCCGATAGCATGGCTGCGATCAAGCATCTGGTCTTTGACGAGAAAAAATACACGCTTTTGGACATTCAGAAAGCTCTTGAGGCAGATTGGGTGGGGTACGAACACCTGCGCCGAGATTGCGAGAATGCCCCCAAGTACGGAAATGACGATGACAGGGCAGACATGATCGTTGCCGACATCATTGATTATACCGAAAAAGGTATGAACAGCCATAAATCTCTGTATGCTCGCATGATTCATGGAACTCTGTCGCAGTCGTTTAACACTCCTCTCGGTGAAATGATTGGAGCTACTCCGAATGGACGTCGTGCTGGCGCACCTCTTTCCGATGGTATGAGCCCTTCTCAGGGCGCCGACACGAAAGGTCCTACAGCGATCATCAAATCCGTCAGTAAACTGAATGTTGAGGCCATGAGTTTGGGAATGGCCCACAACTTCAAAATCCTGCAAGGCTTCCTGGATACTCCGGAAGGAGAAAACGGGCTTATTACCCTGCTGAGGACTGCGTCCATTTTGGGGAATGGACAGATGCAGTTCAACTATGTGGACAATGAACTTCTCAGAAAGGCTCAAGAAAATCCTGAGAAATACCGCGACATCATTGTTCGAGTAGCAGGATACTGCGCCTACTTCGTGGAGCTGTGCAAGGAAGTACAGGACGAGATTATCAGCCGCACCATGTTGCAGTAACCTACCTCCTTAGCAACATGAATGGGGGTGCCCAGATTGCAGGGCATCCTCCTTTTCCTCTGTAAAAAAAAGCCCTCTGGCCATTTGGTCAGAGGGCTTTTTTTATAGCTGCGTTCTACATGTCAGATTCAGTCGCGTTAAGCAGTACTTCTTTATTCTGATTGAATGAAAGTTCAAAGCTGTGTCCGTGTTTCAGCAGAAAGTCTTTTTCTGCGATGAAGGGCACTCCCTGAACTTCAATCTTCTCGTCTTCATCTTCATCAAACTCGTCGATACCAAGACCAAGGATGAACTTGGAGCTGCATCCACCGCCGAGCTTGTATTCACGAAGCCGGATGGAGTCTTCCTCTTCTTCTCGCATGGAACGAAGCTTTTCAAGCATTTCTTCAGGAACATTAAGTGTAAACATTGAGGTCTCCTTTTAGACTGAGCCGCAGTGTTGCGTGCGGATGGGACTATCTATTTGTTTAATCTATGAAAAGCATTGAATATGCCAATATATAGAGAAAAATCTAAACTACTGAATTTTATTGATTATTTGTCGTGTAGTGGAGAAAAGGGGAAGAAAGGATATTTATGATTTGGAAAGAAATTTTTCGATTCGCCAAAAAAACTTTCGCTGGTAGGGCACAAAAAAGCCCCCTCGACAAGGCAAAATGGAGAGGCTCGCGGTGTCGAAGGGGCTGCGTGCAGGGATAAAGGCTCCTGAGTGGAGGCGGAAGCCTTTTCCTCGCTAAGGGATAGGGACTATTTCTGAGGCAGATCAAAGATGGCCGTCTTTGTCTCCCATTCTCGTTGAAGAATTCGGGCAACGATCTCTGCTGCATCACCAACACGGATGCGGCAGAGTTCAAGCTGTTCTGGAGAGCCTTGCAAAACTTTTTTATTCAAGACTCGGCAGCAAATGGATTTGTGAATGGAACGGAAGGCGTCATGCAGTTCGTGACCAAGGCTGATGCAACGCTCAACACTTGGGTCTGTGGGATCTGTACGGCCAAAGAAAATTCCAAGAGACAGGGCTGCGCCTGTAACGGCACCACAGGAACAGCCGGACCCCATGCCCTTGGGCAGGGCAGAGCCGAGAGCAATAAGCTGGCTATAGGCGTCGAGCCGACCAGTGTGCTGCAAAACGGCCTTGATCACGGCCTCGGAACAGTAGAAATCATCAACAATAAACGCGGATTCTGCTGTAGCCCGAACATCGGAAACAAACGTATCTGGAAGCACCATGTGCATATCCTCCTTCTTCATTCTGGACTGGAGAACAGCAAAATGTGTTCCAGAAGTGGTTAAGATTTCGGCGCGTGAGCCTCTCTTTTGCGTACTTCGCGGTAGAACGCTCTTCGCTCTTTCTTTTTCAGCATGGGGATAACCCGTGAGGCGTCCCAGTGGGGAGTGTATGCGATGGTATTGGCAAAAACTCGCTGGAGGTAGCGGTCAATGTTGCCAGGAGTGAGCTGTCCTTTTCCTTGTGCGATTTTGTCGAGCATCCACTGGTTAACTCCTGAGTGATAGTGGGTTTGGTCGCAGAAGTTATACAGGTTGCCGCAGAGTCGTGAGTTATCCTCAAAGCCATAAATATGGACGTTGGGCAGGTCCTTGAGGGCCATGACCAGAGTCTTTTGGGCGCGGAGGTAATCAGGAAAGGCATGTCCACGGCTTTGGAGTCGCAAATAGCTTTCTGGAGCAATAAAAATGGTGAAGTCGACGTCTGGATGGCGCTCTACTGTGTGAACAATGTGTTTTTCTATTGATGGGAGTTTTCGCAGGCGAATCTTGCGACCTTTGGGAAACGTGGTTGTACTTAGAAAAGTATGACTTTTTTGCGCAAGGCGTCGCAGTTTGGCTGAGTGCTTGTCAAAGGGGAATCGGGCACAACGGGAGCCTTTGCTTGGCGTCATCCAGTAATTGAGCCAGTTCAGTGAAGTGGTTTTCCAGCCGTGTTTTTCTTGTTTGGGTGCCGTTATGGTCGCCCATGAATTTTTGAGCGTTGTCAGACTGGCGAGATAAGGCAGGTCATTGAATGGACTTCTGTCATACAGGTAGAAGGGGATAACCTGGGAGCGGTGCCAGACGTCAGCGCGTTCTTTATTGAAAATTTGCGTTCGCAGTCCCCAGAAAACATGTTTGATATTGGGGTGCTTGAGTGCTTCTGTGAGCATAAAGCTCTGCTCTGAAATTTGTCCACCGTCAACGGTGAGCTTGAGCGTCTGGTTCCAGTTCATTTGTTTGGAAATATTGCGAGGGGAAGAGCAGTCCGCAATGGAATTGCCAATGAGCACGGCATCGGCTTTATGGATGAAGTGCTTGAGTTTTGCCGCATTTTGGTAGCGCTGATTATTCCAGAAGCGTTCTTTGGCAAAATACTGGGGGTGATAGATCTGGAGCGGGTCTACAGTGGCGTTGACTGCAAGGAGGGCCATAAAAGGGAAGATGATCCCGGCCATGATGAAAAGGACGTGTTTTTTGAACATGGGCAGCCTAGAACTGGAAGTAGAGGAATTCGGAGAAGTGATTTTGTTGCAGGAGGAAGCCTGCTCCGCACCAAAAGAGAACAAGAATTACCGCAGTGTTCAACAGACGCGGCGAGAGCTTGTGCTCTAGACGCTGTGAGTTTTTGAAAAAGGTGTCAAAGAGAACATACAGAAGTGCTGGAAGAATCCAGAGCTGTGCGCTGGAGAGGGGGGCAAGATGTATGTCTGTAGGAAGGATCATTTTGTGAAGGACTGTGAACGCGTCCTGCACCGTTGGGGCACGAAAAATGACCCATGCGCAGTGTACAAAGAAAAAGGTGACAAGCCAGGCACACGCTTTGGGCATGGTGTGCCCTGCGGCTTTCCATATGCGGTGAATGACGAGTGCTGCGCCGTGCATAGCTCCCCAGAGGATAAAGGTCCAGCCTGCGCCATGCCAGAGACCTCCAATAAGGAAGGTCAAAAAAAGGTTGCAGAGTGTCCGGGTAAATCCTTTTCGGCTCCCCCCGAGTGGAATGTAGATGTAGTCACGCAGAAAGCGGCCGAGAGTGATGTGCCAGCGCCGCCAGAAGTCTTGAATATCAAGGCTGGCATAGGGGGAATTGAAGTTGATCGGGAGCCGGATTCCAAAGAGGAGCGCCGAACCAATCGCCATGTCTGTGTATCCGGAAAAGTCACAGTAGAGCTGAATGGTGTAGGACAGGCTTGTTCCCCATGCTGTCAAGAAATTCAGGCTGTCTGGAGCGCTGTATCCGGCATTGGCAATGGTTGCAAAGCTGTCAGCAATGCCGAGTTTTTTGACGAGACCAAGGGACAGGAAAAAGAGACCTGAATACATGTTGGTCCACAAAGTCTGTGAGGCTGAACTGTCCTCAAACTGAGGCATCATTTCTTTGTGGTGCACAATGGGGCCTGCAATAAGCTGCGGAAAGAAGGCGATGAACAGGCAGTAGTCAGAAAATGAATATTCTTCACTTGGGGAGGCATAGCAGTCAGCCAGATACGCGATTTGCTGAAAAGTAAAGAAGCTGATGCCAAGGGGGAGAATGATTTTAGAAAAGCTGGAGAGATCTGTTGTGAGTGGTATATTTTCGAGAATAAAACCGAGATATTTAAAGTAACAGAGAAGCAGGAGATTGAAGGCGCAGCCCGTCAGGAAAAGGAGCTTGCGCGCTGCGGGCCGAAGTTTTGCAGAGCAGAGTCCTTTGGCAAAGCTAAAGTTGATACAGATAGACGCGAGAATCAGCGGAAGGTGCTCTGGTTTCCAGTAAGAATAAAAGGCAAAAGACGCGAACACGAGCCACAGTTTGGCCGCACGGTAGCTCACGGTGTTTCGCAGAATATAGAAGAGCGCGAGGACAAGAGGAAGAAAGAAAAAAAGATATTCAAGAGAGTTGAATAACATGGTTATCCTTTTTGTGCCCAGAATGAATTGTATTTGTCTAAAATGGTTTCAGGCAGGCCTGAATCGATACACTGGCCTTGGTGCATCCAAATAATGCGAGTACATATTTTCCTGAGTGTTCCGGGGCTGTGAGAGACAACGAGAGCTGCTTTGGCGAGTTCTCGCAGGTTTTGCATTCGGTCGAGTGCTTTTTGCTGAAAGGGTTTGTCTCCGGTGGCCATGACTTCATCAAGAATCAGGATGTCGGGGCGGATTGCTGTTGCAATGGCAAAAGCAAGGCGGCTTCGCATGCCGCTTGAATAGGTCTTGACGGGTTCATTGATAAATTCGCCGATGTCGGCGAATTCGGCGATAGCTGGAAATCTTTTTTCAATTTCCGGGTAGCTCAGGCCGAGGAAACTTCCGTTGATAAAAACATTCTCCCGGCCTGTGAGTTGGTTCTGAAAACCTGCGCCAAGAGAGAGAAGCTGAGCTTTTCCCCGAACGATACGGGTTCCTGAATCAGGGTGGTACACACCAGCGCAAAGCCGGGACAGGGTACTTTTCCCAGAGCCATTCCGGCCAATAATTCCTAAAACCTCTCCCTCGTTGAGCGAGAGAGAAATATTTCGAAGCGCGTGAAACGGTGTTTTGCGAGGACTGAACGAAAGAAGTTCCCGCAGCGTTTTTTTGCGTCGAAATGACAAAGAAATGTCGTGAAGTTCAAGTAATGGTTCTTTCATCTTAGAGTGCTGTTGGGATGGTCCGTGCGTTAAATCGGAAAAAGGCGATGGCACACTGGGTGAGAATAAGAGAGACGCCAATCAGCCACAGAACAGGTTCGACGTGCAGAAGCCGTCCTTCGAGCAGAATTTCCCGTACCGCAGTCACGATGATGAGGATGGGGTTTGCAAGGTAAATTTCTTTGCAAATGTCGGGGATAGCCTGAATTTTGAGAAAGCGTTCAGGTGCATAAAGAATGGGTGTCACATAGAAACCCAGCCGAAGCAGGTACGGAAGAAATTTTGCCGTGTCGCGGAGGTGGACCTGAACGATGGACAGGATGCAGCCTAGGCTGAATGAGAAAAGAAAGAGTGCGCAGAGTGGAAGAAGCAGGGAAAAAGACGCCAGAGAAGCGGCCTGCATGTTCCAGAAAAAAATAATGCCAAGTCCGATACAGTAATAAAAAGACTGAACCAGAGGCTGTACCACCACGTAGAGCTCAAGTGGGAGTGCGATTTGTCGGATAAGTCCTGCACTTCTGGTGAGGGCCGTGGAAGAGAGCACAAGAGTCCGGGAAAAGCACTGCCAGGTGACAATGCCGCAAAGCGCAAAGAGGTGATACTGCGGTCCACCTCTCTCAAAGACGATTTTGACAAAGAAATAATAAATGCCCATCAGCAGCAGAGGATCAAGTACCCACCACAGGACACCAAGCTGTGTTGATGAAATTGTGGTTTTGAGATTGATCGTAAACTGGCTGCGAAGAGCATATCTATGGCGTCGTATATTTTGGAAAAGCTGGATCAATGGACACTCTTGTGAGGGACCGGAAGCCCGGTCCCTGAGTAAAAACTATCTGGTGGTGCCAAGAAAGTATTCGATGGTGTTGCGAATGCCTTGGCGCAGGTCATAGTCAGCGGTCCAGCCGAGGAGCTTTTGCGCCTTGCTGGTATCGGAGTAGTTGCGCTCCACATCGCCCAGACGGGGGGAGTCGTGAGAAAGTCGCATGGGGATATCGTGCAGAAGAAGCTCTTCTTTGATGATCTCTGCGACTTCGAGCACGGTGTGTTCTTTTCCGCTCGCGATCTGGAAGGTTTCCCCGCCGATGCCTTCCTGGAAGAGGGCTTTTTCGGCAGCTGAAATCAGGTCGTCAATGTAGATGAAGTCACGGGTCTGGTTTCCTGAGCCGTAAATGACGCATTCTTCATCCTGCACGGCCTGTCGAATGAATTTGGCAACAACGCTACTTTTCTTTTTGGAGAGCGGGCCAAAGACATTGCCAAAGCGAAGGCAGACTGTTTCGACGCCAAAGGTTTTGGCATAGCAGGAGCAGTAGCCTTCTCCGGCGAGTTTGCTTGCGCCATAGGGTGAAACTGGGTGCGGAGGCAATTCTTCGTGAATTGGAGGTTCGACTTCGCCTGCCGGGGCACCAGAAGAGGCAAAAACGAAGCGTTTTACACCGTGGATGCGGGCGGCTTCCAGTGCATTGAAGATACCAATGACGTTGGATTCCATGTCCAGCCGAGGATTCTCTACAGAGGGACCAACGCCGGTGTTGGCAGCGAGATGAACGATTGCGTCGCAGCCTTTTGCGCATTTCAGCATAAGTTCGCTATCGCGAATATCACCCTCAACAATAAAGATTCCGGTGGTTTCAGGGATGGAATTGACGTCACAGATGTGTGCAGGGGCGATTCCCTCAAGATCTTCTGGCGTTCCGGTCAGAAAGCTGTCGAGGATTCGAATCTGGACCTGTTCGGGGCGTTTGGTCAGTCGTTTAATCAGCGAGCAGCCAATGAAGCCGCAGCCGCCAGTAATGAGTATTTTTTGCATTGCATGCTACCTTGTCGGTTGTGTGGTGTTAGACAAAGCGTCTGACAAGGGCTTTGAATTTTCTCAGAAGCGCCTTGATTTTGAATTTGGCGAAATAATAGATTTTGTCGGCCTGATATTTTTTCAGGACCGGCTTTATTTTGGTGAAGATGCGTTTGGATATACGAAATGCTGGATGCTGAACCTTTTTTTTCTTTTGTGCCGCGACCTTTTTTGGTGGTTGTGGCTTTTTTTGGGCCAGCTGGATATTCCTCTCTCGCAGCTGCTCCCGAAGCATGACGTTCTTTTTCAGCACTTCTGCATTTTGTTGCACAAGGCTTTGAAGGTCGTCACGCTGCTCCCTCAGCAGCTCAGAGAGTTCTTGAAGAATCTGCGAGCTTTCCAGTGTTTTGCTCAGGTGAAATTCTTTTGCCAAATCTGAAAGTTGCGTGGCCATTTCGTGCCGTTCCTCCTGGGAAAGCGTCTCCCCCTGAAATCCCCTTTCTTCCATTCTCCTTTTCCTTCCTAGTCGAGATCTATGGTGCTCAGTAGAGAGTGAATAATGCGATGAGAACTGAGCGTCCGGTTTGCATCTGTGCGCATTTGAAGCTGCATGTGCTCATGAAGTCTGTCTTTGTACGATGCTGCTGTGAAAAAGAGCTTTTCCCATCGGTCATACGTCCGGTCTGGACTGTAGCCGAGGGCATCCTTGTGGGCTGCTTTTCCGTATTGATCGCGGCGTTCGGTTGAAGACATGAGGGCCTTGAGCTGCTGGGAAAGTGCTGCGACACGATCTTCCCCAGAGGCGAGCAGACCATTGTGCTCATGGCGTATGAGCTGATTGGTGCCGGGGCATTCTGCAAATCCAATGCTGGGAACCCCTACAGCCATAGCTTCGAGAATGCAGGTGGGGCAGCCTTCACTCAAAGAGGCTGTGACATGAATCTGACTTTTGAGGAATTCAGCGAAAACATCATCTGTTCGACCACAGATATGAATGCGTTCCTGGAGCGAGTGTTCCTCAATGTAGTCTTTGATCTCCAGCTTGTGGGGCTGGGGACCTTCGAGCGTGTTGCCAAAAACGCGGATGTCCCAGAGGGGGAATTCATCTGCGATTTGGTGGAACGCTTTGAGCAGGGTGATGAAGTTTTTATTTTTTTTCATCCCCCCAATATTGATGATGGAGTAGCGGCCCTGTGGTTCCTGATGTGCTCTGGTCTCGTGGACGAAAGACGGATTTGGGAATGCGGCGAGACTGTCCTGAATGTAGTCAGGGAAGCTGTCTGCATATTCGGGCATCACAAGACGAATGGCCTGTGCTGAGGCTGCGACGGCCTCACGCTCTACAGCACGAATCTCAAAGCGTGTTTTGGGGGCCTTTTTTTCAATCCAGTTTGTTTGCACCAGCCGTTGTGGGTTGGTGCATTCCTGCATCCCAAAGGGAATTCCTGTACCGAAAACAAGTTTTCGGTATCGAAGAAGCTCCCGGTTGAAATAAAAGGCAAAGAAAAGATCTGGAGAAAGGGCTATGAGTGCCTCCCGAAGCTTTTTCGAGCTTGTATACGGCAGGGGGATGACCCCCTCTGTCAGCGGGTAGGCTGGATGCCCTGTGTTTTTGTAGCAGACGTAAACCCGGTGCCCTCGGCGTGCCATTTCGTTGGCAAGCTCAGAGGAAACACGTTCTGCACCGCCTTTTCCTGCAGCAAGCGAGTCAGACATGATGGTCAGAGTGAGCTTGTGAGGGCGAGGGGCCGGAGCTGTGGTTTTTTTCTGCACCAGTTTCTTGAACAGAGGGACAAAGGAGCTACGCAAAAGTGCTGTGTAATCAAATGATTCAAGCTGCGTTCTGTTTGTACGAAGTTGCTCCTGCTGAGAAAGTTGAGGCAGTTCCTGCAAGGCTTTTGTGAGGCCATGTCCTTCCTGTTCAAAAAGTGAAAGGGAAAAACCACTGTTTTTGAGTGCCCTGTGTGCTTCTGTGTTTGAGGCCAGCAATGGAAGGCCTGCACCCATGAATTCCAGAGATTTGAGCGAGGGAGAGTTGGAGAAGACTTCTGATGGAACCCAGGCAATGCCTGCGTCATATTCAGGGAGACGTTTCAACAGTTCTTTTTGTGGAAGCTGTCCCTTGATTGTTACTTTGGCGTTGGGGTGCAGGGTTGGAATTTGCTCCTCAAGCTCTGCGATGCCAGCCAGACTTTTGCCATAGAGATCAAGATACAGGGGGTGTTTGGCATGTTTTGCTGCTTCCGAAAAAAGCGAGAGCAGTCGGGGAAGGCGACGCCGTGGATTCAAGGCACCAATGTAGACAAAGCGCTGGAAATTTTTTCGGGCCTGTATGGAAGACGCTGCTGGAAAAAGTGTGCAGTCAACGCCAAGTGGATAGGGAACGCTTGGGACGGTATGCCCCGGAATCCAGCTTTCAACACTTTCCTCAGAAAGCGTCACAATGGCATCAAGGGTGTGTTCGGCGAACTGGCCTCGTTCCTGAACATTCTTGAGTGCCTTTCCGGAAAGCAGAAGGGGCGTTTTGATGTCCAGTACGATTTTTGCGTTAGGAAAGGCCTTGCGCAAAAAAAACGCTGTATCACTCCATTCATGGCTATTGAAAATATAAAAAATGTCTGGAGAAAAGTCCTCCAGCTCGTGCATGCGCCCCAAAAGATCAAGAGGGGAGATGCTTTCAACGTTGAGCATTGGGATTTGTTCATCAAAAACGCCTTGGGTGTTCTCTGGAGCCAGAACGAGAGTTGTAAAGAACTCCTGTGCGTATTTGACAAAGAGGTAGGTCCCCGGAGTGCCAAGAAGGCCAAAAGGTCGGGAGGAAAGAAAACAGACGTTCATGGGCTATACCTCAAAGGAACAGTTCAGGAGGAGCGAGTCGCTGGGGCGAGAGACATGCCGTGAGTCCACCAGATTAAAAGAATCTGCAAAAAGTCCCTGAGAGTGAGCGCACTGCTGGATAAGCGTTTCCTTGAGGGCTTCCGTAATGGTGCAGGATGCTGAAAGGCTGGAAAAGCTGTTTGTGAGCAGTACAGACTTGCGCAGGGCAAAGAGGAGTTCACGCGAGGCAAGCGCTCTGTGCCCAAGGTGTTTTCCTTTAATCTTGAGGCAGGGCAAACGCTCTTCATTGAGGTCGCGGACAGGTTCTTTGACGACGAACTGAGCATCTCCGGCGCACCGGAAACTGAGCAAGATATCTTCGAGGAAGTGTTTGCCATAGTTGAGCCCTTCGTGAAGAAACAGGACGTACTCGCCAGTCCCAAGGTGAGCTGCCAGTTCAATGCTCAAATGCGGGGCATATGGCTCTGGCTTTGGCAGAATGCGAATATGTGAAGGAACATCTGTTGTCGTTGTTGCCTGTTTTTCAACAAAGAGAAGGAGCTCTTTGTTGGCATAACTTTGTTTTGAATATGCTGTAAGGATCTGCTGCTTCTGTTCTTCTGAAGCGACAGATGCCACAAGTGTTACCCGAGGCTCTTCGTTCCAGTCTGAGCTACAACCAAGTGAAGCGGCGCAGGCTTTGAGCCAGTGCCCAGCGCTTGCTGAGTTCATGGCAGCTCGCCATGCTTTGTGGGCCTTTTGGCGAAGAAAAAGAGGATCAATTTGCTGGCGGGCAATGTCGTTTTTGAGCTGCTGAGTGCTTTGCTCCTTTGACTGTTCCAAAGGCAATGCTGGACAGGCTGATGCCGTGGCAAGGAGTTGTGTCCGGGATGGGACCGCATTGTGAATCAACAGATCACTTTGGCGCAGCAGAATATTTTTTTGAGGCGATGTGATGGCCCGGATGCAGCGCAGAAGCGTTTTGTGTTCTGCATTTTGGTCCGAAAGAATACGCAGGGAAAGCTTGTCTCCCTCAAAGATATTTTCAACTGCCTTGGGAGCGTCGATGTCTTCGGAAAGAAGTATGTCGGCATGCTTCTTGTGATAGGTGCTCAGCGTTCGGAACGGATGGGTACGAAGAGGCTGAAAGCAGTCGGGCAGAAGGGTGACTGTCCGATTTTGTTCGCGAAGCTTGGTGCTGACTTCTGCCGAATGGGTGATGATGTGAGAAAAGGACTCCAGAGCATCCGTGTAATATGGAAGCTGGTTGGCTTTACTCGTAATCCAGAAGACAGTTGGAAGGCCCTTGTGCTTGGCATATTCAAGAATCTTGTGCAGCGTTTTCTGGTGCTCACTGTCCGGCATGAGCGCCATGCGCCACTCCCCAGTGGCGCTTTCCCAGCCTGATTCAATGAGAATAAAGTCTGGCGAAGCGTATTTGACAATCTGTACAGCATTTTCCGGGGTGAGGAGAAGAAGTTCGCACTCCGGCTGAAGTTCAAGAGCACGTTCCTCACTTAGCAGGGCAGCAACTCTCAGGTGAGAGCGCTGCGACACTGCTTCAAAGGGAGTGTTTTCTCCAGAAGTCCAAAATGGTTTGAATTTTTTGAGAAAATTCAAAGAGTGAGACAAGGTCCCTTGGGCTTTCATAGACGAGTCCTGAAATTAGCGTTACCAGCGGATGCCACGGAAGATGACGTCTTTTCTGATGTTTTCTTTGTATGTTTCTACAAGGGCAAACATGGAGTTCATCACGTTATCTGTAAGGTAGTGCGGTTCCACACCGATTTCGACCAGACCAGAATAGGTTGGGTTGTAGTAGTGCTCTTCAGCTTCCTTGCGTGGGTTTTCAATGTGTTGAATTTCAACCTTGTGGCCTCTTGCCTGACCAATTCGCTGAGTCAGTTCGGCAAGCTCACTAACGCTGAAAGTTTCCATGATCTGGTTAAAGATACGCAGTTCACCTTGTCCTGCTGGAGTCAGAACCGATTTTTCAACGCACTGGAGTGTATCGTTGATGTTCAAGTAACCGCGGGTCTGTCCTCCCTGACCGTAAATTGTCAGCGGATAGCCGGTAACTCCCTGAACAACAAATCTATTGATGACCGTTCCGAAAATTTCATCATAGTTGAACAGACTTCTCAGACGATGATCGATTTCTGATTCTGGAGTTTCAACGCCATAAACAGGTCCCTGCATCAGGTCAGTAATGGAAAGGCCCCACATCCGAACCGCAAACCACATCAGATCAGTGTCCATGATTTTGCTTGTGTGGTAGAGCGATGATGCCTGACGAGGATACAGGAAGCGCCCCTTTCGTCCCTTGTGTTCAATCTCCAGCCAACCTTCCTCAATATCAATGTTTGGTGTGCCGTATTCGCCCATAGTCCCGATGTGCACAACGTGGGTTTCCGGCGAGTAATCTTTGAGGGCAAAGAGGAGGTTGTTTGTTACGAGCAGGTTGTTTTGCAGCGTAAAGTTTGCATGCTTGTAGTCTATAAGCGAGTACGGTGCAGAAGGCTGTTCCGCATAGTGGAGTACTGTGTCAGGCTGTGCTGTGGATGGCTTTTCCGTTGCGGTCCATGCGTATTTGACTCGTCCATTGAAAAAAGAGCGCATGAATTCTGGATCAGACAAATCTCCAAGAGCGACCTTGATTTCATTCCCTGTGTGCTGGTGCCAAATCTTGGCCCGTTCGATGAGTGTCGGAACAGGGTAGAGCATGCCAACATCAAGAGTGGTGCAGGCATTCCTTCGGAAATAGTTGTCAGCAACGGTGACATTATGGCCGCGGGCAGAGAGGTACATTGCAGTCGGCCAGCCAAGGTAGCCATCACCACCTAAAATTAAAATATCCATTGTCCAGTCCTAGGATGCTGTTTCGAAAAGCAGATTGTTTTTGTACAGGAAGTCTTTGAGTTCCACCTGCGTCAGCGGTGTTTCGTTTGCTGAGTTGTATGGACGGGTTACGGTCTTGGAGAGTGTCCCAGGATACTCATAGTTGATGTGGCGATAGACACAACGGAAGGCGGGAGTTACGGCAAAGTATTTTTCCAGTTCAACAGTTCTGGCCATTTCTTCTTCGCTCATGAGCTCTTCATAGAGCTTTTCACCGGGTTTGCTTCCAATCACGGTGATGCCTATGTCCTCAGGATTGTGCCCATACACCGGAGCAAGCTCCTGAATCATGACTTCGGCGAGATCCTTGATGCGGATGACGGGCATTTTTGTGACAAAGACTCCGCCGCCCTGTGCCAGTTCACAGGAATCAATGACCAGCTTGGTAGCTTCATCAATGCTCATAATAAAGCGGGTCATTTCGGGATGAGTCAAAGACAGATTCTTTCCGGATTTGATTTGCTCGCGGAAAATTGGGATGACCGAACCTCGAGAACCAAGGACATTGCCAAATCGTGTAGAGGCAAGGATGGTCCGTTTGTCACGGGCAAGGCTGTTTGCGGCAGTAATAAGTCGCTCGCCCATGAGCTTGGATGTCCCCATTACATTAGTGGGATTCACAGCCTTGTCTGAACTGGTGAAAATGACTTTTTCAACATTGCATTCCAAAGCTGCATCAATGACATTTTTGATGCCAAGGATATTGGTCTGAACGCTTTCATACGGTGATTTTTCACAGAGGATAACGTGCTTGAGTGCCGCTGTATGGAAAACTATGTCGATTCCCTTGGTGAGCTTGGTCAGCTTGCTGATGTCGCGGATGTCGCCAAGGTAGAAGTGTGCATTTTCGTAACTGCCGTAAATTTGATCGACGAAAAACAGTTCACTTTCGTTGTTGTCTATGCCGATAAGCTCTCCAACTCCGTAGTCTTCGAGAAGCTGTCGGATCAGTTCCTTTCCGATGGTTCCGCATGCCCCAGTCACCAAGACACGCTTGTTCCGTAAATTCAAACTTTGCACACAGATCCCCAGTGTAAGCGTTTTTGATTAAATGCGACGCACTCGCGTAAGACATACATTTACAGCTTTAGAAAAGCTGATTATGCACTGTATCGCTTGCTATGAGTCGTTAGCCATGAATGGAAAGTATTAATAATGGTGATGAACACATAGCACCAAGCTCACTTCCGTATCCGATTTAATTTTTTGAAACAAGGTTTTGCAAAGGAATGTTTGATCTTATACTTGCTACGGTTGACAGAGTATATTGTGTTGAAAAACTATTCTCTTCACTTGCAACCCAGAAATCTAAAGATTTTCGAGTTGTAATAATAGATCAGAATGACAAGAAAACTTCTTTTGCGCTGCAAAAAATTGCAAAAAAGTATAGAGATATATTTTCTGTGAAGATCGTGAGCTCAGAGCGTGGCCTTTCACGAGCAAGAAACGCAGGGTTGGATATTTTAAAAGGAAATATGTTTTCATTAACAGATGACGATATATTCTTTTATGATGATACACTAGAGTGTGCAGAAAAGGCGCTTGGTCAGTGTGATATTGCAATAGGAAAAATCGTTTATCGAAATGGAGACTTTTCAAAGGGACTTCCTGAAAAAGAAAAGTATGCTAAGCCATATAGGCTACATTTTTTGCAGGAAGCCTGTTTTCAGGCTCCATCGGCAACCCTGTTTTTTCGTCGAGAGGTCGCCGAAGCTTTGGAAACGCATTTCCCGGAGCATATTGGAGCTGGGACTTCGAGCCCGTATGGCTCCGGAGCCGAGACTGATTTTCTGATTCGGGCAATGAAAAAAGGATTTCGGGTGGAGCGTCATGGAGAGATACAGGTTATTCATCCGGAGATGGAGCTGGCAGGCGCTGTGAATCTTACGAAAGCTCGTCGCTATGGGCTTGGGCGATATCGTTTAATTAAAAAGTATCGGCTGGGTTTTTGGTTTTTGCTTTTGAACGCTGCTCAGCCTTTGTTTCGCATGTTGCGCAAGCCCTTGAATAAAGCGCACCGACAGTTTCAGTGGCAGGTCTTTCTTGGAAGAATTGGTCGTCACATATGAAAATAGCGTATCTCTTACACGCCCCATTTGGCGGGCTGGGCCGGGCGGCTTCCTGTGAATTTCCACGGCGAATGGCAAAACGCGCAGACGTGACGGTATTTGCTCCTGTTGTGCGCCGCGCCCCAGAAGAGACTGCCGGTGCAACACCGTTTAAGCTCGTTTCGCGGAAAAGGTCGGCTTTGTTATGGTTTCGAGCATGGTGGCAGGAACTTTCTCGTTGTTCTCCTGACATCGTTCACGTTTATTACTCCCCGCGTACGTTTCCCCTGTATGCTGCGCTTCGCAGGGCTGCACCCAACGCCCGATGGTGTATAGATATCCGTGCTCCTCTTCTTGCGCAGGGCAAGAAACTTTGGTTTGCTCAGCAAATGGGACTTCGGCTTCACCATCATTTTGACCTGTGCTTTGGAACTTCGTTGGAGAATGCCCGCCGAGCCTTCCCAAACGTTTTTTCTGCGGAACAGGGACCTTCATCCGCACAGGGATTTCCCTACCGAGATCTGCCTTTTGGGGTGGACTGCGCTCTTGCCTCAGCTGCTGCGCGTGGCAAAAAACTTTTGCCCTCAGAAGGATCTGGACCGCGAAAAGCGGTGTATGTTGGGACGCTCGCCAAAGCGCGTCGTCTTGATGTGCTTTTGCGTGGCGTTGACCGCTTTTGCCAGACACCGCAGGGAAGAGGTTTTTATCTTGATTTGTGGGGAGAAGGGGATGCCGAAGAAGAGTTGCGCTCTTACGCCTCGCAGCGAGGGCTTCCCGTTCGATTTTGTGGTCGTGCTCCGCATGATGTGCTCTTGCAGCGTCTTGGGCATTACGATGTGGGGATCGGTTTTGTGCCGGGGGGCGCGTATGAAGATTCCCCCTCACTTAAGGTGCTGGAGTATTGCGCGTCTGGTTTGCTGTGTCTTGCAAGCAAGACCCGTGCGCATGAGCGGTTTATGGCACAAGGGTTTGAGGGACTTGTGTTTGAGAATACCGAGCAGGGGGTCTGTGATGCTTTGGTTCGGGCATTCCAAAATGATATTGGTGCCCCATTCGTTCAGAACATAAAGCACGCACAGCAGTATGACTGGGATGTGTTGATTGAGGAGCGGCTTCTCCCAAGCTACAAAGATCTTTTATAGAACACAGTACTTTTTTGCTTCGCGGCAAACACAAAACTCCCGACAGAGGCGTCTGCTTCTGCCGGGAGTTTTTGCGTATTGGGGAATGTCAGATGCTGTAGCGGCGGATTTTGCGCTGCATGGTTCGAATGTTTAGCCCGAGCTTGTCTGCGGCTTCGCCTTTATGCCAGCGACAGCGTTCGAGGGTTTTGACGATGAGGCGGCGTTCAAGCTGCTCTACGGCGGTTTTGAGTGTTTGCCCTGACTGGAAGACAATACCCATCTCTCCAAGCTCTCCTGCGGCCTGCGCTATGGCTTTTTCTTCATTAACGCGGATGTCTGTGAAGTTGATATCTCCAAAAGCCACATAGCGGTCCAAAACGTTTTGTAACTCACGGACATTGCCCGGCCAGTCGTATTCTTCCAGTGCAACGCGTATTGCAGCAGGAATGGCAAAGCGGCCACCGCTTTTGGGATTATTTTTTTTGAATCGCTCCAGAAAGTGGTCCATGAGCAGAGGAATATCTTCTTTGCGTTCGCGAAGTGGGGGGACGGTAACGGGAAGAACGTGGATTCGGTAGAAGAAGTCTGCGCGCATTTCACCTTTGCGCACCATTTCTTTGAGGTTGCGGTTGGTTGCCGCGATGATACGGAAGTCAGAGTGGCGGGGGCGGGTTTCGCCGACGGGGGTGTACTGTTTGCTTTCCAGGGCGCGGAGGAGTTTGACCTGAAGATTGAGATTAAGCTCACCAAGCTCATCAAGGAAGAGGGTGCCGCCATCCGCCGCAGCAAGCAGGCCCTGTTTGTCTGTGTTGGCCCCAGAGAACGCGCCTCGCTTGTGCCCAAAAAACTCACTTTCCAAAAGCTGTTCGGGAATGGCGCCACAGTTGACCGGGACATATTGCCCCTTTCGGGAACTGAGTTCGTGAACCGTTCTTGCCACGAGGTCCTTGCCTGTTCCAGTCTCTCCATAAACAATGATGTTTGTGTCGCTTTCTGCCGCTTTCATCACAAGCTTGTAGACTTGCTGCATGGCAGGGCTTCGTCCGATCATTTCTCCAAAGCGGTACTGGCCATTGAGGGATGCTCTGAGACGGTCGTTTTCTTCCTTGAGGTCCATCTCTTTGAGCTTCTGGGCGCTGACATCCATCACAATGCCATCCAGATGGGTTGCGACACCTTTTTGGTTATAGACCGCTTCCCCCTGGTCCCAGATCCATTTCTTTTCCCCTGTGCTCATGGTCACACGGTACATCGCTCCGTATGGCTCATGTTTCATGACATGGTCTTTTACGTGTTTTCTGATTCTCATCAAATCAGAAGGATCGGTCATCCGCTCAATGGTGTTCCAGTTATCCCGAATCATCTCATGAGAGGTGAAACCAAGAAGCTCCAGACTTCCTCGGCTTGCAAACTCCAGAGTGTAGTTGAGGTCGGAATCGATACGGCATCTGTAGGCCATTCCGGGGAGGTTGTGCAGCATGCGGGTGTGGCGCTCTTCACTTTCTTGCAACTGGTTACGAAGTTTTTCAGAATCCTTGGCCTTTATGCGGAGAATTTCACATTCTTTTCGCAAAGCTTCATAGTCTTCATTCGGCATGTCAGTCATCCTTGTCGCAAATCATGTCATTTTTGTCGTTTCGCCAATAAGCTATTCGGGAAAATGGTTTTATACCCGTACTCTATTGCGAAACACGACAAATCTGTCGCTCTCTGACAGTGTGCTTGTACATTTTTTCCCGTTATGCAAGAGGAAAACCACGATTAGACCGAAACTTTTTTTCTTGGCGTACTTGTTGCTTGTGAAGATATCTGCAAACCTATGGCCCCTTACACATGAGACGGAGTTTCTATTATGAAGATTTATTCCCCAACTGTTGGGGAGCTGAAGGAAAAACGAGACATCGCATTTGCAAAGAAAGGGCTTGCATGGGCGTTGTGCTCAGGAATCATCTGGGGCGCCGAAGGCGTGGTACTCGGTATCGCTCTTTCTATGGCTCCTTTTGCAGATTCCCCCCTGTGGCTTTTGGCTCCACTTACAGCGTCAGGAATGCATGACCTGATTGCTGGATGCTGGACTCTGATGTTTAACTGGAAGACTGGTCGCCTAAGAGAAATTGCACGGAGTATCTTCACCAAACCCGGACTCTTTGTCTGTTTTGGGGCACTGTGTGGTGGACCCATAGGAATGGGTGGCTATCTTGTCGCATTAAAATTTGCAGGACCTGCATACGTCCTGCCCATCACGTCACTGTATCCTGCTGTTGCTTCAGTGTTGGCAATGATCTTCCTGAAGGAAAAGATCTGTGGCAGAGCTTGGCTTGGATTGTTGATGTGTATTGCTGGTGCGTTCATCATTAGTTATGCGCCCCCGGAAGGTGGCGTGAACTCACATTTTTACTGGGGTATCGGCATTGCCCTGCTTGCAACGCTCGGCTGGGGAGCTGAAGGCGTCTTTGCAACCTATGGCATGGACTTGCTCGATCCCACGGTTGTGCTGAACATTTATCAGATTGTTTCAGCATTTTTGTATCTTTTTATTTTGCTTCCGCTTCTCGGAGGATGGATGGTTCTGGAAGGTGCGATGACAAACTTCTCAGGACTTGTCCTTGTCGCTGCGGGTTTCCTTGGAGCCTGTTGTTACATTCTTTGGTACCGGGCAATGAATATGACCGGCGTGAGCCGTGCTATGGCTATGAATATCACCTATGCCCTCTGGGGTATTCTGTTCAGTGCGATATTCACTGATGTCCAGATTACGCAGAACCTGTTGTGGGGTGCGCTGATTATTACTGGCGGTATGGTGCTGGTTGTTGGCAATCCCAAAGACATCGCAAACCTGCGTAGCGTGAATTAGGGGAGAAACTATGTTCAATCTGAAGCCTCCGTTTCGTATGATGATTGCTAACAGCTTTCGGGATGAGCAGCCCCGCAATGCTCAGAGTTTGCTTGATGAGTTACGTGATGAATATGGCTCTGAACGCCAGTTTACAAAGAGCCATGTAGAAAACCATCTAATGAGCCTTAAGGCTGTAGGGATTCTTCGGGACTTCGACGCAGAAATTACTGAGTCGGGTCAGCTTGTTCCTCGCTATATCATAACTCCATATGGCAAGGGCAAGATTCAGGAATCCTGTTAGTTTCCTCAGATATACTCCATCCGTTAAGGCCAGAGGTCGTCCCCCTCTGGCCTTTTCTTATGGTTTTTAGGGGTATGTAGAGATTGGTGTGTGTTTTTTGAAATGTGGTGTTTGATGGGGGGGCGTGTAATGCCTTTGAGAGGAAGAGTGACCTCCGGTGGGCAAGGGGATTGCATCCCCCTGCACCCTGCAAATGGGGATGTGTCAGTGGCGTAGAGTTGTGGTTAGGAAGGGAGAGGTCTTTTGGTAAAGAGTGGGATGAGATGTTTGGGTAGAGAGGTGATGTGAGAGGTGTGCAGAGATTGGTGTGTGTGTTTTAAAGGGGGGTGTTTGATGAGATGGGCCGTGTAATGCCTTTGAGAGGAAGGATGACCTTCGGTGGGCAAGGGGATTGCATCCCCCTGCACTCTGCAAATGGGGATGTGTCAGTGGTGTAGCGTTGTGGTTAGGAAGGGAGAGGTCTTTTGGTAAAGAGTGGGATGAGATGTTTGGGTAGAGAGGTGATGTGAGAGGTGTGCAGAGATTGGTGTGTGTTTTTTTAAGGGTGGTGTTTGATGGGATGGGGCGTGTAATGCCTTTGAGAGGAAGAGTGACCTCCAGTGGGCAAGGGGATTGCATCTCCCTGCACCCTGCAAGTGGGGATGTGTCCGTGGCGTAGAGTTGTGGTTAGGAAGGGAGAGGTCTTTTGGTAAAGAGTGGGATGAGATGTTTGGGGGATCGAGGAAAAGCACGCTTCCACGGGCTGATGTGGGAGCGTGCTTTGTGGGGATACGGATGAGGGCTGATTCATCCGTTTACGCGAGGTAAATGCTGAGAGCGAGAGCAATATCTAGGCGGATTCTCCCTGGAGTTTTCTAGCCACAGCAGGAGTCTTTCGTGTCTTGCTGGAGCGTGAAGAGCTTCCGACAGTCAGGCATATAATGATGCCGCTAAAGATGAGCAGGCCGCTAATAATCTGGCATGTGCTGACCGTCTCACCGAGGAAGACCCAGGCAAGGATGCCGCTACAGAAGGGAATTGTGTAATAGAAAAGTGTGGTTTTTCCTGCGCCAATGATTTCTACCGCCATGTTCCAGAACAGGTAGCAGAGCACGGATGCAAAGATGCCAAGGTACAGAAGGATAGCCCAGACGGTTTGGGTCATTTCGGGCAGGACAGCACCGTTATTCAGTTCCCAGAAGCACATCGGGCACAGGAAGAGCAGTCCAAGAATAAAAGTGGACATGAGCATGGCAGACTGGCTGAGTTTGCCAGCAAGTTTTTTGACGGAGACATTATAGCAGGCGGACATACCTGCCACGGCGAGCATAAGCAGATCGCCGGTCGTGAAGGTGAGCTGGGCGAGTTTGGCAAAGTCACCGTCTGTGACGAGGACAACAACGCCAAACATGCTGACCAGAATGCCGAGAAGAGTCCGCAGGCGCAGGTCTTCGCCAAGGAAAAAGTATGCGAGAATAAAGGTAAAGACAGGGGAGAGTGTCGCAATCAGCGACATGTTGAGGGCCTCTGTTGTGCTGCCTGCAACAAAGCTCAGCAGGTCATACAGGGAGATGCCAAAAAGCGCGACGAGGCACAGCCCCGGCAGGTGTGCAAGCACGGTCTGCCGTTCACGCCAAAGCGGCCGGATTCCAAAAGGAAGGAAAACAAGCGTCGCAATGAGCCAGCGAAGAACATTGAAAGTCGCTGGGGGGAAACTGTCAGCCATTGCCCGTGCTGCGACGAAATTGCCTGACCAGTTCAGGACCGCAAGGGCGATGAGCACATACCCGAAAAGTTCATGAGTCCGAAGACTCTTCAGGCTATGCATGGGAAACTCCTTATAGGGGGAAATATCTCTGCCTTGCGAGATGTGATGTACAAGGCGGTCCGTTCTGTTTGGACACTTTGAGAAAGGAAGGGTGTTCCTGCCTCTCCCCCTCCTCTTGGCGGTTCCAAGAGGAGGGAGTTTGGGAGGCACTTACAGGAGCCTTCGCGTCCTGGACATTAAAGCGCATACTGGCAGGGCGCTTCACCAAGGATGGAGTTCAAGCAAAAGCTTCCGTAACTGTGTACACCCGAAGCAACTCGGCCGCGAAAATATATGGCTAGTACATTCTCCGCCGTACCGCTTCAAAGCAGCCGATGGCGTTCCTTTGCCCAGACTCCATTTGCAGTAACGGGAGAGAAGACACTGGCTATGCATCTGATCTCGTCGACCCTGCAAATGAAGGGTTAGGAGGTAATGGACAAAGGCAAACCTTGGCAGGCCTGCTGTGCTCGAGATATATCTCTGCAAAACAGGCGGGCAGCTGTAATACCTCTTTGGTATTGCTGAATATCTAGCATCAGTCGTGCCAACTTTGAAAATTGAGCAATAGCGGGCTTTTCCAGTGGTTTTTATGTCCCTCCTTGAGAGGGAGCTTTGAGGCGGCGACAAAAATGTCGCAGGAAAGCTTTGAATATCCAAGAAATCCCCTGTATTTACAGGCTTTTTGGAGTACGACAAGTTTGTCGCATCCCTTTGAGGAGACTCTAGAGCTGCGACAATTCTGTCGTTTCTGATGCGAAAGGTAAATCTGAGGAGGAAAAAGGCTGTGTATTTTACTGAAAAGAGAGGAAGATATTCTTCAAAAGCGTTGCTATTCGGTGAAATACATGTGCGACACTTTTGTCCTGCATGGAAAAACTGTCGCATTCCACTGCGACAGTTCTGCCGCATGATTTGAGTACGTGATATACGAGTGCTCTTTTTGGCGTGCTGCTGTTGTCTGATGATGTAGAGAGGAGTAGGCGTGGGGAAGAAGAGGGAAAAGGAAAACGGGGCAACCGCAGACGTGCTGACAGTTGCCCCGTGGCATGCAAACCTTAACGCATGCCGCACAGAATAGGACCCATACTTCCGTGCGGCAGATATCCTAGAAAGACTAAGCGCAGTCGTGCTTGTCCCAAGGCTCGCGATTGTCGCGCTGAAGAGCTGCTTCCATGCGGGAGATGGCGTCTTTCAGCTTGTTGATTTCACTCATCTTCAGGTTCGGATCTTTCAGAGCCTGATAGATCACAGCGCCGGTAGCGTCTGCGGGGATTTCGAGATCAGCAACGTAGCAGATAGTGGGGATAACGTCCTGAGCAGCAGCAGAGCGCTCGACTTCACCCTTCTTTTTGACACCAAGGCCGTAGAAGTACAGGCCATTTTCAGCAGCGAGAACAACCAGGGTGCGGCGGTCAGCAGCCTCAATCACCTGTGCCATGCCTGCTTCCTGGTCGTCGCCGAGGGAGCAGTATGCAAATGCTGCGTCGTCTTCGAATGCCTTTGCCAGAGCTTCGGGAGCTGCACTCACAGCGCCGGAAACTTTTGCTGCCTCAGCAAGCACATCACCGCAGGTGAAGTCTTTGACGGAAGCGGCTTTCTTAGCGAATTTCTTGAGGGAATCGCCAGCAGCAAAATCAACAGTAGCAGCGGAAACGAGGATTGCTTTTTTGTCAGCCATTGTGTTCTCCTTAATATGATGACCGCAGTAAATGCGGATGTTTGAATGTCAGCAGTACGAGAAAAATTTATTCGGAAACCATTGTGATCGTGTAGTCCACGTCCATAGCTTCTTCGAGAGAGTAGGTCAGAAGCGAGCCGTTCAGCATGTTGTCTTTGACTTCTTCAAAGGCGTCGCGGAACTGTTCGTCCAGGCCAACTTCAACAGTGATGTCCAGCGTGCAGTACTTGGTGCGCATGACTTCGTCCTTGTCTTTGGACGTCGTGGCATGGGCACGCATGAACTTGATCTCTGCGCCCTTGCGGGTCAGGCTGTTGGCAAAGGTGTTGGTGTAGCAGGCAAGAGCAGCCATACACAGCAGACGGGCACCCATGTGCTCTTGATTACGATCCTCAGCGCTCAGTTCGGAGTAGTCCACCCGGATTTCGGGGAGGGCCTGTGCGCCAAGATTGAAGAGATCAGTGTTTCCATCAACACGGTCGTAGGTTACATTTACAGCCATTTTTTTCTCCTCAAGGGTGAGCTAGAAGTAGCTCACGGTGTCGCAGTCTTCACACATTTCCTGCACATCGTCGGCGTCGACAATTTCGACACCTTCCAGCAGCTTGCCTTCGTCTATGCCGCGCAGCTCAAGGCTCTTGCGGTCACAAAACACTTCGCCGTCCTGATCCAGAAAATCTTTCAGCATGGAGCTGTGATATCCGGGATTTCCAGTGAGGCACCAAACGCCTTCTTCGGTGAACAGCAGTTTGGTTTCAAAACCATTTTGATGGGTTGCCCATGCAGTTCGGATTCCAAGAGCGGAAGCTTCAACTCCAAGGGGTTTCGCAACAACCCAGCATGCAGATCCAATCATTGTTTCGTCTCCCTTCTAGTGGCCTACGGTAAGAAGTACGTCTGTTGTCATGAGGTACTTGCTAAAGGTTCCGCCAACATCACCCCACTTGATCTCACCGTCGTAGCCACGGGACTCAATGCCGCGGGCGTGTTCGTTGGTGTGACAGGTGGAAATGTCAGCCCCTTTTTCTGTCAGCTCGCCAAGGCGGGCAGACACTTTTGTAGGCTCAATGTGATCCAGAAGGCGCGGAGCAATGTGCAGGTCATCACCTTCAATCGGGATTTCCTGCTTGGAGAGGTTCACCCCGTTTCCAAAAAGGTACATCTGTACCTTGTGACCCTTGTTCAGAGCGGCTTCTGCCAGGCTTGTGGCAAAAACCGAATCCTCGTTTTCTGCGGCGCCAGACAGCAGAACCATTGTCAGTGTAGCCATTGATTATCTCTCCTATAACGAGACGACTTTGTCTTCGCTGCCGAGCAGCAGGTCGACGATTTCGTTGTAATCAACAACCGTGCAGGCGTCGCTCAGTTCCAGGTTGCGGGACTCAACAGCGTCCTTAGCGGCGTAAACTTCATCAACATCCATATCTTCAAGCCGCTGCTCAAAAAAAGGCGTGGCAAACGTCACGGCGTCTCCAGCCAAAAGCAGCAGTTTGTCTTCTTCGCCGCCGACCAGATTGACGCGATCGAGCATCTTTACATCGGGCTTGTTCACAAAAAACAGCATCGCAATGCATCCATTTGACTTAAGGTTTCCCTCTGAATCAGCGACCGCTGTTCAAAGGCATTTTTCTTTGCCAAAGAGTTCATTACCCACAACCAAGTCTCTACACGCGGATTTTCATTGAGAGTCCGCCCCGGTTTTGAACAGGATATCAGGCAAATAGTGTGCTCCTCGCGATAGAGCCTTGCCTGTGTCTGACTTGGCAGGGACACCAAGGGGAGTGTCCCTGCCAACGGTTGGGGCCTGTTCAGGTCGTAGCGCGAGCGCTAGTCGACCAGGTCAGGGTTCTCAAAGATCTGATAGATCGGAGCACCCTCGGTATCTGCCGGCACAGGGCCGCCTGTTGCGTAGCAGAAAGTAGGAACGATGTCCGCGAGCCAGCGCGGGCGCTCGTAACGGAAGCCAGCCTTGACGCCGGGACCGCGGAAGAACATGCAGTTCTTCAGCTCGCCGATGCCGCAGGAACCGGTGGGCAGGCCGTAGCCGTGCTCAGCCATGTATTCGGGCTTCAGAGCGTAGACGACGTCGCCAGCCTGGGCACCGCCCATTCCGAAGACAGCTGCGTCTTCCTTACGGACTGCAAGCAGAATCGGGCGTTCGCCAGTTTCGGGGTGCTTGTAGTCGTAGAGTGCGTCGATGATTTCATCGCGGACTTTTTCGTAATCTTCGTCAGCAACAATGCCGCCGGGGTACTTGGAAGCAAGGTTGACGTAGACAAACATGTAGCGCTGAGGAACTGCCTTGGATTTGGTCACGTCCAGCTCGTAGTTGAAGCCTTCGGATTCCTCGTAGATCTCCCAGTAGTTCTCGTTCTTTTTCGGCTCGTAGTGGGTGAGACCCTTTGCCTTCAGAGCGTCAGCAGTGTTCAGGATCGGGCCGAGGCGGGTTGCGCCGTGGTCAGAAACACAGGATACGATGGTTTCGTTGTCATCAAACAGCTCCATCATCTTGCCGAGGAAACGGTCCTCGATCTGGTAGATGGCGCGTTCCATGCCAAGAGCCTTTTCGCGGATTGCCGGATCTTCGCTTTCCATCTCGGACAGCCAGCCGTGGTACAGCCAGTCAATCAGGTGAGTGTGGAGGTAGAAGAGATCAAAGTCAGGGTTGGTCTGGATAGCCTTGGTAGCAACCTCGGTAACCCACTCGGAGTGGAACTGAGCAACTTCAACAACGGTGTCCATGTCGATGATGCCGTGAACAAATGCCACGTAACCCATGTCGTTGCAGATGAGGTGCTTGTCCCATTCGACGTTCTTGACGCCGTCAGCAGGAGCGATGAAGCCGTGGCGGCCAGAGATGCCGGACAGGTACAGAGTAAAATCTTCTGCGTCGTCGGTGAGCTTCATGAGCTTGCCACGGAAGGTGCCAGGCTCAGTGCGGCCGTCGGACTTCACAACAAACTCGTGCTTGGCAACGTCGGACCATTCGCCAGCCTTGATGACAAAGAAAGCCTTCTCAAGGTCCTTTTCGGGGCACAGGGCGAACATGTCGTAGCCGTCGTCGTCAGATTCCCAGGTCAGGCCGTACCAGGTCTGGTCTTCGAGGGGATCCATGGATTCCTTGAAGTGCATGTTGACTTCGAATGCCAGAGGCTCGTCAGCGTCTTCGGGAAGGTTCTTCCAGCCCTTTGCATCGTCAAAGCGAACCTGCTCGCCCATCGGATAGAAGTCGGAAGAAATGACGCTTTCGGAAGCAAGCCATTCTTTGTGGCCGTTGCCTTCTTCGTTCCAGCGGCTTTCTGCGGGAGAAAGGCCCTGACCCTGAACCATGACGCCGTTCTTCATGTGAGAAGGCCAGGACATGGGGTAGTTGACAACGATGCACTTCTTGCCTGCGCGGTCCCAGCGATCCCAGATGGTCTCTGCGGTCAGCGGTTCGGAACCAAAAGCCTGAACGGTCTTGTGGTGCTCAAGGCTGCGGCCCTCAACGTAATAGTAGTAGTCTTCAACACCGTGAGTGCGCGGGAAAGCGCCTGTGCAGATGGTGGCCCAGGACGGAGGCGTTACGGTGGGCATGTTGAAGCCCTCGGTCATGTAACTTCCTTCGTTGATGAACTTCTCGAAGTTCGGAAGAGCGCCTTCTGCAATGAGAGCCTCAAGGCGTTTGGGGATCATGCAGTCAAAACCCAGAAGAGCTGCTTTTTTAGCTACTTTAGCCATTTCTTCCTCCTAGAATTCGCACCGTGGTGCGATTGGCGAGAAAACCTAGTCAGTGACGGGGATTTCTACGGCCACAGCCTGAACAGAGGCTGGTTTTTCACTTGATGTTTCTTCTACTTTTTCCACTGGCTCTGTTTTCGGGACATTGATGTCCTTCAGCATCTTGAACCAGCTAATGACAACAAACAGAATCGGAATAAGCATTAACGCGCCAGCAAAGTTGGCAAATATGCGCACCGGGCCGAGGCCTCCAAGGGAGATTGCCGCCAGAGCCAGACCAGCCTGAATGGCTGCCCAGAAGAAGCGGTGTCCTCGTGTTGGTTCGCTTCCTGGCACCAGTTTTGTGGTGGCGGAGCAGGAAATGACGTATGCACAAGAGTCCACGCTGGTCGCGAGAAAAATTGTTGAGAAAATGCAGTAACCAACCAAAACAACGGTGCTGCCGGGCAGGGAGTCCAGAATTGCGACCATTGCCGCAGGACCACCGGAACTCTTCAGGATGCTGATGGCGTCAACTGCACCCGTCCACTGCTGGAACAGGGTAAAGCCGCCAAAGACTCCGTGAATCATGTAGGAGCCAGCCATGCCGCCGAAGATGCCCATGAGGATGATTTCGCGAACGGTACGTCCTCTGGAAATTCTGGCGATAAACAGTCCCATGAAGGGTCCGTAGGACGCCATCCAGAGGCAGAAGAACACTGTCCAGTCCTTGGGGAAGGAGTTTGGTTCAAATGGTGCCGTCCAGAAAAGCATCTGCATGAAGTTGTTACTCAGTTTGCCAAAGGCGTTGGTAAAGTTGTCCACAATGAAAGTTGTGGGGCCAACGCAGAAGGTGAACAGAACCATAGCAATGGCAATGAGAACATTGACGTCTGAAAGGATCTTGATACCCTTCTTCAGACCTGCACAAACAGACGTTGTAAAGATGATGGCGGATACCCCAAGAATGACGAGCTGCATTTTAAACGTTGGCTCGAAGCCAAGCGTGTGAGCCAGTGCTTGATTCACAATTGGGAGTGAGGCGCCCATAACTGCTGCATTGGAAAACATCAGGCCAACGATAAAGAAAACCTCGATGAATCGACCAACGCCGCCTTCGACATGTTTTTTACCTAAAAAAGGTTCAGCTGCAGAACTGATACGAAGGACAGGTTTTTTCTGCTTATGGAAAAGGTAACAAATTGGAAGTGCTACAATTACGTACCATGGCCATGTTACGGGACCCCAGTGCAGCATGACGTATGACAGAGACCATTCAAAAGCTTCTCGTGACAGTTCGCCTGCATACTGTGGTCTGGAGATGAGATCCCAAAGCGGTTCTACGATTGACCAGAACATGACGGCACCGGCAACACCGGAACAGAACATCATGGCCAGCCAGGAGTAGGTGCTGAATTCAGGTTTCTCGTCAGGATCTCCAAACTTGATGTTACCGTATCTGCTCATTGCGAAAAACGCGGAGAGGCAGACCATGCCAAATGTTGCCCACTGGTAGTACGAACCTGTGGCGCGAACGAATGCACCGTATGTGGAGCTTAAAATTCTCTGACTTGCCTCAGGGTAAAGTACAGAGCTTCCAATAATGAGGAGCAGAACAACAGAAGCAGGAACGAGGATTCGTAAATCGGGTCGTAAATCTGCTTTGCCAGTTTGTGTCCGGGTATCAGCCATATTACCTCCTAGTTTGTGTTCCAAAGCAGGGAAGCCAGTATCCCTGAACCCCCGAAGGGGTGCCTTATGGAAGCCCTCACAAAACTTTGAATATCCAAGCGAGACAGCCTATCTCGCGTTTGTGCTTTATTGCCCAAAAGGATTTTCGATAATTCCGTGCGGACGGCTCGTATTCATCAAGAACCGGACCAACACGAATAAGTATTTGAAATTTATTGAGAAAAAGGAAAATTTTGAAAGGGCAGATCGCTTGGGGACTTTTTCTCAATCGGAAAAGGCGACGCTAATGTCGTGTCCTTTTTGAGTTTTTGTATAACATGCTGTTTTCATTAGAAAAAAAGAACATGCCACAAATGGCATCTTAGACGACAATTTTGACGTGAAAGTTAAGGATTTCAGCTTGCTACAGGCGTTAAATCGATTCGTGTAAGATTTTGTTACTCAATTGATTGAACTTTTTTTCACAGCAAATTGGGGGCTTTGGAACTTTTTCACAATCTTTTTTGGGTGGTCGCCGCTTATGCAGAGGGAGGGGGATTTGTCGTATCGTATAATCGTCTAGAATCGTGCGGTTTTTCGCATGGTGGGCGTGCAAAAAACTGAAACACTTTTTTTCACAAAAGGTCTAGAGCTGGAGGGGGGAAAAACGCCTCAGGAAGAGGCTAGGTATGCTCTATGTGAGCAAAAAAAGGAAAGGCCAGCACATGCTGGCCTTATGGATGTAGCGGAATCATTGATTAATGTGTGTAATCAAGGAGGATGACGCTGTCACCAAGCTTTTTGGCAACAGCTGCCTTGATCTCGGCAAAGTGTGGGCAGGGCATGCCAATTGGATTCCCTTTGGAAATGCATGAAGCAAGCGCAATGACCTCCGCCCCGCGGTCTACCATAAGCTGCGCACGCGAAACTGCCCGCTTTCCCGGACAGCCTCCACAGCTCACCATCCCAACAAGCTCCGATGGCCCGATTTCTTCAAAAGCAAGCTTGCCCTCTCGAATTACCTTGAAATCCATCGTTGCAGGACACATGTCCTCGGTCTGCTGGCAGCGTATAACTCCAACTTTCATGGCGTCTCCTTTAGTGCCTCTCTTGTACGCCACTCAATACAGCGTACATAGAAATACTCATTCCATAAAAAGAGAATACACTTTTGTCTACAAGATCACTTTAAGAATAGATTTAATAGGATAGAAATCCCTTTGAATTAATGATTAAGCGCCCAATTGGATTGGGGGCCTGCCTCAGTGCGGTAGTGTTGGATGGTGGGATGGGGGAAAATTGAGGGCCTGCCCCAGCGCGGTAGTGCTGGATGGGAGGGTGGGGGAGAATTGGGGGCCTGCCCCCAAACCCCCGCGTAAGGGAATGATTCCCTTACGTATCCTCAGCGAGTTTAAAAGCCGTTCAAGCTTCGCTTGCACGGCTTTTAAACTTGTTGGGGCTGCCTAAAGCGGCTTCCTTCTCTTTCCCGTGCGTTGCCACCATTCCTTTTGAACGCCTTTCGGCGTTCAAAAGGAATGAGTGCGGTCTGAAAAAGGCAGAAGAACACGCAATCGGGAAATGCCCTCTAGCTCAAAAAATACGGCTGATGGAGAGGAAAGCACAGCTTTCATCCCATTCAGCCGTATTTTTTGAGCGATAGCGGGATTCCCAAGGGCCTCGTCCTTGGGCGGGGTCAAGGGGCAGCGCCCCTTGCAGAGGTGCGGGGACAGAGTCCCCGCCCACCCTCGCACCCCTTGTAGAGCACGAGACGGAGTCTCGTAATACCTCCCCCACCTCATCCCTCCGGTGACTTCTTGAGCAGTGAGATTGTGCCAAAAATGCGTATTGGCGGGACTTTTTTCAAGTTGTGTAACAAATGCAACAGTTTTTTTTGTTTGCTTTCCACTACATTGTGCATCGCTTCACAAGGAAGGCGGCTTGGGGCTAGCACGTGCCGAATCCCGTGAAGCGATGAGTAGAGGGACCTCATTAGGCTTCGCAGAAATCTGATGAAGGGATCACGATGGAGTTTTTCATAAAGGAAAGAGCTATGAAGTTTCGTTTTGCATTTGGCATTGCACTGGCGATGTGCCTGCTGTTCCAGACCCCGAATTTTTGTGCTGCGGAGGAGGGTGCCGCAAGCCCGCGTCCTGTTGGCGCTGTAACGGTTAATGGCGGACCTGGTGGCATGAGCGTCCCGACGGGCAAGTTTATTGGCGTATTGAACTACCGCTACGCAGAGAAAGATAATTGGTACCACTATTCTGTTGCCTGTGATGGTGCAGACCGCGAGGCCGTGTCTCACACAATGGTGACAAAGTTCCGCTATGGTATCGCACCGGGCTGGGACGTACGAACTGCAACTCCGTTTGCCTCGACAGAAGCACGCCTTGATGGTGAGTGTGATAATTATATCGGCGGCATTGGTGATACCATGATCGTGCTTCGTCACCAGTTCATGGCTCAAAAGAAGGGTGCACCTGTGAGCCTTGCATGGGATTTGGGTGTGAACACTCCGACTGGTGAAGTTGGCGAGGGAAAAATCGGTAGTGGCGCATGGGGCGGCATGGCTGGCCTTGGCGCAACATACATGTTTGGTTCTCACCGTATTGATGGTGATGTGAACTACCTGGTGTATACCGAGGGCGCACACGACACCCGTAAGGGCGACCGTTTCCGTGCCAATGCTCACTACGCATACGCAGTGAATAGCCTGCTCGACCTTGGTGTTGAGGCCAACTATGAGTGGCTGCAGGAAAACCGCCGCGAAGGCAAAGGCTTGAACAACGACATCAAGACTCTGTACGTTGGCCCGAAATTCAACCTGAAGTTCAAAGAGTACGGCATGACTTTTGGTGGTGCTCTGCTTGGTGCTGCATACCGCGAATCCCAGAAGCAGACTTTGACCGAAGACTGGAGAATGGAATTCAAGCTGGTGAAGGTCTTCTAAAGCAAGAAAAAGTGATGGGAAAAAGGCTTGTGAGTTGCTGTACGATTCTTTGTAGCTGCGGTTACTGCTTGCTAAAATTCATTGCTTAGACATATCACAGTGCGTTGTCTCCATAAAAAGTGGAGGCGGCGCACTTTTGTATTTAGTGGGTAGTGGAATGTGGGAGAGCATTCCTGCTGCACACAGTGATGTGTTTAAGCCAGTGCTTTTTTTTGAGGGGCTGGCTGTCTCCCCCGAAGTCCAACAAGGCGCGTTATGACTTCTATGGCAAACCAGCGAGAGTTCCTGTGGATCTCGCGGAACTGCGAAAGCTGGAAACAGGTGCTCCATCTAGGAGCGGTTCGCACGTATGAAAAGAATGAGATTATCATTCATTGTGGCGGGGTGGTCGATCACCTCTATTATTTAGCGGAGGGGGAGATTCGCCTTTCGTTTGTGTCTCCGGACGGCGTGGAAAAAGTGATCTGGTACGTGCAGCCGGGAACAATCTTTGGCGAAACGCCTTTTTTTGATGGGAAGCCGGCGGATTCACTGAGTACTGCTGTAGAGAAATCTGTTGTGTATGCCTTTCCCCGCCATAGCGTGTACGGAGAAATTGCCCAGAATTATCCCGAAGTCTGGCAGGATTTGCTGAAGACACTAGCGCTCAAGGTGAGAACCTTGTGCAATCAGATTTATACCTTGAGTATTGCCGATCTAAAGCAGCAGGTGTGTAAGTTTTTGCTCCAGGCAAACGCTAAAAATGAAGGGCCAACCCAGGCGAGTGGAGAGGTGCTTGTTGAATGTGGACTGTCGCAGGAAGAGCTTGGCTGCGTGCTTGGGGTGCACCGGGTGAGCATCAGCAAGGTCCTCAAACAGCTGAAAGAAGAGGGCGTCATTTCCAAATGCACGAAGAAAACCGTGCTGGTGACGGACTGGGAGCGCTTGCTTGAGTATGCTGTGCTCTAGTGCTGAGAAGAGAAGACTACCGTGAGATGAGGCATCCTTTGGGATGCCTTTTTTGTTTGTGCTGAGGGCCTTGAGGACGTACTGTTTGCAGAAAAAAAGTATAAGGGAGGAATGCGTGCAGTTCTTTTTGAAAGATGTGGAAAAAGCAAAGGCGTATTTTCTCGAAGGGGAAGGTCCTTTTCTCTCTTTGAAGCAAGTAGTGCGTGACGCTCGGTGCGCTACTGTTCAGCGTGCTCGTTTTTATTGCCCGTCAGAACAACGCGATCGGGAAATGCTCTGGCAAACTGCGAGAGATTTTGTGTCTGAACTAAAGGAAAAATACGCGAGGGGTGGAGTTCAGGAAGAGGAACATATAGAGACGCTTTGTGCCTTTCAGCGAACTATTGAAAAATCACACCGTGCTGTTTTGGCGGATGGAACCCTTCGGTTTGGTTCTGCACAGAAATTTGTGAACCTTTCGCTAAAGCTTCTGTGGGTGGTTGGAGAAATAGAAGAACCCCCGCATGCCCCAATAGACAACGTGATCGCTCATGCTCTTGGTTCTGAGTATAAATGGACAAAAAGTACATCACGCTCCGAGTACAGTGCTGTGGTTCAAAAATGCCGGGAAATAGCCTCTATGTATGCAATGAGTCCCGCCGTCTGGGAGTTACACTACTGGAATGCATGGTCTTTTTTTACTCATCCAATAAAAATATCTGATATTGAAAAATAAAGAAGGAGAGGCCGAAACCTCTCCTCTGTTTTTCTACGCTGTTGTGAGGGGTTATTTCCCGGCTTTTTTCATCATATCCAGCGCCATGTACATATCTTGCACCCCGCGCTTCATTTCTAAAAAGCCTTCTTCGCTATTCGCTTTCATTTGCCCCATGCCTTTCATGGTCTTTTTCATGCCATTATCCATATCAACCATGATTGCGAGTGTTGTTCCGTCATTTTCGGCTTTTGCCTTGCTGCGAACGGCTTCCATGCTGTGGTGCATTTCCATCATGTGTGTGTTGAAGTCTTTCATGTAGGCGTTGCGGTTCGCAAAATCTGCTTCCATTTTCTGCATTTGCCCGCCCATCATATCCAGACTCTTTTCCATGCCCATCATGCCATCATGGTGGGACATTGCTCCATGATTTGCACCGTGGTCCATATGTGTCCCATGGCCTGAGTCCATGTGTTTGCCATGTCCTGAATCCATATGTGTACCGTGTCCTGAGTGTTCACCGTGGTTGCCGTGAGATCCTGCGAGGGCCGCTCCTGCGCCCAGCATCATAACTGCGAGGGTAAGGCTTATGATGAGTAATTTTTTCATGAAGACTCCTTTTCTGTCGTTTTTGTGTGCTCCTGGTCCTGCTTTGGGGGCTGGACCGAAGAGAGGTATTTTTTGAGCCTGCGCTCCTCAACAGAGGAGTAGAGCACAGGGACAACAAAGACGGTCAAGAGGGCGACCGTCATACCGCCAAATGAGGGAATAGCCATTGGCACCATGATGTCTGCTCCACGGCCTGTGGAGGTCAGGACTGGAATCAGTGCCAGAATTGTTGTGGCCGAGGTCATGAGCGCAGGGCGAATGCGTCGGCGTGCGCCCGAGACAACTGCGTCGCGAATTGCCGGGATGGAATCCGTTTTTTGGTGCTCCCAGCTTTCGTTCAGATATGTTGCCATGATGACGCCATCGTCAGAGGCAATGCCAAAGAGTGCGAGGAAGCCAACCCAGATCGCAACACTAAGGTTAATGGGATGAACCTGAAAGAGTTCCCGCATGTTGCTCCCGAACAGAGAGAAGTTCAGGAACCAGTCCTGTCCGTAGAGCCAGATCATGAGAAAACCGCCAGACCACGCCACAAGAATACCAGAGAATACCATGAGTGTGGTCGTGAGCGAAGAGAATTGCAGGTAGAGGATGAGAACAATGACGAGCAGGGCGATAGGCAGGATGACTGCCAGCTTTTTTTGTGCCCGAATCTGATTTTTGTAGTTTCCTGCAAATTCATAGGAAACACCTGCCGGGATTTTTAATTTCCCCTCGGCGATGCGATTCTGGATATAGCTTTGGGCGGTGTTGACAACATCGACCTCGGCGAAGCCGGGTTTTTTGTCGAACAGCACATAGCCAAGCAGGAAGGTATCTTCACTTTTGATGACCTGAGGGCCGCGGACGTAGCGAAGTTCTGCAAGCTGGCGCAAAGGAATCTGCTCGCCGCCGGGAGCGGCGACAAGGACGTCCCCAATGCTTTCTATGCTGTCACGGAGTTCACGCATGTAGCGGACCCGAATAGGATAGCGCTCACGGCCTTCTACACTTCGGCTGAGAGGTTTGCCGCCAATGGCAACTTCAATGACGTTTTGCACGCTACTGAGTCGGATTCCATAGCGAGAGATGGCGTCACGGTTGATTTCAATCTCAAGGTAAGGCTTGCCCACGATGCGGTCTGCGATAACTGCCGCAGGTTCGATGCTAGGAACGTCTTTAAGCAGCGCCTCAAGCTGGAGGCCAAAGTCTTCAATGGACTGCAGGGAGGGACCTTTTATTTTGATCCCCATTGGTGCCCGCATTCCAGACTGAAGCATGACAATGCGTGCGGCAATGGGCTGGAGCTTGGGAGCCGAGGTCGTTCCCGGAATTTCAGCAACGGTGGCGATTTCTTTCCAAATGTCATCAGGAGTTTGGATACCGTTCCATGCCGGGCGTCCAGGGTTCAGGGTTGGGTCCAGAGCCGGGCGCCAGAGTCGGAAAGGCTTTCCGTCAGGATCGGGAATAAGCTCTCCTTTTTTGTCTCGTGGGAAGTAGCCGCGAACAATGTAGCTCAGGCCGTCCTGTGCTGGGAGCGGGTTTCCGTGGATGTCCCGAAAGTAGTCCTTTTGGTCAGAATCAAAACGGAAGCGAAGCCGCTGCCCCTGATCGTCGGTAAGGTATTCGGTTTTGTAGTTGATGATGGTTTCAATCATCGACACGGGGGCAGGGTCGAGTGACGTATCAGCCCGGCCAAGCTTGCCAACCGCAGAATCGACTTCCGGGATGGAGACGATAGCCATGTCTTGTTTTTTGAGCACATCCTGTACCTCGCCAATGGAGGCGTGGGGCATGGTTGTTGGCATGTACAGGAACGAGCCTTCATCCAGAGGCGGCATGAATTCTTTGCCAAGACCGGGGAAGGCATGAGCCAGAGCGGAAATGGGTGCTGAGGAGCGCACAAAGGCTGGTGCCCATCCTGTGAGCCTTGGAACTCCAATCCATGACATGGCCCCAAGCAGAATGAGGAGCATTGGCAGGCTCAGGAAAAGCATCTTGTGGTCCAGCGCATGGCGCAGGAGGCGAGGGTAAGCGCGCTGGAACAGGCTGAATGCCAGCATGAGTCCACCGATAAGGCAGCCTACAAAGAGGACGTTAAGCAGGGAGCCTTTTTCTGGTCCAAGCGGGAGCCAGTGATTGGACAGCAATATGGTGATAAGCAGGATAACTGCACTGTTTTCTAGTTTTTCCAGTATCCGGTTCCAGCGTGGACGCAAGTGCGAACCAAACAGCTTGTGCAGAGCCGGAATAATCAGGAAGAAGCCCAGCCACCACACAACAAAGATTGAGCAGAGAATTCCGCCAAGGACCATCAGAAGGGAAACTGTCCAGAGCGTAAGGCTACTCCGCTGTGCGAACTTTTTCCGTTGTCCAAGCAAAAGATGCGCAAGGGCAGGAAGCACCGTCAGAGCCACAATGATGGATGAAATCAAGGCAAAGGTTTTGGTGAAGGCGAGTGGCTTAAAAAGCTTGCCTTCGGGACCTTCCATGACAAAGACCGGGAGAAAGCTGACAATTGTCGTTGCTACTGCCGTCATGATGGCGCTGCCGACTTCTGATGCCCCTTCATAAATAAGCCGGAGGCTACTGTGTCCCGGTGGCGCGTTCTCAAGCTTTTTGAGGACGTTTTCGCAGATAATGATGCCCATATCGACCATCGTACCAATGGCAATGGCGATGCCGGAAAGGGCAACAATGTTGGCGTCGACACCGAAGTTTTTCATGGCAATGAAGCACATGAGCACTGCGAGAGGCAAAAGCGAGGAGATGAGCAGTGAACTTCGCAGGTGCATCACGGAGATGAGGACGACGATGATGGTGATAAGAATTTCTTCTGTGAGAGCGGTGTCCAGCGTCCCCAGTGTTTCCTTGATAAGGCCGGAGCGGTCATAGAACGGGACAATGGTGACTTTGCTTACCCGCCCATCTGGCAGAACTTTTTCTGGCAGTCCGGCCGAGATGTCCTGAATTTTGGCTTTGACGTTCTTAATGACCTGAAGCGGGTTTTCTCCATAGCGCGCAACAACGACACCGCCCACGGCTTCTGCTCCACCTTTGTCCAGAACTCCACGCCGGAGTGCGGGACCAAGGGTAACTTTGGCCACGTCCTGAATGCGGATTGGAACGTTGTTGGAAACTTTGATGACGGATTTTTCGATGTCCTCAAGACTTTTGATGAAGCCGATGCCACGAATAAGGTACTCAACGCTGTTGATTTCAATGGTTCGGGCGCCAACATCAAGGTTTGAGGCTTTGACGGCAGAAAAGACGTCTTGCAGGCTGATGCCGGTAGTGCGCAGGGCATTGGGATCGACATCGATCTGGTATTCTTTGACAAAGCCACCGGCAGAGGCTGTTTCGCTGACGCCTTCGGCAGAAAGCAGGGCGTAGCGGACGTACCAGTCCTGAATGCTTCGCAGTTCATCAAGATCCCAGCCGCCTGTGGGCTTGCCGTCTTTGTCCCGCCCTTCCAGTGTATACCAGAAGACCTGTCCCAAACTTGTTGCATCTGGTCCTAGTGTTGGCTGAACGCCCTGAGGGAGCGTGTCAGGGGGCAGGCTGTTGAGTTTTTCCAAGAGTCGGGAGCGGGACCAGTAGAATTCAACGTCTTCCTTGAAGATGACGTAAATGGTCGAAAATCCGAACATGGAAAAGCTGCGGACCGTTTTGACGCTGGGGATGCCAAGCAGGGAAACCGTGAGCGGATAGGTGACCTGATCTTCCATGTCCTGCGGGGAACGGCCTTCCCATTTGGTAAAGACAATCTGCTGGTTTTCGCCAATGTCAGGAATGGCGTCTACTGGTACGGGGTTTCTGGGGAGTCCAGACAGGTTCCAGTCAAAGGGGGCGACCGAAAGCCCCCAGACCAGCGTCATGACGACGATAATGAAGACAACCAGCTTCTGTTCCAGACAAAAACGAATGATTTTGTCAGTCAGGCTGCGGGCTTCGAGCTGTTCTTTTTTTTCTTTGTGCATGGTGTGCCCGTCCTAGTGAAGCTGCTTTTGGACTTCGCCGCAGGTCTGCATCGCCTGTCCAAAGTATGGGTTGTGAATTTCAGTACTCTTCTGAAGCCAAATGGCTCCTTTGAAGTCAAAGGCCATTGGGCAGAAGACTTCGTAGACGGGAGCGTCAAAATCGGCGCCAAAGCTATGGATTGCAGCGGCAAGCCCTGCGGAGAGAGGCTCAAGACCTGCGCGGAAGGCCACAAGTCCGCCAGAGTTCATAAGTTCCAGTCCCTTTTGCATATTTGCTGCGGAGGCTGCCCAGACCTGACGCGCGGCCGGGCTGAGCGAGGCGGCATCAATGCTGGTCAGGAGGACGTGGAGCTGTGATGAAGCTTTTTTTGCGGCGTCGGTATCATCCTGTGCAAGGGCCGTCGCAAAGGCTTCATATTTACCATACAGCACGGTGAGCTGCTTTCTGAATTGCTCTGGAACCTGCATGGTCGCGGATTTTTCGACCTGTTTGAACTCGTTTCGCAGGCGGGTGTAGTGGGCAGTCATTTCTGTAAAAAGCTCGTCCAGCCGCTCTACTGTTGGCACTTCTGCGCCGATCATGGCGTCATTTGCCAGCAGCATGAAGTATTCGTCCCAGACGAGCTTGCTGTCTTTTTTCAGTCCGCTTGCATCCACGAGGCGAAGGGCTTTGTGGAAGCTGGCAAATGCCAGATGTGTTTTGGAGAGGTCTTTGCTTTTGACAGCCTGTGAGAGGCGCTCAAAGGCACCATCAAGCAGGGCAAGCTGAGAGCGGAAGAGTGGCGGAAGCTCATCCTTGCCAGCAGACAGCTGGGGGCTTTCGCCTGTCATCATGCTTGGGCGGGCGATAATCTGAATCGCGCTGTCGATTTTGAAGTTGCCCTTGGTGACAACAAATTCCCCTTCTTTCAGACCATTTTTCACGACATAATATGAGCCAGAGCGTGCTCCAAGGACGATTTCGCGTCCGGTGTAGCTTCCTCTGTTTTTGGGGTCTGCAACGTATACCACCGCGCGTTTTCCTGTAATGAGCGGGGCAGAAGCAGGGATGACCAGAGGGGCATCGGCAGAGACGGTGCTTTTTTGTGCTGTCTTGCCTGCGGTGGCTCGAACAAGCATCCCCGGTTTCAGGCTCAGGTCGGCATTGTCAACTTCGAGCCGGACTTTGATGGTTCTGGTTTTTTCGTTCACCAGTGGATCGATAAAGACGACTTTTCCGGAATAGACCTGCCCCGGAAAGGCGTCGGTCTGGAAAGACAGGCGCTGGCCTTTTTTGATGAACTGGAGGTCTGTTTCATAGGCTTCAAGAAAAACCCAGAGGCGGCGGAGGTCGGCTATTGTGTACATGTCCATGCCGGTTTTGACGTACTGCCCGGCATTGACATTCTTTTTAATGACTACGCCGCTTTGTGGCGCAACAATGGTGATACGCTCCTGAGGCTTTGCCTTTCGTTCGATGGCGGCAATCTGGGCGCGCCCCAGCCCAAGGAGGCGGAGCTTTTCGCGGGACGCCTCAACAGTGCGGTCGGCACTCTTGCGAATGAGGTCCAGCGAACTGTTCCGCAGGGTGCGCTGTGCCTTGATTGCCTGAATAAGCTCGGCTTGTGCGGTCATGAGTTCAGGACTAAAAAGCTGCACCATTGGCTGGCCCTTTTTGACCGTGTCACCTGTGTAGTCCACAAACAGGCGTTCGACACGACCACCAGCCCACGCCGTAATGGCTTTGACCCGGGTCTCGTCATATTCGATTTTGCCGACCATGTTGGGCTGGGCAGAGAGGTCCAGACGCTGCACTTTGGCAATGGAAATTTCAGCAAGATTCACGGCTTCTGGCGAAAGCTTGATCTGCCGCAGGCTCGTTCGGCCTTCGTTTCCTTTTTTCTTGAGCGGAATCAAATCCATAAAGCAGATTGGGCACTTTCCCGGTTCTTTCATCTGAATCTGGGGGTGCATGGAACAGGTCCAGACAATCTCGCCGTCTTCTGTTGTGCTGGCTTCCAGCCCGTGTTCCTTGTGCTCATCCAGCTGTTTTTTGGTGACTTGCTGTGGTTCGGTGTCTGCTGGCCCATCTTTGAGCATATAGCCAGCGGCAAAAGCGAGAAGAACCACCGCTGATATTCCAAGAATCCCGTAAAGATGTGGACGTTTTTTCATTGTCTTACTCGTTGTGAGCCTGTGGCTGTTTGAGAGATGATCTGGAGTAACTTCCTGTCAGCTCGTGCCCGACCAGAACTTCCAGTTTTGCAAAGCGCTGGGCCTGATTTGCCAAAGACCGATAGTAGGCAAGCTGCATTTCCAGCAGGGTTCGCTCGGAGTCTATGAGGTCAAGCGAGCTTCCAGAACCGTTGATAAACGCCTCCATGTTGACGCTAAAATTCTGCTCGGCCTTGGGGATGAGAGAATCACGGTACAGGCTGACTTTTCGCTCTGCGTCCCGGTACTGGTAGAGCGTCAGCTCAAGCTCGGAGCGAAGCAGACGCTCAAGCCCCAGCTGCTTTTGGCGTGTGCTTCGGATTTTTTCCTGTGAGGAGGCGACTGCTGCATCTCGCGCATCCTGCCAAAGCGGAATATTAAGTGACATACTCACCATGACGGGGTTTTCTCCGTCACCCGTTACACCGTCATTTCTGGCGTCATCCACTTCAATGGCTTCAACGCCAAACGTGAAGTCTGGGAAATAGCTTTTTTCTGCGAGCTTGAGTCCTGAATTTTGCTTGTTCAGCACTGTGCCCCAGTACTGGAGATTGGGATTTGAATCCCGCATGTTCTCAATGAGTGTCGCATTTTCTGTCTTGAGACCTATGACAGGGATTTCTTTGGGAAAGGGAATGGGAGTATCTGGCTCCTGATTCAGGAGCGCATTGAGCTTTTCCACGAGAGGCCGCTGCTGTTCCCTGAGGGACGCAAGGCGGTCTTCAAGCTTTCCCAGCTCCAGCTGAGGCTTGATGATGTTGGCCTGACTCGTTGCCCCGGTGGAGTAGGTCGTGGTCGCAACCTTTTCGAGGTAACTCAAAAGCTCCATGTTTTCTTTGGTAATGCTGATAGCTTTGGCCAGGTAAGCATATTCAAAGTAGGTGGTCTTGATGTCATAAAAAAGCTGGAGCCGCACTGCGTCGAGCTTGGCCTTGAAGCCGTCAGCTTCTCGCATGGCAATTTGTTTTTTGAGACTCAGCTTTCCAAAGAACGGGAAGCTCTGAGACAGACCATATTTATAGCGCGCTGGACCACCACGGGTTTCCAGCGGGGTGGTGTAATATCCAAAATTCAGGCGAGGGTCTGGAAGGGTGTCCTCTCCCAGCGCCTTTTTGACTTCCGCCTGCCATGCGTGCTGCGCGGAACGGAGTGAGTTGTTTTGTTCTTCTGCGGTCTTGAGATACTGCATCAGATCTGCAAGCTCTGGAGGTGTTTTTTCGTGCAGTGGTGCGCAAAAAGCTTGCGTAGCGAAAAGAAAAATAACGCCAAACGAAAAAAGGAAAAGATACTGGACTCTTGTTCGCATTGGATGCCCCTGTCGTTACAGCAGAATGCCTTGTGATAGACAAATTTTGCTGAATAATAGCATGTTTTACTTGGTTGCAGAAATCCTTCTTTGTCCGCGGAATGACAAAACGCTGCATGCACAAAAAGGGACGGATGAGAATCCGGACTCCTGCGCTATGATTTTTAATTTGTTAATCAGTGTCTCCTAACGCACTGTTTTCAAATGCAATAAAAAGTGGAGAAAAAGCTTTTGTGCCGGGGAAGAAAAATGATTTGAAGCGGCTTTTTGGGAAATGATATACTTTGCTCTTACGTAGGAGCGGTCTGAGTCAGGCCGAGGAGGATTCATGAAGAGAATCTTGGTACTCTTTGCCCATCCCGCACTCAAAAAGTCAAAAATCAACAAGGCACTTCGGCTGGCCATTGAAGGCATGGAGCAGGTGACTGTTCATGACCTTTATGCGGCGTATCCTGAATATTTGATTGATGTGGAAGCTGAGCAGGCGCTGTGTGAGGCACATGACATCATTGTCATGCAGCATCCTTTTTACTGGTACTCAACGCCCGCGCTCCTCAAGGAGTGGCAGGACATCGTTTTGGAACATGGCTGGGCGTACGGAAGTACAGGCAAGGCGCTGCACGGCAAGATTTTTTTTCAGGTGCTGACTGCTGGAGGTGGTGAAGAAACCTATCAGACTGGTGGCTATAACCTTTTCCCTGTTGGAGAGCTGACGTCACCACTGCGGTCCACCGCAAATCTCTGCGGCATGGAGTGGCTTCCGCCTTTTGCTGTTTTTGGCGTGCACCGGGGCTTGCCCCCTGATGAGGTTGTGCACCACGCCGAAAACTACCGGCGGGTTTTGCTTGCCCTGCGTGATGGGCATTTTGACGTTGAGGCCGCCAAGGGGCTTGAGCACATGAATGTGAATCTTGACGCCATCATAGAGGGGTAGGGCTATGGAGAGATTCCTTCTGCAATTTCTTGTTTTTCTGGTGGCTGCAGTCATTGCCGTTCCTCTTGCCAAAAAATTCAGGCTTGGCTCTGTGCTGGGCTACCTGCTTGCTGGTATTGCCATTGGGCCTTTTGGTTTTTCCCTGATTAGCGACATTGAGAGCGTGATGCACTTTACGGAATTTGGCGTTGTGCTCATGCTCTTTTTGGTGGGCCTTGAGCTGCAACCCTCCATGCTTTGGCAGATGCGCACGCCCATTGTTGGTATGGGCGGCTCGCAGGTTTTGGTGACAGCGCTTTTCGTCGGTGGGGCGATGCTTCTTCTTGTGCCACTCAAGCAGGCCATTGCCGTGGGAATGATTATGGCGCTGTCTTCTACAGCGATTGCTCTCCAGACCCTGCGAGAGAAGGGGCTTATGACCACCTCGCCGGGGCGCGCCTCATTTTCAGTGCTCCTTTTTCAGGATCTGGCAGTTATTCCCATGCTCGCCATCCTTCCGCTTTTGGCGACGCTCTCGGCTGGTCATGGACCCGATGGGGGACACAGCGCCATACTGTTTGACATCACGCAGCTCCCTACTTTTTTACGGTTTTTGGCAGTGCTTGGGGCGATTGTTTGTGTTGTGGCCCTTGGTAAATATGCTAGCCGTCCAGTCTTTCGGGCCATTGCAGCAACTCGTGTCAGAGAGGTGTTCGTCGCTGCGGCCCTTGCCCTTGTCATTGGTATTTCCCTGCTGATGACGCTGGTCGGCCTGTCTCCAGCCCTTGGAACATTTTTGGCGGGCGTTGTTCTCGCGGACAGTGAATACCGTCATGAGCTGGAAAGCGACATTGAGCCATTCAAAGGGCTTCTGCTTGGCATCTTTTTTATCTCCATTGGTGCGAGTCTCAACTTTACGCTCCTTGCGGAGAATGCGGCTCTTATTGGTTCAATGGTACTCGCGCTTATAGTCCTGAAGTTTATCGCTCTTGCGTGTGTCGCGTTGATTTTCAGAATGCCACGTAGTGAGTTTTGGCTTTTTGGAATTGCTCTCGCACAGGGGGGAGAGTTTGCCTTTGTGCTCTTTCAGTTTGCCAAAACACATGGTGTTCTCCCGCCCGAAATGACGTCGCTTCTTGTCTCTGTGGTGGCGCTTTCCATGTTCACAGCGCCATTTTTGTTTATTCTCTACGACAAAGTGATTGCCCCTCGTCTTGAGAATCCGGGGCAGGAGCGGGAGGCGGATGAGATTGACGAGCATGACAATGCGATTTTGCTTGTTGGTTTTGGCCGTATGGGGACCGAACTCGGACGGCTTCTCATTTCTTCGGGCATAACTCCAACGATTTTGGACCACGACGAGACAAACGTTGATGTGCTCCGCAAATTTGGTTTTCGGGTGTATTATGGTGATGCGACCCGGCTTGATCTTTTGGAGTCGGCAGGTGCGGCACAGGCAAAGCTTATCGTCATTGCTTTGGATGAGCATGAAAAGTCTCTGGAACTCGTCAAGCTGGTAAAGAAGCACTACCCGCATCTCAGGATTGCCGTGAATGCCAAAGACCGGAAAGCCGCGTACGAGTTTATGGATTTGGGTGTGGATGCCATTCGTCGCGAGACATTTGGCTCCGCGTTGCGACTGGGGCAGGATGCAATGACCCTGCTCGGAGTACATCCCTTTGAGGCATTTAAGCGCATGCGGCTGTTTCGGAAGCATGATGAAAAGAGTCTTGCGGAACTGTATCGCGTGCATCGTGAACAGAACGATGACTATGTGTCCACGTATCGGCAAAATGAAGATCAGCTTGCCCGGCTGATTCAGCGGGACGTAGAGGCCAATACGCAGGAAGCCGTGGACCGGGCGTGGACTGCTGCAAACCCCGAAAAATAGGAGAGTTGCGCATGAGTGAGTTGCAGGAACAGCTTGTTGCCCAGCAGCAGGCCTCAATGGAGCGGATTCCAAAGGATACTTTCGCCTTTATGGTGGACGAGACAAAGAAGCTCAAAGCGTCGGGGATTGAAGGGCGAGCCGTACAGGACGGAGAGCAGGCCCCGGATTTCACGCTTCCCAATCATCTTGGCAAAGATCGAAATCTGCGGCTGATGCTTAAGGATGGCCCGGTCGTGGTGAGCTTTTACCGTGGTGGATGGTGACCATACTGCAATCTGGAGCTGGTAGCTCTGCAAAAACATCTTCCTGAAATTTTGGCCCTTGGTGCGCGGCTGGTGTGCATTACCCCAGAGACGCCAGACAACTCCCTTTCTGTCGTAGAGAAAAACGACCTCACCTTTGATGTGCTCTTTGATAAAGGCAATGTCGTGGCGGAACGCTATGGCCTCGTCTTTTCTTTGAGTGAGAAGCTGAAAGAAACCTATCGTTCTTTTGGCATTCATCTCGACAAGCAAAATGGTGATGGCACGTGGGCACTCCCCATCCCCGCAACCTATGTTGTGCGGCCGGATGGAGCGGTGATCTATCATTTGGCAGATGCTGATTACACTGTTCGTCTGGAGCCTGAGAAGGTCGTTGAGGCGTTAAGAACGCTGTAGGACCTGACAAAGGTGTAATAGCTTGTGACAAAGCACAGGAGTTTGTTATGGCACGTTTAGGAAAGCAGTTGGAGCAGGGGGCTGATTTCCCCCGCATGACATGGACATTACTTGATGGCTCACGTTTTACTCTTCCTGATGATCTTGGAGAACGCTGGTCGGTTGTTATTCTCCTTCGGGGACACTGGTGACCCTATTGCCGTCAGCAGTTGGCTGACTACCAGCGTTTGCTCAACGAATTTCAGAAGTATGACATTGGCTTGATTATGGCGTCCGTAGAAGACAAGGCGACATGTGAAGCTCTTCTTGCCCGGCATGGAGGGGACATCCCCTTTGCGTATGGCGTGGATGCAGAAGCAATGTCTACAGCCTTGGGCTGCTACTATGACGACAGTGACAAGTACATGGAAGCAACTGGCTTTTTGCTCCAGCCTGATGGAAAGCTGTATCTTGGAGCATATTCGACTGGTGCCGTAGGTAGAATCCGAGCGGATAATGCCTTGTCCGTGGTTCGGTATTACCAGACCGAGGACGCAAGTGTTCTTCCTGAACAAGGGTAAGCGAAATGAAAAACATCTTTATTATCAATGGGCATGAACTGTACCCCGCGATTTCTGAAGGCAGGCTGAATGCGACGCTCGCGGAAATGGCCGAAGCGTTTTTTGTCGAGCGTGGCTGTGAGGTCAAAACGACGACCATGCAGGACGACTGGAACATTGAAGAAGAAGTGCAAAAGCACATGTGGGCAGATTTTATTTTGCTCCAGACTCCTGTCAACTGGATGGGAGTTGCCTGGTCTTGCAAGAAATACATGGATGTTGTTTACACTGCCGGGCTTGACGGGCGTTTGTGCGATGGCGATGGCCGAACTCGCAAGGATCCGTCCAAGCAGTACGGTTCCGGAGGCACTCTGACAGGCAAGAAGTACATGCTTTCACTGACGTTTAATGCTCCCAAAGCTGCGTTTGATGATCCGGGGCAGTTCCTTTTTCAGGGAAAAGGCGTTGATGAGCTGTTTTTGCCTGCGCACATGAATTTCCGTTTTTTCAACATGGAACCAGTGAAAACCTTTGTGTGCTATGACGTCATGAAGAATCCTGACGTGAGCAGTGACTTTACCCGCTTTGATGCCCATCTTCGTGATGTTTTTTCAGAACTGAGCTAAGTACTCCATGTCGTTCGATTGAGAGCGCCCCTTTGGGGGCGCTTTTTTATGGCGGAGCAGAGAGTGCAGTGTGTCGACGTTGACCGATTTTCTGAGTACATACGAAAGACTGGTGGGCCTGCATTTCTCCAGTTTCTATGTTTCGCTAAGTTAAGGTGGGGTTTGTGCGATACTGTTTTTTCTGTTTCTGGTGTTTGGCGCTTTGTGTCCTGCCCCTTCGGGGAACAGCTCATGCGCATCCGCACGTGTTTGTGGACGCCGCCCTCGGTCTCAATTTTGATGCCAAGGGCCTTGCTTCTCTTGATGTGACATGGGTTTTTGATGAGATGGCAAGTCAGCTCTTTTTGGAGGACCTCGACACCGATGCTGACGGAGTTTTGGAGCAGAGTGAGTGGGATTCCAAGAAGGACGCGATTGCTGACGTCTTGCGTGAGCAAAGTTTTTTTGTCCACGTTGTTGTGAATTCTGAGCGGATTCACTTAACACAAATTACGAATTTTCAGGCAAAGTTCGACAGCGGTGTTTTGACCTACACCATGCGTTTGCCTCTGAGTATTCCTGACTCTCCAGCACAGGACACTGTGCAGATTTCTGTTTTTGATCCCTCGTATTACACAGATTTTTACACGCCCGTTGAGTCTGTTTCCGTGACAGGAAAAAAAGGACTTTCCGTGAGCAGTCAGGATGCCCCCGATCTCGCCTTTTACATGGGGCAGGTCATCCCTGTCGCCATTACCTTTGCGTTTTAATATGAAAAAATATTTCCTCGCTTGTCTTTTCTTCATATTTCTTTCTGGCATCGCCTTTGCCAATCCGTTTACGGGGAATGCCCCCGTGAAGTCTGCTCCTGCGCCAGCCAGTTCGGTGGAGCGTGTGCATCACGCAGAGCAGAAGAGTGCCAGTTTTTTGGTCGTTGGGTACAACAAGCTCTTGCGCGAAGTAAATTCCATCCAGCGCACTATGCGTTTCCGTATGTCTGCCCTTGGTCGTGAAATGAAGGCAGATCCCAGCGGGACAGCGTTCATGAGCTTTCTTCTCTTTTCTTTTTTTTATGGGGTGATTCACGCCTTGGGACCCGGGCACGGGAAGTCCATCGTCTTTTCGTATTTTCTCGGCAAAAAAGGTACTTTCTGGAAAGGTGTGCTCATGGGGAATGTGTTGACCGCAGTTCATACGCTGTCTGCCGTTGTCCTCGTGCTTGGCACAACCTATTTTTTACATCAGCGTGGAAGCCGCGCGATGATGAGTGCCACGCAGTCTTTGCAGCAGGTGAGCTATTTGCTCATTATCGCGCTTGGTCTTTTTATTGTGTTACAGACCCTTTTTGAGCGTTTTCACAAATCTTCCGCGTCTTCTCCTTCTCATGGTGACGCCAGCATCAAGAGTGTTTTGAGCGTCTCCTGTGTTGCCGGGCTTGTCCCATGTCCCGGAGCCGCGCTCCTCCTTTCTTTTGCCCTCAGTCTTGGTCTCCTCGGGACTGGCTTGTTAGGCGTCCTTTGTTTCGCCATTGGCATGGGGCTAACCACAAGCTGTTTCGGTGTTGCGAGTATTCATTCCCGGCGAGTCTTTCTTTATGTTTCAGGGAAGAATTCCGCCGTGTTGAGCTGGCTTCACTGCGCACTTGCACTCCTCGCCGGGCTTGGTATTGCCGCTATGGGATGGCTTTTATATTCGTCATTATAAATAGAGGCTGAATGGGGGGCTGCTCCAGCGCGTTAGTGCTGGATGGGTGGTGGGAGAAATTGGGGGCCTGCCCCAGCACGTAGTGCTGGATGGGAGGGTGGGGGAAAAGTTGGGGACCTGCCCCCAAACCCCCGCGTAAGGGAATGATTCCCTTACGTATCCTCATCGAGTTTAAAAGCCGTTCAAGCTTTGCTTGCACGGTTTTTAAACTTGTTGGGGCTAGCGTCGAGAGCCTCTTTCTCTTTCCCGTGCGTTGCCACCATTTCTTTTGAACGCCTTTTGGCGTTCAAAAGAAATAAGTGCGGTAGAAAAAGGCAGAAGAACACGCGTTCGGGAAATTCCCCTAGCTCAAAAAATACGGCTGATGGAGAGGAAAGCGTAGCTTTCATCCCATTCAGCCGTATTTTTTGAGCGAAATCGGGATTCCCAAGGGCCTCGTCCTTGGGCGGGGTCAAGGGGCAGCGCCCCTTGCAGAGGTGCGGGGACAGAGTCCCCGCCCACCCGAGCGTCCTTTGCAGAGCACGAGACGAGGTCTCGTACCCCCCCCACTCGACGCCTCCACCCAGTGCCCCTTGCAGAAAAGCCCACAGGCAATGCCTGTGGGCTTTTGTGTACTGCCTCAAGACCTGCGCATTACCAGTTCCTGAGGGTTGGAGCTGGCGTCCTGAGGCGACGTGGAGGTTTCCTTTTTGGGGAAAAGTTTACGCCTTGGCGGGCTGTTCTTCTTTTGGTGCTGCGGTTTCCGAAGATTCTGGCATACCGGAATAGAGAACTCCTGCGAGTACGAGGGCGGCGCCTGTGTACTGAATGGGAGTGAGCTGCTCGCCGAGTATGAGGAAGGCGAGGACGAGGGTGGAGACCGGGATAAGGTTCGCGAACAGAATAACGTGTGCAGCCTTAATGCGAGTCAGGGCGTAGTTGATAGCGAGATAGACGCAAAAGGTAATGCCGATGCCGAGATAGAGCAGGGCGCCGAGGGCGCTCCAGGAGATGCTTTCTGGCAGGGGAGAAGAAATAGCGCCGGGCAAAAAGAGAATCGTCGCGCTAAAGACCTGAATGGCAGAGAGAAACAGGAAGTGATAGCGGTCGGCGAGGTGCTTGACCGAGAGGGCATAACAGGTGCCGGATAAGACGGCGCAAAAAATGAAGAAGTTGCCCAAAATTGGATTGCTTCCAAACTCGTTTGCGGAGCCGTTTGCGGAGACGATAACAACGCCAGCAATGGCACAGATAATACCGATAAGACAGCGCCTGCTGATCTTTTCTTTATAGACGAGATAGGCACCAATAGCGACAGTCAGAGGGTTACAGGCGATGATCATGCCACCCTGCGCTGCGGAGGTGTACTGAAGGCCGAGAGTTTCAAAGGTAAAGAGCAGGAATGGTTCACACAGAGCCAGCAAAATCAGTGTCTTCCAGTCGCCTTTTTTATACTGCGGCTTGGGGATGCGTGACCATATCAAAAGATAGATAACAGAGGCGAAAAGGACTCTGCCCAAAAGGATCTGTTCAATGGTGAAAGAATCCTGAACGAGCTTGAGGACGATAAAGCCACCGCCCCAAATGATGTGTACAAGGGCAAGGGCGACTAAAAGCAGTGATGTCGGCATTGGAACTCCGTGTCATAAGCCAGAGGCGCAAAGGGACTTGCGCGTGAATGCGTCCAAAAAAAAGCGCCTTTCTCGAGAGAAAGGGCCGGGAAGTTGAGTGGGAAAATGGGCAGCCCTGCGGTGCAAGGCTGCCCACAGTATGTGCTAGAAGATCCACTGCCAGTAGGTAGAGGCAACGATCCAGACTGCAATACCGGCAAGCACCATGCGGATAAGCATAATCTGAATGAGGTATTTCATTCTGACGTAGCCCGTAGAAAACATGATGAGTGCTGCGGCAAGTTCATACGGGAACACGAACTGATCGAGACCGTAGAAGAAGCTGTAGAGCAGTGGCTTGATGGAAAGGCCGAGAGAACCTGCAATGTTGGCCAGTGGGATACTGAGCGAGGTTGCTGCTGCAACAGGGGTCAGGGCAAAGTTTGCCAGAATGCCTGTGCAGTACGCGAGCAGGGAAGAAGCGGCGAGGCTGTCGACGCTTTCGAGATATGGGACAATCTTGCTTGCCATCCATTGCGGGATGCCAAGGCTGCCAGCAACGATGCCGATAGCCATACAGCCGACAATGAAGAAGAGGATGGAAAATTGAACTTTGCCGATATCTTCCTGCTTGAGCAGACCAAAAAGAGGGGTAAAGCCAAGGAGAACAACACCGCAGAATGCGTAGTATCCGGGAATGCCGTGAAGTGGTTCCGTGGCAAAGGCAGCAAGGGCGAGGGAGGTCAGTACGAGAGTTTTGATTTCTTCGCGGCTGATGGAACCCATTTCGTTAAGCTGCTCCTGTGCATGACTCAGGCATTGCTCCATGTAGCGTCCCAGCTCTTTGGAGCCGAAGAAATGGAGGAGACCAATGCAGGCGATGCCGACGAGTACGGAAAAGCAGATATTCTCAATGAAGAAGCTCAGCCATTCGATGGGCACGCCCATGTCCTTGACCATAAGCAGACCAACGATACCCACATTGTTGGGGAGGTAACCCGTTGCGGGGATGGTTGCGCCAAAGAACGCAGCCATGATGAGCGTTGTTGCTGCTTTTGATCCTTTTTCCAGCTTCATGCTGGCGCACATGCCAGAGGCGATGGTCATGAACAGGATGGTAACGGTGACAACGTCAGGAATAATGGCACCTACGGCATAGCCTGCTACGAGCATGGCAAGGTAGAGCCGTAAGGGAGTGGAACCGATTTTGGAGATAGCCATAAGCGCGATTCGGTCAGACAGGCGAGTCCGTTCCATGAGTGCGCCGATGAGCATACCGCACATACACACCCAGGGAATAGGTGTGGTCCATCCCACAAAGGCGAGATCTGGGCTGCTGATTCCGGTGACGATATACGCCATGAGAAGCAGCACAGCCGTGCTGAAAAGCGGAAGGATCTCAAAAGCAAAAGCCGCAATGGCAAAAATGGTTTCAAACCAGTAAAGGCCGATTTTGGGGTTGCTTGGGTCGTAAAGAAGATACGCGCCTGTTGCGGCAATACCTGCTGCGAGCAGCCAGTTTCGTAGGGTCGTATTCATGATGGTGTTCCGTTAGTCTCTAAGGAAATGCTCTGCGGCAAGGGCGGCAATAGTTCCGTCGGATATTGCGGTAGTAATCTGCCGGTATACCTTATTGTTAATGTCGCCAGCACTGAACACACCGGGAAGGTTGGTGCTCATGTGCTCGTCGGTCACAATGTATCCCCTGTCGCTGAGCGTAATGCTGTCGCGGAACATCTCATTGTTGGGGCACTGTCCGAGGAAAACAAAGATGCCGTCGACCGGGACGGTTTCTTTTTCACCTGTAGCGGTGTTTTCCAGAATGGCTGCTTTCAGCTCGTCGTCTTCAACAACGAGGTCCACAACCTGCGTCGAGGTACGGCCATCAACCTTGCCAGAGGACAGCAGGGAATCCTGTGTGGCCTGTGCTGCAAAGAAGCGGTCCATTTTTTCGATCAGGGTGATGTGCTCAATGCCCAGAGTGAGCATGTAGAGGCTTTCATCAAAGGCGCTGTTGCCGCCGCCAACGACCAGCACACGCTTGCCCTTGTATGGGGCACCGTCGCAGATGGCGCAGTGGTGAACCTGATCGCATTCAGTTGGAACATCCAGCGGGATGGGCTTGCGGCCTGTGGCCAGAATAATGGCCCGTGCAGAGTAGGTGCCTTCGTCGGTTTCGACGATCTTGCGTTCACCATCAAGAGACAGGCTCTCGATCTCGCATACCTCTTCTACGGTGACATCAAGGCTGTCAACATGGGCACGCATCTTTTCCATCAGCTCCATGCCGTGGATAGATGGGTAGGACGGGAAATTTTCGACGGTGTAGGTGGAGTTTACCAGTCCACCGGTCACGTTTTCTTCCAGAAGAACGACGTCCAGATTTGCGCGTGCAGCGTAGATAGCTGCGGTCATTCCGGCGGGGCCACCGCCCAGAATGACGAGATCACATTTCTTTACTTCACACATGGTCAGCTCCCCTTATGCAGCAGCAAAAAAGGCTTTCATTTCTTTGGGATTCATCAGGCCAGCTTTACGGGCGGCAATTTTGCCTTCTTTGATGACGAAAATTGTGGGAGCGCGCTGCGAGTCCAGCTCGGCCAGTGCTTCCGGATTCTCTTCGCTGTCCAGCTTAAAGAGGGTGACGTCTGCCTTTTTGGATGCAAACTTTTCCAGAACTTTTTCCATGTTTTTGCAGTGGGGGCACTGCTTTTTGAAACAGATCAGCACGCCAGACTTGGTTTCTTCGATGGTCTGCTTGTAGTTTGCGTCGGTCAGCTCAGTAAACATTGTTTTCTCGCTTGGTTTGGGAAATATGGTGGGAGAAAAACGGCCAGCAGGAGGTACTGCTGGCCGCAGAATGGACTAGGAAGTGCGAAGCTCGCCAATGAAGAGCTTCAGCTTCTGGAGCAGCTCTTCGGCAATTTCGGGGTGTTCCTCAGCGATGTTTTTCAGCTGGAAGGGGTCGGTGCGGCGGTTGTACAGCTCGTTGTGCTCTGGCACGACGACCTGTGCGCCTGCAGTACAGGTCCACATCTCTTCGGACATTTCTTTGTCTGCACCCTCAACGCAGTCTGCGCTGTTCTTTTCATCTTCGTCGACCAGCCAGTGAACATAGCTGTAGTCTTCGGTGATAATGGACCAGGACATGCCGTAGTAACCAGCAATTGCGAAGTCACGGACAGACTTGGTTTCACCCTGCATCACGGGGAGCAGGCTGATGCCTTGGAAGTCTTCTGCACCGTAGGTGTTCATGCCGTGATCGCTGACACCGTCTTCGGTATCGAGCAGGTTCAGCACGTCCATGATGGTCGCGGTGACGTCGACGTTCTGGACAAAGGAAGAAACGCGCTGGCCACCCTCGACGCCAGGAATGTGCATCATGAGGGGAACGTGAACCAGCTCTTCATAAGGCCACGGGCGGGACTTGCGCATGATGCCGTGTCCGTGCTCGTCTTTACCCATGGGCTGGCCGTGGTCAGACATGAGAACAACCATTGTTTCGTCCATCAGACCCTGCTCGCGGAGAGAATCGAGGACTCGGCCGACGTATTTGTCGACCATGGTGATTTTTTCCATGTACAGGGCGCGGACGTGTTCGCATTCACGGTCGGTGATACGGCCTTCAACAGGCGTCCACGGAGCGAGAAGAATGGGGTTGCCTTCGTAGTCTGGATCGTACGGGCAAGGCTCGTTTTTCCAGACAGAAGGACCGTCCCAAGGCTCGTGCGGATCAAAGGAATCAATCCAGAGGAAGAAGGGGCGATTCTTGTCGCGGCGCTTCTGGAGCCAGTGGTCTGCACGGCCCATGACCTTTGCGCAGTACTGGTCTTCTTCGGTGCGGCGGTGCTGCTGCTGGCGCAGGAAACAGCCAATCTCATCCAGAAGCTGCTTGCTGTCGTCGTCAATCATGTTGCCGTCTTTGTCCCAAACCATAGAAGGAGAGGTGAAGTCCTCAGCCTTCAGTGCGGGGTCCAGAGGCTCATTTTCAAAAGTCGTATGGTCAAGCTCCTGTCCGGGGCAGAAGTCCACGTAGTCAAAACCACGGGAGTAGCCGAACTTAGGCAGGCGCATGGGAGCGGTATCGTAGACCAGTGCGGTCTGCATGTTGCGGCCCCACAGGATGTCGGTCACAGTCGTCTCGTCTCCTGCAAGCGGCTTCCAGCCACCGTAAGGCAGTGTGAAGCGGCCAGTCATCAGAGCACGACGAACTGGAACAGTGGGGAGGCCTTCACTGTATGCGTTCTCAAACAGCACAGACTGTCTGGCAAAGCGGTCAATGTTCGGCGTCTTTATGGTCTCATTGCCGTAGCACCCGAGGTAGTTGAACTGCAGGGTGTCCAGCATGATGAAAACAACGTTTTTAATTTTGCTGCGATCAAAAGCCATTTTAATCCTTTCCTTCTAAGAGTGGCGGAGTTGGCAGGAGAGGCTGCCGCTCCGAGGCATTTGATCTTATTTTCACGAAGCACGCGGAAAATTCTATCTCAAATGAGACAGTTTTTTGGGAAATGTGATCTTGTTCACGAAATTTTAATTTGACAAAAAATGTCGGAAAACAAGCAATATCAGTGCTTTTATAAATATTGATTTGTGGAAGCTTCCCCCTTAGGGGAGTCTTGGGCGAAGATTCAGGCAGGGAAAGGCCTCGTGGTGGATTTCACATACGAGGCAAAGGCAGGGAAAAGAGGCGGAAGAGGGCTATGTGGTCTGGTTAATCAAGGTTTTCAAGGAGTTTTTCAGGGTGATGAATTTCCAGTTTTGCCTTTGAAAAATGTCCAATAATGCCCTGTTCACGCAGGATTCGTATCTCGCGGCACAGGGAACTTCTATGTACACCGAGCATAGCTGCCATATCGACCTGAGAGACATTTGTGCGGAATGAAGGCTTCTCTCCATTTTCCTTCCACAGCTGGTGCAGCATTCGGCAGACTCGGCCGCGGACATGAATAAGGCCAGAGTCAAAGAGCTGTGCGAAGAATGCCCCTGTTTTGATTCCAAGCGACTGGACAAGGTTTTGAATGAGTAGTGGGTGGCTCGTAAAGAATTCTGTGTCCTTAAGCAGTTTGTCTGGGAAGCGTCCTACCTCACATTGTTCCAGCGTATGCAGGCTATGGCGGTGTGCGGACAGGTGCAGGTGTGATACCTCGTTAAACAACGTTCCCGGTCCAAGGTGCATGACGACCCGTTCTTGCCCGTTGGTCGACAGGCATGACAGTTTGAGTTTGCCCTTGATGAGATAATAAAAGTAGTCCGACTGGATTGTCTGGATTTCATGATTCTTGGGAAACGAAACATGCGTCGAGCGGTCAAGCACCGTCGCCCAAATCGAATTGACCCCCTCCAGCGTAAAGAGAGCGCTTTGCTGGCGGAATTGTTGCGTATTCTTCATTTTGCCGCCTATGGCTGTGGTTTATGCATGTTTCATTTAGCACAAGCGCCCTCGCACCGCTAGGGCTGGATGGGGGGAGGGAGAGAACCGGGGCCAGCCCCGGACCCCGCGTAAGGGAATGATTCCCTTACGTATCCTCAGCGAGTTTGAATTCCATCCACGCTTCGCGTGAATGAAATTCAAACTTGGGTGAAAATGCGATAAGAAAGTCTTTCTCTTCTGCGAGTTGCCACCATGTTCTTTCTGAACGCGAGCGTTCAGAAAGAAAGGGTTGAGGCGCAAAGAAAAAGAACACACGCCCAGTTAACTAGGCCGAAAAAAAGGGACCGGATGAAGGGGAAAGCCAAAGGCTTTCACTCATCCGGCCCCTTTTATTCGGGCGAAAGCGGGATTCCCAAGGGCCTCGTCCTTGGGCGGGGTCAAGGGGCAGCGCCCCTTGCAGAGCACGAGACTGAGTCTCGTAACCCACCCACCCGAGCGCCCCTTGAACCTCTGCTATTTGTTCCAGACAGCGATGGAGAGAGCGCTTTTGGGACATTCGTCGACACAGCGGAGACACTTTACACACTTGGAAGGGTCGACGATGCCGAGGTGAGGGGAGAGTCCGCTGGGGCAGATCCGTTCGCACTTCCGGCATGAGTTGCATAGGCGAGGATTTTTGAGAGGGACGAGGGTGTGGTTCGAGCGAGCGACGAGACCTCGTAGCGTTCCGACAGGACACATGCACTTCCACCCACTCCGAAAGAGGAGACCGAGAAAGAGTGGGAAGAAAAGCAAAATGAGGTCCATTCGCACGGAGTAGTGTGTCGCAAGCTCGATGAGATTCCTTGAGATGACGCCTATGGGGCAAAAGAGACAAAAGAAGGGATAGCCAAAAACGAGAATACCCACGGCGACACCGAGAAAGAGCGCGATTCCGTCCTGATAGTCAAGCTGGAGCTTTGCGGAAAGATGAGAGCGAGTTCGCTGCCATTTGCGCCGGGTTCCTTTCATAAATGACGGCGGGAGGAATTTCCCTAAAAATGTGATGCTTTTTTGCCCAGCCTGAGCTGCGGGGCAAATCCAGGAACAGTAGGCCCTGCCGAACAGAAAAATGAGGACGCAGATAATGAGAAAGCCGGGGACGAGGGGCCAAATAATGCTCTTGGTTGCGAGTGTTGTTTCGATGAATCCAACAGGACAGACGAGCCGCAAAAATCCGAGGCGAAGATAGCTGCATCCGGAAAAGGGGAATTCAAAATAGGCGGCGAGCAAGATACCGAAAAGAGAGACGAAACCGATCCAGCTCCGCACTTTAGCGATGCGCATGCGCATTTTCCTCCTTGAGAGCTTCCATGTCGATACACTCGGCAATGCAGTAGTGTGCACAGAGTCCGCAGCCCACACACTTTTCTGTGTCAATCCACGGCTTGTAGGGCGAGTTTTTTACCTTAATTTTTTCTGGAATGTCCTTTTCCCGAACAAATGGAGCACCACCATTTGGGTTAGGAAAGAGAACGGCGCCTTCGATGGGACACCACCGATAACAGACCATGCAGTTGACGCATTCATTTGTCCGAATCTGTGCAGTTCCCATTTTTCTCTCAAGGGGAGCCTTGGGGCTGAGGGCCTTTGTGGGACAGACATCAATGCAGCGCATACACTCACCGCGCCATGCCGTGCAGCCACCGAGATGATAATCAACAACGGGGGTTCCCATGTTTTTGATGTCTGTGGTGAGGTCGAGAAGGGTGATGGCTCTGGTCGGACAAACCTCTGCGCAAGCGCCACAACGCATGCATCTCTCAGAGAATTCTTTTGCAGATATTGCGCCGGGGGGGCGGATGTAGCTCCGTTCTGTAGAGGCAAAGGAGAGACCGCCAACGACGCCAAAGGCGACCGTTGCTTCTGCGGAAAACTTGAGGAATGACCGACGGCTGAGCGCGGTTTTCTTTTTGGATTCTTGCGGCATAATATGTCTTTTAAAGTGCGCAGCCAGACGCCGCGCTAAGGCGCCTGACTGCGGAGAGGACAGAGGTCGTTCGCATGGGACGAGCGGCTGTCAGGTTGAAAGGATAAAGCGCGAGCTATTTTTGTGTTGCACGCCGACTGTTCCGGCGCCACATCCAAATGAAAACAGCAAGCACGGCCCAAATAACTGTAACGAGTCCAAACATCTTGCCTGCCTTGGGTTCAAGTTCCCAATAACTGCCAAGAGTGAGGCTCAGGTTGATAAGTAAAACAATGCTCCAGATAGCCCAGACAAGAAGGTCCGTGACCGTTCTTTTGGTTATTGTGACGGTGAATTCCATGTGAATCTCCTTGTGGCCTATCTCAGGCGGGATTTACCAAATTTATCAGGATCGAGTCCGTACGGGGCGATGTCGGTGCTTGCAAAGACGTCTTTCGTTTTGCGGCGTTCGCCATAATGGAATGCATCATCAAGATTGAGCCAGATCCCATCTGCAGCCGGGACATTCTTGATGGACCACTCTGTGACGGAGTGCGCCCACATTTTCCCCTTTGTGAAGGGACAGACAGCGATGCAGTTCGAACAGACGCTGCCGTTTTCGACCCAAAATGCCAGACATTTTTTGGGGTCATTCTGCCATTTGTAGACACCGCTTAGTGTTGCCGAAGTTGGGCCATCAAAAGAGCGTTCACCCATTGTAATGTTTTTTGAGGGGCACTCGCGGGCACACTTTTTACAGTGGCGGCAGAATTCATGCACACCGAGGTCGATAGGTTCATCCGGGATGAGCGGCATGTTGGTCAGAATCTTGTCAATACGGACATTCGGTCCATATTCAGGGGTGATAAGCAGACCATTTCGACCGTCCTGGCCAAGCCCTGCTTCGATGGCCATAGGCACGGAAAGACCGACGCCATTCTTGCAGGGAATGGCGTGATATCCCTGGGCGCGGATGTATGCACAGATAGTCTGCGCGGCAAATCCCATACGGGAATAGCCAAGAGATGCAGCACCGGAGCTGATCGTTGACGGAGAGGTCTGAATCAGCGGGCGATTCATGGCAAAGGCTGTCACGATGGCATAATTCACATCGTCTGGGATAATAAGTTTGTCGTCTGTTTCAATGGGCTTTTCGACATCCTCGAATGTGATCTTTTTTGTAATGGGATCACCGGGAATGTACGGGTTGCGCTGAACATCGGAGTAAATCCAGTTTCGGTTCAGCTTGCAGATGCCCACAAGGTCTGCGCCACCAAGACGTGCACATATCTTGGCCAGCGGCGTCAGCTCCTTGGGATCGGTCAGCGTGGGAGCCGGGAAGTCTGGCATGTGCTCTTCATCAAAAAGTTCATCATTCCAGCTCAGCGCACCTTTGTTTTCCATGCCTTCGCCGTGGTAGCCCGTCAGGGTGTTCATGCGCTCCATGCTCCAGAAAAAAGCCATCTGGGTACGAGCTTCGGCAATGCTCGTCCGGGGCAGGTTTTGGCCGATGGAGCCTGTTTTCCACTGCTGGAGCGAGCTTTGTATAGCCTGTTCATGGCAGTTCTCGCCTGTGTCGCGAGGCAGCGAGTTGAAGGCCTGATCCTTGGCGTTGAAGCGTTTAAATTTATTTGGATCAACTTTGATCGGATTCTTGATTTTACGGAACTTGTCCCGAAGATTCTGCGCCTGTTCTTCTGCTGCTGCGGCGTCAGCCATTGGTCCCGCAAGGGCGGCGCCAGTTGCGCCGACGCTCAAGCCTCCAAGAAGTTTTGTGAACTGACGTCTGTTCATTCCTTTTTTCTGCTCTTTACTCTCCATGATATCCTCTTTGTATTTCAGCGTGATGAGTCTCAGCTCCGTGCTGGTGAGACTGAATAAAATCATGAGGTGGTGTGCGAGGAGAGAGGCAAGGAATGTGCCTTCTTAAAAAGATATTAATTACAATATGTTAGATTGTTGATTGTCATTTTACACCGCAGGGAGTAGAATTTTTACTCTATAGTGTGATTTTGCCATTTATGAATGATTCCTTTGAGAATGTTTGTGAATCTTTGTGCAAATTTTTTGTTATTTTTCTTTAAATTCAGTGTATTAAATGATTACGTTTTACCTTTCTTTTCTTTGGAGGTAAAAAAATTACCCCCATAGGGTATTTTAATTCCACAATGAGAGAGCGCCGTGAACGAACTTGAGTTTTTTAAAAAGGCAACACTGTACATCACCGCCACCCCTGATTCTGAGCTTGGGGTTGGGCATTTTTTTCAGTTTCTCAAGACCTGTATCCCTCTCGAAGGGATGACTATTCAGGTTTATGACCCCGGACTGCTCTCCCTGCATCTGTTTCAGGTGCGGGTTGATGACAAACTGCTGGAGCTTGATAAAGTCATCCCCCTTGTGGATGAAGAGGCGCGCAAGCTCGTTCAGCAAAATGTTGGGAGAACGATTTTCCGTATTAACAAAGGCTCACAGGAACCTGTGAGTCGCATTCTTCTGAAAGCTCTTGATGGCTATCTTGAGCAGGGGGAGAAGTCCTGCATTGTTGCCAATCTTAATCTTGGGACTGGAGCCTTTGGGGACTGCTGCTTTATTGCTGACGGAGAGAATCGTTTTGAGGAAAAGCATGTCAGGATGCTGAAAATGCTGATTTCTCCTTTGAGTATTGCGATCACAGCTCAGATGCAGTTCATGCAGGTGAAGCGACTCAAGAGTGCGCTGGCCGAGGAGAGTCGTTTTTTTCATGACGAACTGAAAAAAATTACGGAAGGCGAAATCATTGGTCGCGATTCTGGACTGAAAGACATTATGGACATGACAGCGCAGCTTGCGAGGGTGAATACACCGGTTTTGATTAACGGCGAGACAGGCGTCGGCAAGGAACTTATCGCCAATGCCATTCAGAGCGCCTCGACGCGCCATGATGGGCCATTCGTTAAGGTGAACTGTGGGGCAATTCCTGATTCGCTTATAGACAGCGAACTGTTTGGGCACGAGAAGGGCGCTTTTACAGGCGCGCAGTGCCGCAAGATAGGTCGCTTTGAGCGGGCCAGTGGTGGAACGATTTTTCTCGATGAAATAGGAGAGCTTCCACTCAAGGCTCAGACGCGACTTTTGCGCGTGCTGCAAAACCATGAAATTGAACGCGTTGGCGGTATAAAAGCTCTCCCTGTTGATATTCGCGTTATTGCAGCGACCCATCGCAATCTTCCTGAGATGGTAGAGAAGGGGGAATTTCGTGAGGACTTGTTTTTCCGCCTGAATGTTTTTCCACTCACGGTTCCACCTCTGCGGCATCGAAAAAAAGATATCCCGGCGCTGACCCAGTATTTTATTGAAAAAATAGCGACGAGGATGCGGCTCCCCAGCACTCCAAAACTGATGCCCGCGGCTGTAGAACCTCTTATGGCGTATGATTGGCCCGGAAATGTCCGCGAGCTGGAGAATCTTGTAGAACGGGCGCTGATTGTCTTCCCGCAGGGGCCGTTGCGGTTTGATGTGCTTTTTGCTCAGACTCAGGGGCGGGCAAGGGCGCCGCAAGTGCTGAGCGACACGGTTTTGCCTATGGATGTCATGATGCGTCAGCACATCCAGCACGCGCTTCGGGAAACACAGGGGCGAATTAGCGGACCACATGGCGCGGCCAAGCTTTTGCAGATGCATCCGAATACCCTTCGGAAGCGAATGGACAAGCTGGGCATCCAGTACCGGCTGCGGGACCGTAAGCGACGTGGATAGACCCATTTGGGGAATCGCGGTGCTTCGGTGTCTTTTGTGCTGGTGTCCTTCGGGCTGGATGTTCATTGGCTGTGCTGCGTTTTTTGTGCTGCCGGACGCCGAGGGAGACGCCCGGCAGCTGAGAAGAAAGACGTGGGACAAGCCCCGCGTCAGTCAGGATTATGAGGAGAGGGAGTGACCTTTCTGGAGGGCGCGATGACTGTTCCGGCGCCACATCCAGATGAACACGGCAAGCACTGCCCAAATGACTGTGACCAGTCCAAACATTTTTCCTGCCTTTGGCTCCAGCTCCCAGTAACTGCCAACGGTCAGGCTCAGGTTGATGAACAAAACAAGGCACCATGCAGCCCAGACAAGAGCGTCTGTGACTGTTCTTTTGTTTATGGTGATGCTCAATTCCATGTGATTCTCCTTTGGGCCTTATCCCTTGTGGGTTTTTGCGAACTTGTCGGGATCAAGGCCGTAAGGTGCGACATTCATTGTTTCAAAGACTTCTTTTGCATCGCGGCGCTCTCCGTAGTGGAATGCGTCATCCAGGTTGAGCCAGATTCCATCAGCAGCAGGAACATTTTTGATGGACCATTCTGTGACGGCATGTGCCCACATTTTGCCCTTTGTGAACGGACAGACCGCGATGCAGTTGCCACAGTCACTGCAGTTCTCGACCCAGAATGCCAGGCATTTTTTGGGATCATTCTGCCACTTGTATACGCCGCTATGCGTGCATTCAGATGGACCTTCAAAGGTTCGCTCACCCATTGTGATGTTCTTTGAGGGACATTCGCGGGCGCATTTTTTACAGTGGCGGCAGAATTCGTGGACACCAATGTCGATGGGATCGTCCGGCACGAGGGGCATGCTGGTCAGGACCTTGTCGATACGGATATTGGGGCCGAATTCTGGCGTGATGAGCAACCCATTACGGCCATCCTGACCAAGGCCTGCTTCAATGGCCATCGGGACGGACATGCCAACTCCGTTTTTGCAGGGAATAGCGTGATAACCCTGCGCGCGAATGTAGGCAGACAGCGTCTGCGATGCGAAGCCCATACGGGAGTAGCCCAGAGAGGATGCCGCCGTGCTGATCGTTGCCGGAGAGGTCTGCATCAGCGGACGGTTCATGGCAAAGCCCATGACAATGGCGTATTGCACCGTGTTGGGAATAATAAGTTTATCATCAGTTTCGAGAGGCCGCTCTGCGTCTTCGAAGCTGATTTTTTTTGTGATGGGTGGATCAGGAATATATGGATTGCGCTGAACGTCGGAATATATCCAGTTGCGATTCAGTTTGCAGATACCAACGAGGTCAGCGCCAGCAAGACGGGCGCAAATTTTTGCAAGCTTGGTCAGCTCGACAGGATCGCTTAGGCTTGGAGCCGGGAAGTGCGGAACTGGTTCGTCACCATTCTCATCATTCCAGCTCAAAGGTCCCTTGTTTTCCATGCCTTCACCGTGATGCCCCGTCAGTGTATTCATCCGTTCCATGCCATACAGGAACGCCATCTGTGTGCGGGCGTCAGCAACGCTGACTTTGGGCAGGTCTTTGCCAATCTCACCTGTGGGCCAGTTCGTCATGGCGCGGTGGAACATTTCGCCGAGGCTGTTTTGGTTGGTATCGCGAGGCAGTGCGTTAAAAGTCAGGTTCTTGCCATTAAAGCGCTTGAATGTTTTCTCATCAATTTTGATGGGATTTTTGACCTTGCGGAACTGGGCGCGCAGGTCCTGAGATTTTTCTTCTGCGGCGGCGGCCTGCGAAAGTGGTCCTGCAAGGGCGGCGCTTGTGGCTCCAACACTCAGCCCGCCAAGAAGCTTGGTGAACTGCCGCCTGTTTAAACCCGATGTATGCTCTTTACTCTCCATAATGTCCTCATCTGATAAATTCATCGTATTGGCATCATTGTTGCCCGGAATCCTTAGGGCGGGAATTCCGTAAACAGTGATGCAGAAGAGCTTTGCGAAGAGTGTGCCTAAGCTATTTTCATAAGTATTTTAGGAAGATAGTTTTGTTGAGCTGTTGCTATTTGTCTTATTTGACGAAAAAAATGTCATATGGAGTAAAAGATGTTTTGGAGCAGAATAGTTTCGTGAAGGTGAATGCGGAATGAAGCAGGGTTTTTGAAAAATATTTATATTTTTCAATATGTTAAAAATCCTAACCGAGAGGGGAAATTCCATAAGTGGGAGGTTTGCTTGTCTTTATTTTTGCGCCATGCGACAAATCCAGCGAAAATGACTCGCGAGGATTTCATGAACAAGCTTGAATTTTTTAAAGAAGCGACCCTGCATATTTCTGCCAGCCCAGACCCAGAAGTGGGAATTGGACATTTTTTTCAGTTTTTGAAGCAGAGTATTCCGTTGGAGGGAATGACCTTCCATGTCTATGATCCCGGTCTCTTGGCGTTGCGTCTGTTCCGACTGCGTTTTGATGAAACCGCGCTGGAGTTCGACAAGATTATTCCCGTGGAGGGTGAGGCCGCCCAGAAGCTCGCGAAGTGGAGCTACCCCGGTAATGTGCACAGAATTGACCGAAGTTCCGAAGACCCCGTGAGTAATACTTTGCTGAAATCTCTAAGCAAGCATGTGGGCACAGGGGAAAAGTCATGCATTGTGGCACTGCTTGATTTGGGGAGTGGACTCTGGGGGCACTGTTGCTTTTTTGCTGACGGGGCAAATCGTTTTTCGGATGAACATGTGAGCCTGATTGAGATGCTGATTCCACCGCTGAGCATTGCCACGCGGGTGCAGATTAAGTTTGATCAGGTTTTGCGGCTCAAGAGTGCCTTGGCCGAAGAAAATCAGTTTTTGTACGACGAGCTGAAACGGTTTTCTGGAGAGGAGATCATCGGAAGTGACTCTGGCCTGAAAGACATAATGGACATGACGGCGCAGCTTGCGAGGGTCAATACCCCGGTGCTGATTAATGGAGAAACAGGCGTCGGCAAGGAACTTATTGCCAATGCTATCCAGAGCGCTTCGGCACGACACGACAAAGCCTTTGTGAAAGTGAACTGTGGGGCAATTCCTGATTCGCTTCTTGATAGTGAGTTGTTTGGGCACGAGAAAGGTGCGTTTACCGGAGCGCAAAGTCGCAAAATTGGACGCTTTGAACGGGCAAGCGGTGGAACAATATTTCTTGATGAAATTGGCGAGCTGCCGCTAAAGGCTCAGACTCGGCTTTTACGAGTGCTGCAAAACCATGAAATTGAACGCGTTGGCGGGGTGAAGGCTATTCCTGTAGACATACGGGTGATTGCCGCAACACATCGCGATTTACCAGAGATGGTGAAACGGGGGGAGTTTCGGGAAGACCTGTTCTTTCGTTTGAATGTCTTTCCCCTAACCGTGCCGCCACTGCGGCACCGAAAACAGGACATCCCCGCGCTGACACTGCATTTTGGGAAAAAGATCGCGGCGAGCATGAAACTTACTGGCGGGCCAAAGCTTATGCCGGGGGCAATGGAGTCACTTATGGCCTATGACTGGCCGGGGAATGTTCGAGAGCTGGAAAATCTTGTTGAACGGGCACTTATCCTGTTTCCTCAGGGACCACTTCGTTTTGATTCACTTTTCCCCAAGGCTTTTGGGCATGCTGACTCTGTTCAGCAGGAGAGTGAGGGACTTTTGCCTTTGGATAGTGTCATTCAGCAGCATATTCAGCGGGCACTTCGGGAAACACAGGGGCGGGTGAGTGGACCTCATGGCGCGGCAAAACTTTTACAGATTAATCCCAATACCTTGCGGAAGCGTATGGATAAGCTTGGCATTTCGTACAAGCTGCAGGAGCGCAAGCACAGAGCTTAGGGCGAAAGCTAGAGATTCGGCGTTCAGAAAGAAAGGGTTGAGGCGCAAAGAAAAAGAACACACGCCCAGTTAACTAGGCCGAAAAAAAGGGGCCGGATGAAGTGGAAAGCCAAAGGCTTTCACTCATCCGGCCCTTTTATTTCGGGCGAAAGCGGGATTCCCAAGGGCCTCGTCCTTGGGCGGGGTCAAGGGGCAGCGCCCCTTGCAGAGTTTGGGACAGCGTCCCAATAAATCACCTCCCGCCCTGCACCCCCTGCTGAGCACGAGACGGAGTCTCGTAACCCACCCACCCGAGCCTTGGTTCCTGCTGAATTTGTACCGTTGCGTCAGGTGAAAAAACACGGCACAACAAAGTCACGGTGTCTGATAAATGACTTAAGCCGGGGAGGAATGCCTGTGAAGAGATGTCCTGTATGTACGATTCTGCTTATGCTGATGCTGTCGTGCTGGGCTGTTTTTTCTCCAGCCAAGGCACAGGCAAAAGGCCACAGCTTTACTGTGCTTGTGCTGAATTCCTATCATATTGGGTATTCATGGGGCGAAAGCGTCCTGAATGGCATTCGTCGGGAGCTGGCAGAGTCAGGACTTTCTCTCAAGGTGCATTATGAGTTCATGGACACCAAGTTCTACAGCCCGCAGGCTGTCGAGCAGCCTCTTGTTCAGCTCTACAAAAGTAAATACGCTACGACGCATTTTGATGCGATAATCGCCTCAGACAACAATGCACTCAATTTCCTTATTGCTCATCGCGATACCCTTTTCCCCAAGACCCCCGTCACCTTTTGCGGTGTGACCCGCTTTCGCCCAGAGATGCTTCAGGGGCGCAACGGCTTTACTGGTGTTGCAGAGGATGTCGATGTGGCTGGGACCATTTCGCTGATTCTTCGTCTTTTCCCCAAAACCCGGCATATTGGACTGGTCAGTGGCGGCGTCACAACCTCAAGCAAAAATAATCTTGAGCACGCGCTGGAAGAAGTCCGGGATTTTGCCGGGCGGCTTGATGCGATAAACCTGTCTGGGCTTAATCCTCAGGAACTGAAAAAACGCCTTGAGACATTGCCGCAGGATACCGCGTTGCTCTATCTGTCCTATTATCGAACTCCTGACGGGACGGTGCTTGATGTGGATGAGAGCACCGGGCTTGTGGCAGAGTGGAGTGGGGTCCCAGTGTTTTCTCCGTGGCTCTATACAATGGGCAACGGCGTCATGGGTGGGCGCGTTGTGAGCGGAGCGGAGCAGGGGCGAAAAGCTGCGCAGCTTGCGGTGCAAATCCTCCGGGGGACCGCTGTTGAGGCCCTGCCTGTCATTCAGTCCCAAGAGAGCAAGACCGTTTTGGACTATCGCCAGCTCAAGCGATTCTCTTTGTCCAAACATCTTCTGCCAGCTGGTTCAGAAGTCCTTTTTGAGCCTGAAACTCTTTTTTATAAATATCGAACAAGTCTTATCATTGTTCTGGCCTGTTTTTTGTGGCTGACCTTGACGGTGTTTGTGCTTCTGTGGCTGCTTCGAGAGAAAACGCGTGCCGCGCAGGAACTCCAGCGGCGTGAAGAGCGGCTTCAAAGTCTTGTGGCTTTGAATGACCTTGCAGAGACGCCCTATGAGCAGCTTATTCAGTTTGGACTTGATCGGTTGCAGCATCTTTTGCAGGCCAAGAAAGCCCTCGCTCTGACCTTTGACTCCAGAGGGACGCTTAAACGCTACTGTCTGTGCACAGCCTCAGAGTTGGGGTGGCATGACGGGCCGGGGCTGCAGTATGAACAGCTTTTTTCTCCGTTTTGGCTGGAGGTCCTGCATAAGAAAACGGTCCAGCGTATTCGGGCAGGCGCAGAGTCTGATGCCCATAGCTGGCCTTGTGAAACCGGACGCTTTGCCCAGAGCATTGCGCTTCCTGTCTGGGAAGGTGAAAGAGTCCACGGTCTGATTTTGCTGGGGCGGGATTCTGGAGACTTTAGCCGGGCTGATGAGCAGCATCTTATGCTGTTGATGCAGGGCATAATGGACATTATTCTCAAGCGTCGCGCACGGGAACGGCAGGAACAGCTTGAGTCTGAGTTACGGCATTCGCAGAAGATGGAGGCCATAGGGACCGTCGCCGGGGGGATTGCTCATGATTTCAATAACATTATTAGTGCAATCAGCTCCTGCTGTGAGCTTGCGCTGGAGGACATCCCGCCGGGAAACCCTGCGCGTGAGGATATGAAGCAGTCTCTCAAGGCAGCAAGCAGGGGAAAGCAGGTTATCAGCCGCATACGGACTTTTTGCTCGCGGTCAGAGGCTCCGGCTGAGTCGGTGTATTTCCCTGCACTGGTGGAAGAGTGTCTGGAGCTGTTGACTTCGCTTCTTCCGTCAACCGTTGAGCTGCGCGTGGAGCAGGAAATTTCAGGGTCGGGAACTGTTGTTGCGGACCCCGGCGATCTTCACCAGATATTAATGAATCTGTGTCTGAATGCAGACCACGCCATGCTGGGGCAGCAGGGAACCTTGCGGGTTCTTGTGCGTGAGGTCTGTGTGAGTTCCAGCCTTGCTGCTGCACCACCAGAACTCTCAGAAGGAGAGTATATTTGCCTGACCGTGGAAGACACAGGAAAAGGAATTTCTTCGGAGGTTTTGCCTCGGATTTTTGATCCGTTTTTTACCACTCGAAAAGAGCATGGGGGAACCGGACTTGGACTTTCGACTGTGCAGGAGATTTGCCGCAAGTACAAAGGGCTGGTCACTGTGGAAAGTGAAGAGGGCAAGGGCAGTGCGTTCCATGTTTTCCTTCCGGAGGAAGAGCATCCCGCCGCGGATGTGGATACTCACGCAAAAGAGCATGTGTCGGTGCGTGGAACAGAACGCTTGCTTGTCGTGGATGATGACCCCGAGCTTTTGTATTCGGTGGCAAAGTATCTGTCCCGGCAGGGCTATCAGGTTCGGAGCTGTTCCCGCAGTATGGAGGCGCTGGAACTTGTGCGAAATGATCCTGACCAGTTTGATCTGCTGCTTGCGGATCAGATTATGCCAGAGCTGACAGGTTCAGGTCTCGCATGGGAACTTTTGGATTGTGCTCCTGACATGCCCGTTATTTTGTATAGCGGCTATTCTGGAGAGAATGCGGATGACTTTGTTCAGGAGCTTGAGGCGCTCGGCGTTGCAGCGTTTATTGCCAAGCCTTTTGAGAACCATGAGCTTGGGATGCAGGTGCGGAGAGTTTTGACCGCAAAAAAGGAGCGGGATGATGGCGCGAGTTCTCATAATTGATGACGATCCTACCATCAGCTATACGCTGGCGCGGGTTGCCCGCCGGTCTGGACATGAGGTTGATTTTGCCCGGACTTTGGGTGAGGGGCGAGACTGTGCCCAAAATGCAGAGTATGGTGCTATTTTTTTGGATGTGATTCTGCCGGACGGTGATGGCCTGACGCTTTTGCCGGAACTTGCCGCACATTCATATCAGCCGATGATTTTGATTATTACGGGGGCGGCTGAGCCTGATGGTGCGGCAAACGCCATTGTGAATGGCGCGTGGGAGTACATTCAGAAAAGCGCGTCCATTAGCCATATTGGGCAGGCTCTGGAGCGGGCTTTGCGGCATAGGGAGAAGCAGCGTGCTGCGGCCCAAAATCAGGAAAAGCCGTTGAGTCGGGAGAAAATTGTTGGCAATAGTCCTGCGCTGAATCGTGCGCTTGGCATGGTGGAGCAGTATGCCGCGTCTGAGGTCAACGTGCTCATTACCGGGGAGACTGGTGTGGGCAAGGAAATGTTTGCCAGAGCAATACATAACAATAGCCGCAGGCAGCGAAAGCCGTTCGTGGTTGTTGACTGTGCCGCTCTCCCGGAGACCTTGGCCGAAGGAATGCTGTTCGGTCATTGCAAGGGCGCGTTTACCGGGGCAGATAGGGAGCGAAAGGGGCTTGTGCTTGAGGCTGACGGCGGAACGCTGTTTTTGGACGAAATAGGCGAGCTGTCGCTGGAACTCCAAAAGAAGTTTTTACGGATTTTGCAGGAGCGAACGGTGCGCCCCCTGGGTGGCGCTCAGGAGTATTCGAGTGATTTTCGGCTGATTGCTGCGACGAACAGAAACATTGAAGACATGGTCGCGGCAGAGACGTTTCGGAGCGATCTTCTGTATCGTGTGAAAGAGCTGCACTTGCCCCTGCCGCCGCTGCGGGAGCGTCAGGAAGATATTCAGGAGCTGGCACAGGTCTTCGTGGATTCTTTTTGTGCGCAGTATGGCCTTGCCGAGAAGCTCCTTGATGCCGAGTTGCAGGACGTACTGCGGAGTTATTCGTGGCCGGGGAATGTACGCGAACTGCGTAATGCCATGAATTTTGCCGTTACTGCCGCCCGTCACGAGCCACTTTTATACTCTCAGCATTTGCCTCAGGAAATTCGGATTGCTGTGACCTGTGGGCGAATGGAGGCTTCTCCTGCCCGGCTTTTTCCTTTGCCGGAGTCCAAGTTTGAGCTGCCGTCCCTGCATGATTACCGGATCGAAGCATATCGGGTGATTGAATCGCAGTACCTTGCGGACCTGATGACCTTGACCCAGTGGAACATAAAGGAAGCCTGTGAAATCTCCGGGCTGTCTCGTTCTCGACTCTATGCCTTGCTCAAGGAACACAAAGTCCTGCAAAACAAGACTTCTGCGTCTTCATAAAGAAGACACACGTCGAGGAATTCCCTCAATATATTAAAATATAAGGAAAAGATTGAAATCCTGAGAGTGTCCTTTTTTTGAGGACACTCTTTTTTTGTGCGCAAAAAGCCGCTGAGATTGACGGGGCTTGGTGAGAATTGGGCTTGGTTGACTGTTCAGTGAAAAAAAACATTTTGCAGAACTGTCTTGAAAAGAAAGACAGGGGACTGCTGTTTAGAATTGCTGTTATTTTTTAATATATTGGATTTATTGAAAAAAATTAAAGAAGTGTCGTTGGCATGACTTCTGCTCAAGGGGAAGTACACAGCTCAGAAGAAGGCTCTGCATGGCTTGCATTGTCTGGGCTGGAGCATCTTTACAGGAGGGAAAAATGGCTAACGCTCAAGCTCTTCAACTCAACACAGGGATGAAAGAAGGCTACCGGATAATGGGCATGTCGCTTACGGTCTTCTGTCTTTTCTCTGTCATTATTTTTGTGAGCACGTACGCAGGGGTACTTCCCGGAGGAATGGTTGGGGCCTTTCCGCTGATGATGATACTCGGCGCCGTGCTTGGGGAGATTGGTGACAAGACTCCAATCGTGAAGGATTACTTTGGTGGTGGTCCAATTCTGATTATTTTTGGCTCTGCAGCCCTGCTGAGCTACGGCATCCTGCCAGTTCGTGTTGGTGAAATTATCACCAGCTTTATGAAAAAAGAGGGCTTTCTGAGCTTCTACATTGCGGCTCTGATTTGTGGTTCCATCCTTGGCATGGACCGCAAGCTCCTCATCAAGGCTGCAATTCGCTATCTGCCTGTTATTCTGGGTGGTGTTTCTGCGGCACTTTTGCTGTGTGGCACTGTGGGTATGCTCATTGGCTATGGCTTCACAGAGGCTGTGCTGTACATTGCCCTCCCAATTATGGGCGGCGGTATGGGGGCGGGTGCTGTTCCGCTTTCCCAGATTTTTGGAAGTTCCCTGCACGTTGATGTTGGAACCATGCTCTCAAAAATGGTCCCGGCCCTCGCACTTGGTAACGCTTTTGCCATTGTTGCTGGTGGACTCCTGCACCGTCTTGGAAAAGTGTCCTCCAAGCTCTCTGGCCAGGGAAAGCTTTTGAAGAATCAGGAAGCTGAGTCTGAGAAAGAGAATTCCTATGCCGGGGACATTGATTACAAGTCCATGGGCATTGGTCTGCTGCTCGCAACAACCTTTTTTGTCTGGGGCAAGCTCCTTGGCTCCTTTATCCCGATTCATTCCTATGCACTGATGATTATCTCTGTTGGCGTGGTCAAAGCTCTTGGACTGATGCCGCACAAGTATGAAAAGTGTGCCTTCCAGTGGTTCCGCTTTGTCATGACAGCACTGACCCCAGCCCTGCTGGTGGGCATTGGTATCGCCTACACCAACCTGCAGGAAGTGCTCGATGCCTTCACCATTCAGTATGTGATTCTGGTCGCCATGACCGTTATCGGTGCCATTATTGGCTCTGGCTTAATTGGAATGCTGCTTGGCTTTTACCCCGTTGAAGCGGCAATTACTGGCGGTCTGTGCATGGCGAATATGGGCGGAACCGGTGATGTTGCGGTGCTCTCTGCATCGAAGCGTATGGGACTGATGCCGTTCGCTCAGATCTCATCCCGTATTGGTGGAGCATTCATGCTGATTTTGGCAACTGCGCTTATCAAGCTGTTTATCTAGCCTGCACGCTGATGGCAGCTGTGCCAACTTTGCAACTTTTTGACATGATGGAGAAATAGAATGGCCCTTTTTACAAAAGAAGAAGCTCTTGCGTACCATGAAGCTCCCCGCCGAGGGAAAACAGAAGTCATTCCCGTCAAACCGTGCATCAACCAAAAAGATTTGTCTCTAGCATATTCTCCGGGTGTGGCAGAGGCGTGTAAGGCTATTGCCGAAGACGAGACAAAGGCCGCGCTGTACACGGGACGTTCTAATCTCGTTGCGGTTGTATCCAATGGCTCTGCGGTTCTGGGGCTAGGCAACATTGGTCCGCTGGCTGGCAAGCCCGTCATGGAAGGCAAGGGCATTCTGTTTAAGAATTTTGCCGACATTGACGTGTATGACATCAACCTTCAGGTCGAAAGTGCAGATCAGCTTATTGAAGTTGTTAAGACAATGGAGCCGACCTTTGGCGGTATTAACCTTGAGGACATCAAGTCTCCTGAGTGTTTCTACATTGAAGAGCGTCTGAAAAAGGAAATGAACATCCCGGTGTTCCATGACGATCAGCATGGAACGGCAGTTATTTCTGGCGCTGGACTTCTGAATGCCTGTGAAATCACAAACCGCCGTCCAGAAGATCTCAAGGTTGTCATTGTTGGGGCCGGTGCTGCGGGTATTGCCTGCGCAAAGTTCTATGTGTCTCTTGGCGTGGACCCCGGCAATGTCTTTATGTTTGACTCCAAGGGCCTGATTTATGAAGGGCGCCCCGGCGTGAAAGAGGTGAGCAGAATTTTTGCCCAGAAGAAGGACCACGGAAGTCTTGCCGAAGTCATCAAGGGCGCAGACATGATGCTTGGGCTTTCTGTTGGTGGGCTGCTGACCAAGGATATGGTGGCCTCTATGGCTCCAGACCCGATTATCTTTGCAATGGCGAATCCCGATCCGGAAATCAGCTATGCTGATGCAAAGGAAGCATCTCCCCGCTGTATCATGGGTACTGGCCGTTCGGACAATCCCAATCAGGTCAACAACGTTTCTGGCTTCCCCTATATCTTCCGAGGAGCGCTGGACGTTCAGGCCACGGAAATCAATGAAGAGATGAAGATTGCTGCGGCCCATTCTCTTGCTGATCTGGCAAAGGAACCCGTACCGGAAAGCATTTGTGCCATGTATGGCGGTCGGGAAATGTCCTTTGGACCTGATTATGTCATTCCGACCCCTCTGGACCCGCGTGTGCTGGAGTGGGAGACCCCGGCAGTAGCCAAGGCTGCAATGGATACTGGTGTGGCCAAGGCGCCAATTGCTGATCTTGACGCATACCGCAAGAGCCTGACCGAAAGAGTTAGCGCATCCCGGGCACGAATTGAGGCCCATGTTGCGCAGTACTATAAATAGTTCTGGAAACGCAGGTGGACTTCCCAACAGTGTGTTGGCGCATATTCCGATGTCACCCTGTCTGCCTGTAGAACTGAAAGACCCGTCACAGCGTGGCGGGTCTTTTTCGTTGTGGCAAAAGGGCTGGTTAGGCCGGAATAAGTGTCAGGAGAGTCACCTCTGAGGGAACGCCAAGCCGGATGGGCGGACCCCAGTAGCCAGTGCCCCGGCTGACGTAAATGTGTGTATTTTTGACCTTGTGCAGGCCAGACAGGAACGGTTGGGCGAGGTCAACAGCGTATTTCCACGGGAGAAACTGCCCGCCGTGGGTATGCCCGCATACAAGAAGGTCATAGTTGGAATCGGCAGCTTCATAAACGCTTTGCGGGCGGTGCGCCAAAAGGATTTTGACGTCTGATTCCCGGCTTCCTTTCTGTGCGAGGCTGGGGCTGGAAATGTGATTTGGGTAATACTTGGGACCAGATATGTCTGGAACACCACAGACGAGGAGGCGGTCAGTGCCGTGGGTTATGGCGGTATGTTCACTCATGAGCACTGTAAAACCAAGGTGCTTGAGTTCTGCTATCCAGTCTTCTGCATTGGTGTAGTACTCGTGGTTTCCTGTTACGTAAAAGCGCCCATATCGGGCTGAGAGCTTGTTTAATGGGGCAACTTCGTTGCGGACCCGCGAGGCTATGCTGTCCGAGAGATCGCCAGTGAGCGCGACGATGTCGGGTTTTGTGGCGTTAACCATATTGACGATGCCCCAGAGCCAGTCAGTGCTGCGTGGGCGATTGATGTGCAGGTCCGAAAGAAGCGCGATGGTGAAGCCGTGAAAAGCCTTGGGGAGTTTGGCAATGGGGACGTCAACTCGAAGGAGTTCTGGGCGTCGCAGGGCTTCGAAGCCTCCATAGCCAGCAAGACCTCCTGCCAGAAGAATGATGCCGCCGTTGAGTGCATTGGTCAGAAACTGACGGCGTTCAGGGTCATGTCTTGGTTCTTTTTGTGGTGTGCGAGGCTTTTTTGCCCCGAGCAGGGATGTGCACGTCAGGGTGAATTTTTGGAGTGCAAAACTCAGGTCCCGAACAAGGAGCAAAAAGAAAATGAGTGAGAAAACGCTGATGAGGGCATAGATGCCAAACCGTGCGTAATCAGCCCAGAGTCCGCTGTCTCCTGCAGAGAGAATGAACAGCTCGACTGGGGCAAAAAGCAAAGGTGTAAAGACAAAGATCCATGCCACGGTTTTCCAGCGTGGTTCCCAGCCTAGGGGCGGGATCATGCGCCAGCCAATGTATATTGATAACAGCGCAAGAACAATGGAGATGATGATAAGAAAAATCATAAAAACTCCTTTCAGGGCAAAGCTTTCATCCTAAAGGATAGAGAATTTTGTGTCCCTTGTCTTCTTGTGAGCGTTGAGAAAAAGGCGGTAGGGCGGTCTTTCTGTAAGAGCGTATAAAAAACGGAGCTGTGAATCTGGTCACGGCTCCGTTTTTTTTCTGCAAAGGATGCAGGTCAGAGTGCTAGCTGGTGATGCCGAGCTTTTTCATGCGGCTACGCAGTGTGCTGGGGTTTATGTCCAGAATGCGAGCCGCACCGTTTGGGCCATGGACCTTGCCCCCTGTTTTTTGCAGCACGCTTTGAATGTGCTGACGCATGGCCTCTTCCATTGTCAGGCAGTCACTGCCCGCGGGCTGTTCTTCGGGAACAGGGATTGGAGCATGGTGGAGCTGCGGGGAGAGCCAGTCAAATTTAAGCTCATTGTGTTCGGCAAGGATCATCGCTCGCTCAACACAGTTTTCCAGTTCTCGGACGTTGCCCGGCCATGTGTAAGAAATGAGTCTGTCCATCTCTGCCTTGGGAATATTGGGGAGACCCGCAAGCCCAAGGCGGCGGCTGGTTTTGGAAATAAACCATGAAACCAGTTCTGGAATATCCTGTGAGCGCTTGCGCAGTGGGGGGATGGTCACAGGAAAAACATTGAGCCGGAACCAGAGATCCTGTCGAAAGCTGCCTTCTGAGACCATGTCTTCCAGAGAACGATGGGTGGCAGAAATAATTCTGATGTCGACCTGACGGGATTCTGTGCCGCCAACACGAACAAAGCGACGGCTTTGTAGAACGCGCAAAAGTCGTACTTGGGCAGAGAGCGGAAGTTCTCCAATCTCGTCGAGGAAAAGCGTTCCTCCGTCTGCCTGTTCAAAAACACCTTTCTTGGTTGAAGACGCGCCAGTAAACGCCCCCTTCTCATGTCCAAACAGCTCTGAATCGATGAGCGAATCCGGAATGGCTCCACAGTTTACCTTAATGAATGGCCCGGTTGCCCGCGGAGAACTGTTGTGGATGGCATTGGCAATGACTTCCTTTCCGACCCCCGTTTCACCAAGCAGAAGAACTGTATTGGAAAGTCCCGCAACCTGCGCCACACGCATCATGACCTGTTGGAGTCCGCCACGGCTGCCAATGATTGCACCGTCTCTGGAGCCGCCAGAAAGCTGTTCGCGAAGGTACTGGTTTTCCTGGCTGAGCTGCGTGTTGGTTTTGCGCAGGTTGAGTTGCCGCAGGGCAAAAGCCGTTGCCAGAGCAAAGGGCTTGTGAAGCAGTTTGAGCAGGGCACCGTGCTCGCTGGAAAAGCGGTTGAGACCATGTGCATAGAGACCAACGACACCAAGATGTTTGCCGTTGATGTTGAGGCGCATGAGCAGAATGGAGATGCGGCCTTTGAAGACAGAGCCTGCAACCCGGCTGGTCGTGGGGTCTTCGGTGATGTCATTAATGATTCGGATACGTGGGCGGTGAGGAGACTCTAGGGCCGCACACATTTCATCAGTAATAGGCACCACCGTGTCCATTGCTGTGCTTTCTGTTTCGTCTGCACGGGCAATGAAGCGGATGGCTTTGCGCTTCGGCTGAAAAATATTGATGTAGATGCCATCTGCCGGGATGTGCTGTTTGAGAAAATCAAGGCACTGAAACAGGGCCTTGTCTATGTCCAGACTGCCGCAGATGCGGAGCGTGGCCTGTCGGAAAAAAATATTTGTGTCCATAACTGTCGGTGGTGTAAAATTTTGGGATATGTCGCAGTAGTGTGAAATATCGCGGCTGTCAATTGCGATATTTCGCAGTTACAGAGAGAACGAAAACTTAAGCTGTTGAATTTATTCATTGTGAATGCTGGCACGATTTCTGCCTATGGGAAGAGGCCGTTTGTCATGGGGCGAGCGGGAATGAGTAGAGATCGCGAAGTATTTTCGCAAGGAAGGAGCTTTCAGTAGATATGAAAGAGACCGAAAAAAAACGTTCTGCACATGCTGGCTCAGTAAAGTCTCGCCGCGAAGTGCTGCGCACCGGAGCGCTTCTGGCTGGTGGCCTTGCTGTGGGCGCACTTTCTGGCTGCACCGGTGGAGAGAATAAAAACGACCTCCCAGTTGAAAAGTCACGTGCTCCCCTTGGCCGGTGGGATAAGGAATACGACGTTATTGTTGTTGGCAGTGGCTTTGCCGGAATGGCCGCAGCTATCGAAGCCCGCAAAACAGGCGCGTCTGTTCTCGTTGTGGACAAGATGCCCGTGTTTGGCGGCAACTCGACGATTAACGGTGGAGCTTTCGCTGTTGCTGGTTCTCCCCTTCAGGAAAAGGAAGGCGTGAAGGACTCCGTTGATCTGATGGTTCAGGACATGCTGAAAGCTGGCCGTGGTCTGAATCACATGGGGCTTTTGAAAATCGTCGCCGCAGGTACTCGTGGTGCGTACGAGTTCACTCTGGAACACGGCGTGAAGTTTAAGCCTTTCCTCCAGCACTTTGGTGGGCACAGCGTTCCCCGGACGCTCCAGACCACAATCAGCTCTGGTGCTGGCATTGTTCGCCCCTTGCGCAAAAGTGCGGCGAATCTTGGCGTTGCGTTCCGCAACCGCTGCAAATTTGAAGACTTCATTCTGGACGAAAATGACGCCGTGATCGGTATCCGCGTCAAAGATCGCTATGAATTCCCAAACGAAGAGTCTGGTGAATTCCGCGAGTTCCGCGCCAAACGTGGTGTTGTCATGTGTTCTGGTGGCTTCTCGCAGGACCGCCGTTTCCGCATGATGCAGAACCCTCGTCTTGATGAGCGTGTGGACAGCACAAATCACCCCGGTGCAACCGCCGAAAGCATGCAGGCCATGTTTGGGGTTGGTGCTTCTCCGGTTCAGATTGATCTTATTCAGCTTGGCCCCTGGTCTTCTCCTGATGAGAAGGGCTTTGGCATGGTGTCCCAGTTCAACACCATTGCAGGTTTCCCGATGGGCATCATGGTCGACGTTCGTACTGGCAAGCGCTTTGTGAACGAACTCGGTGACCGAAAGGAACGTGCAGAGGCTATTTTGACCAGACAGGACGAAACAGGAAAGCCTGTGTATCCCGTGGTGTTCTGTACGGCCAAAGGCGCAGAAAAGGCACAGACCCTGAAGGCGTGCCTGAAATATAATGTCGCCTGGAAATTTGATACGATTGCCGACTTGGCCAAGCACTTCGGAATGCCTGTTGAAGGGCTGGAAGAGCAGGTCGCGATGTACAACGAGGCTGTGAAAACAGGTGAAGACAAGCAGTTCGGCAAGCCTATGGGCCGCGCTATTCCGCTTGATAAGGCACCGTTTTACGCTGTGCGTTGCTGGCCAAAGGTCCATTACACAATGGGCGGCGTCGAAATTGATACGCACGGGCATGTCATGCACATGCGAACAGGCAAGCCCATTGAGGGCCTGTTTGCTGCGGGCGAGGTCACTGGTGGTCCTCACGGCGCAAGCCGTCTGGGCAGCTGCGCAGTTGCAGAAACACTGGTTATTGGCCGAATCGCAGGTAGAAATGCAGGAAAGCGTTCCGCATAACTGAGCCGTGCTTGCGGGGGAGGGGCTTCCTGAAGTCTCCGCTGGCAGAATTGAGGCTGGGTCGGAATGAAAAAAAGAATGAGAGGATTGACGATGAGACAGACATGTTTTCGTAAGATTATGGCTACCGTTTTGTGTGTAGCCGCCATGCAGCTTTTGAGCTGTGCCGCCTGGGCAGCACAGAAGACTGTGACACTTGATGGACAGAATCTGAAGCTGGATCAGCTTATTGATATTGCAGAAGGTCGCGCGACCGTCGAACTGGATGCTACCGCCATGAAGCGGGTGAAGGACGCCCGTGAACTTCTGATGGCATTCGCTGCCGAAGGTCGCCCCGTGTATGGCCTGACCGTTGGCGTTGGCCTGAACAAGGACAAGGCTATTTTCCACACTGATGAGAGCGGAAAAAAGACCCTGAGCCCTGAAGTCCTGAAACTTTCCGAGCAGTTCAACGTGAACGCCCTGCGCGCACACAGCGCTGGCGTTGGCCCGGACATGGAAGCCCGCGTTGTTCGTGCAACAATGGCTATCCGCCTGAACACTCTGCTTGCTGGCCGCACTGGTGCCCAGCCGTACGTTGCAGAGCTGTACAAAGACTTTTTGAACAAGAATCTTCTCCCTGTTGTCCCGTCCCGTGGTAGTGTTGGCGAATGCGACATCACCATTGCCCCTCACATCGGCCTTGTAATGATGGGCGAGTGGAAGGCTGACTATAAGGGAAAGCGCGTCTCTGGCGCAGAAGCTCTCAAGATGGCAGGCCTGAAAGCGCTGAAGCCTTCTGGCAAGGATGCTCTGTCTATCCTGAGCACCAACTCTCCTGCTATGGCCAAAGCTGCTTTTGCCCTGAACGAGGCAAAGCAGTTCATGAATGTTGCTCCTGCTGTTTTTGGCCTGTCTCTTGAGGGTTTGAACGGTAATGTGGCTCCTTTCCTGAAGCCCGTTAACGACGTTCGTCCTTTCTCCTGCTTTGCTCAGGCATCCTCCGTCCTGCGTGATGAGCTGGAAGGAAGCTACGTGTGGGCACCTGCCAAGGGCCGTGCTCTTCAGGACCCGCTGAGCTACCGTACTGGTGTCTACACATTTGGTGCTGCGTTTGAGGCTCTTCACGACGCTATTGGCAAGTGGACTGTTCAGGTCAATTCCTCCGACGACAACCCTGCCGTTGTTGTGGGAATCGAGCCTGCAAAGAACACTCCTGCTCAGGTTGCGAAGTATTACCTCGACGCTGGTCACATCAAGGGTGCGATCTTCCCGACCTCCAACTTTGAGCCTCTTCCGGTTGTGCTCAAGCTGGAGAACCTCGGCATTGCCCTGTCTCATGTCTCCCGTAACGCTGCCATGCGTTGCCTGCGACTTGTTGACCCGCACTTTACTCACCTGTCCCGCTTCCTTGCTGCTGATGATGTTGCCATTAACTTTGGCGCCATTGGCAAGCCTTTTGTGGCTCTGGATGCGGAAAACCGTGAGCTGGCTAACCCTGTCTCTCAGGACATCATCCCGCTCGCTGGTAACATCGAAGACACAGGAACAAACTCCATGCGTGTCGCAGACCGTCTCTCCAAGATGGTGGATAATCTCTACTACATCTACGGTCTTGAGCTGTTCCATGCTGCCCAGGCAATTGATCTGCGCAAGCGCGAAGGTGAGATTGCTCTTGGTAAGGGTACTGGCGCAATGTTTACGGCATACCGTAAACAGGTCTCTTTTGTTAAAAAAGACCGCCCCTTTACTCCTGACATTCAGGATTCCCATGACTTCCTGAAGGCATATAACAGGTAGTCTTTGAGCTCCATGCACCAAGTCCGCGGCGGGTGGTTTCAGCCCCAGCCGCCGCGGCTGTTTTTTTAACTAAGTCACAGGATACGACCATGAAAAAGCACACTGCCATTTTGTGTGCCCTGATGCTTGCTGTTTCTTTTGGCAGCTTTCTTGCGCCCTCGTTTGCAGACGGCGGACAGCAGGGTACCTCTCCAAAGGTCGCGCATGTTCCCGGAGTTACAGAAAACCTCAAGGTGTGGATGAATTCCAAGCTGGGGAAGCCTACGGTGAAAGAATATCACCGGAAAGTGCACCAGAATGGGACGAATTGTGAGCTGTGTCATGGTGCGGTGAATCCAACCAAGGCTCCAGACGACAGGAATTGCCTGAAATGTCATGGAACTCGTGAGCAGGTTGCCCAGCTGACCGCTGATCTTGACCACAATCCTCACAACTCTCCGCACTATGGAATTGATGCACCGTGTACGACCTGCCACAAGGAGCATCAGGAATCCACAGTTTACTGTAATACCTGCCATCCCTTTAAGTACAAGAATTTTAAGAAGTAGGTCACGGCAGAAATCTGTCACCCAACACCGAACAGGGGATATAATCAATGCGCAGAGTAGCTGCCGGGGTCTTTTTACCCCTTCTTTTGTGCCTGCTCGCTGTTGTGCCAGCGCTTGCCGGGCCACGTCCAGTTCAGGAAACAAATGCCTCGTGTCTTAAATGTCATGGAGATGAGGACATTGCCCCGCGTACAGAGCGGGGAGCTTCCCTTGAGCTGTATGTGCCTGCCAAGCGTTTTGCCAAAAGCGTTCACCGAGGGTTGGCGTGTGTTGAATGCCATCCTGGAGCTGGGACAAAAGAGGACTTTACAGAAGCCCCACACAAGCTTTCTGCACAGGGCGCAAAGACCTGTGTGGACTGCCACGGTAAATATTTTTCTGATATTAACTCGTCGTATTCTCAGAGTTTCCATGCCAAGCAGCTTGGCGACAAGTTTTCCTGTACCTCATGTCACAATGCGCATGTTATGGAAAACACTGTCGCGACAAAGCCGAGTATGGATCAGGTTCGTTTTGATAACTACACCTGTCTGAAGTGTCACACTGATTTGACAGGGTACAAGGCTCTTTCCGGGAAAGAAGTGTGGGAGCAGGATCTGTCTCACGACTTCTTGCCAAACAAGGCAGAGCATTTTGCTGCGGTTCGCTGTATTGAGTGTCACACTCCGGCCAAGTCCGCCGACATGCACCGCATTCTGCCGAAAGAAGAGTCCCTGAAGGACTGCACTGCGTGCCATAGCGAAGAGTCTATCTTGACGCATCGTATGCACTCCGAACCAACTGATGCAGATTTTGGTGGGAAATTCCTTGGGAAAGGTCTGTTTGACGATGCTTCTCTTTTGAAGAAGCTTGCTCCGCTGAAAAAGAGCGAAGTTGCCGCAAACATGATTCCCAACGCCCTTGGTTTCATCAATAACGGACTGTTCAAGGATTCCTATGTGATCGGCGCAACCCGAAATGTTGTTCTGGATACATGGGCATTTTATCTGGCCCTCGCAACGCTCTTTGCCCTCGTGCTGCATGGTGGACTTCGATACCTCAGCAGTCGCAAGCGTCAGGGGCATGCTGGAGCACCGCACAGCGAGTACGTGTATGACCTGCACATTCGTCTGTGGCACTGGATGAACGCGCTGCTCTTTGTGGTCCTGCTGGTGACGGGTATGAGCCTGCATTTTGCCGGGCTTGCCGGAACCCTTGATTTTGCACTGAGCGTAAGACTGCATGACATTGCGGGCTGCCTGCTTGTTGCCAACTATGCCGTCTTTGTCCTTATGGCACTGGTGACAGGGAACATTAAGCAGTACATTCCCAATCCTCGGGGACTGATTGTCCGCTGGTACTTGCAGGCTCGTTTCTACCTGTGGGGTATTTTCCGTGGAGAGGCCCATCCGTTCCGGGTGACGCGTTCCCAGAAGTTTAACCCCTTGCAGCAGGCTGCGTACCTTCCGTTGATGTACCTCATGATGCCTTTGCTGATTCTGTCTGGTATCTGGATGTTTTTCCCAGAGCTGACACCTGATACAGTGTTTGGGTTCCCCGGACGCTGGCTGACAGCAACTGTGCATTATGTCTTGGCCGTTGGTTTTGGAATTTTCCTGATTGTTCATATCTACTTGAGTTCAACAGGAGACCATGCCCTGTCCCTCATCAAGGGCATGTTTACCGGATACCACGTTTCACACGAACCTCAAGACGAGGAAAAGCGATAGCAGTGTCGCTTGCGGACAGGGATGTTTTTTAGCCCCTACAAAACAGCATCTTCTGTTTCCTCAGAAAGCCCACTGGCCTGTGCCGGTGGGCTTTTTTATATCCAAAGTGTTGCTTGATGTGGTGGCGAGTGATGAAGAGGCAGCGTGGATCATTTTTAGAGGAAGTAAAAGGGTCGTAATTGTAAAGGTGTTGACAAATTAAATTTTCACTGCGTATTGGGGCATTTTGAGATTTTTTATTGAAAGGATGAACGCGTGAAGAAAGCTGTACTGTGGATGTTTATGATGTGCTTTGTGGTGTGTAGTGCTGGGTGTATGGGGGAAGGCTTGCCGTCAGATAAGCCACTTTCTCTGACGGGCTATGGTACGGAGAATTTTGATGGGCAGTCGCACCTTGATTTGCGCGCAATTGAGGGCGGAAAAGTGTTGCTCTCATGTTGGAATGAAGAGTTCAAGATAGAGTTTGATGTGCCTCTGGAGAGCTTGCTGGAGTTAGTTGAAAAGGGGCGAAAGCTTGGTGAAGCGATTCCGGAGGATAAGGTCTATCTGGATGAGTACATTGGGGAAATGAAGAATAATGACCGTATAGGTGTCTACCAGAAGGTGCAGTTCTCGGTGTATACCGGTGATCGAAACAGAAAGTACCTTTTGGGTCTCACGCTGTTTCGTTTTTGTCCTGTTGGGGGAGATGGGGACGACACTGGTGATGTCACGATTTGCCTGATTCCAGAAAAAGTGGAGAAACTGGAGAAAATCCTACGGGCAAGTTAATGCTGACCAGAAGAAGCAAATAAGACAGATGCTGTTGTGAAAATGAGCTTCCCCAAGAGGCGAGAAGAGCAGTGGCATGTAATGAATCAGGCGGGCTTTGGCTCGCCTTTTTTTATGAAAAAAGCCCCGACATGAGAAAATGCATATGTAAAATGAAGAGTTGTGCTTTTGTAAGGAGAAAAAAGTAAAAGTAAAATAGAAAATCTGTTTTTTAAGGATGAATATAGAGAAAACCTGCAAATTTTTAGAGCGTAATATAAATTAAAATATATTTAAAAATAAATAAAATAAGAGTTTATTTTTAAATAAAATATTGATAATGGGCTTTACATATTTTTTATCACTAAGGGGATAGTTATAATGAAGAAATTTATTTTGGGATGTTTGGTTGCGTTGCTCTGCACTGGTTGCATGGGTGGAAATTCTAAGGTCGAGGATGGCATGGGGCAGAAGCAGCTTGCTTGGACTGAGTTCCAGGAAGAGCGCCCTGATGCAGGCTTTGAGTCTGTCGAAAATGCTCCCGCTGATTTGACGCTGAAAGGCGTTGCTGATCTTTATGGAACGACCTGCGAAATCCTCGACAAAACGGTTGAGCAGACAGAGCATTGCCAGGTTGCAATGAAGCTTGAAACCGTTCGTGAAAACCAAGGTGAAGAGACGTTTAAAAAAGAACTTGATGCCTTGGAAGGCCAGGACAAGAAAGACTATGAAATTTATGTGAATAATGAAATTGATAGCCTTGAAGTTGTTGTAAAATATGCTGCAGTAGCTTTGGAGCTTGAGGAAGGCTTGACGTCTCTTGATCCTTCTTCTTTGGCATCCAACCCCTTTAAGCTCGGCGGTGTAAGTTCCAGCTTGTCCCACTCCAAGGATCAGATTGTGTTCACAACGAAGGCTTTGGCTTGGTTGAAGGAATACAAAGATTCTCTGGAAATGGCTCGTAGCTATCAGGGACGCTAGTCATGAGAAAAGTTGTTTTGCTTGTGGCAGCTCTCTTCATGTTGACGAGTCTTGTTGCTGGTTGTGTTTCGAGTAGAGGTGGAGCAATTCAGATTGATCCTACGTTGCACTCTGTCAGCAAAGATGACTTCTTAGATGATGACAAAGCTGTTGAGCTTCCTGCAAATTATTCTCAGCGGAACTATAAGCGATTAGTTGTTGGCGTTTACTTCTTCCCTCAGAAGGACTCTGATCACTATGACTCTGTTCCTGTGGAAACCGTTTCCACAACTCTGGAAACAGAAATTAGTAAGCTGAAGCGTTTTACTATTGTTTCTCGTCATGGTGGACAAAAAGCAAAGATGGCGGAAAAGCGTTTCCAAGATCTTGGCTTGACTGATGCTTCAACCCGTATGCGATTTGGTCATGGGCTGAATGCTGATTATACGCTTTTTGGTGGTGTCACAACTGCACGAGAAGAGTATGAGCGTGTCGACCACAATGAATCGGTATTTATTGTCCGTGTTGATTATCAGCTTATTGATGTTGAAACGGATGAAATTATTGAAGCTGACTATGTAGAAGGCCGAGCAAAGCGTACTTTTGTGCGCCTTCCTTCAGGAAAGATCCTTGGTGGATTTGATATGGAGAAAGGCACAAAAGATGCTTTGAATCAGGCTTCTATAAATGCCCTGAAGGTTTTGGGTAACCGTTTGGGTAACAAACTCCCTATTGGTGCGCAGGTTGTCGGTATCCGTGGCTCCCGCTTTGGTCTTGACCGAGGTAAAGAAGAGGGGTTCATGGGGAAACAGACTGTGATTTTGTATACCGAAGATATGGGAGTAGATGTTCCTCTCGCTGTTGGTGAGGTGAGTCCTGGAGCTCATAAATGCTCAGGGAAAATCATTAAATGGAACGAAGATTCTGAGCTACAGAGTCTTATCGAAGAGGTAAAAAAGAATCCAACATTCCTTGCTCGCCACGAAGTCTTCGCGGTGTCTGCGGGTATGCCTCTTCCTCCTGAATGGGAGAAGAACTACAAAGATTAGTGTGTAAAGGAAGAGGTTTTGCCTCTTCCTTTTCTTGTATTGGAGTTGGGATGAAACGTCGGCATATGCTGCTTTTATTGGTGGGATTCAGCTGCTTGCTGTTTTGGAGTCAAGAGGCTTGTGCTCGAGACGCGTTTGATCGGGGGACAATATACCAGGCTCATTTTGCTGACACAGATACGGGCGTGTACATCGACCAGGATGATTTTTTCATTGTCGTTGTCCAGGCTTGGGAGGGGGAGCCTCGGCGAACCCTAGAAATGAGGGCAATGCTGGAAGTCCCAAAGGTCTTTTCAAGATGGGCACTCTCCGAAGCTTTAGAACAACAGGTTCAAAAAAAGGGTGTTCCCTCTGCGCTTGATGAGCGTCTTGCCCTCTATTCAAAATCTACAGCGGGGCAGGTTGAGCTGCGTAAAATGAATGTCTCTGTGACAGAGAATAGACCTGTGGGGAAAAACTACAGATATGCTCTCTCTGGGGATGTTCATGAACTCTATGCGGCTCGAGAGAAATTCCTGAAAAAAAGGCAAAATTCTGAATTGCTTCTTCGTGATTATTTGAAGGGGCTTGCCGCAAGCGAAGACCTTGAAGAGTTAAAGAATGTTTTCACCGAATTAGGTGTAGATTTTCTTGCCGTTCGCTTTGCACTTTCCCCCATGCAGGAAGAATTTAGCCTTGTGAACTATGCTCAATCTCCTAATGTTCTTGTGCAAAGACGATGGGATGATGCGTTGCATAAGAAAGACATAAATGATTCTGACCTCGAAAAACTTGCAGAAGCTCCAGCACATCCAGATCTCATGCGATTCCTTTACTCGTTGCAGAACGAAAAAAGTCCTGAGGCAGCAGGAGTGGCGTTGCTTGCAAATGCTGCATTCCCATCACAGTGGGGAAAAGAGGCTGTAAAGAGCTGGTCTGAGTCTGGTCCTGAAAGTTTTTTGCTTGTGACTCCGTATGCCGAAGATGTTTCGTCTGAACATGTTGTTGCTCTTGTTTTGAGTGGCGCAGGTTTCTTTTTTATGGGGGATTCTGTTCCAAGAGCTGATTCAGAGGAATTTAAAGAGGCGCGAGAATTATTTCGACAGGGGGCAGAAGTTTCACAAATTAAGCCCCTTTTGATCAGAGCACTTCAAAAAAATCCTGCAAATCAGACATGCTGGGATTACCTTGCTGCGCTTTTTAAAGCGAAAGGACATTGGCGGGATGCTGCTTCTGTGTATCAGTTTTTGCTTATGTTTGATCCCTTTAAAGGTGAATCGTTGGCAAGCCTCGCTGAGTGTTATTGCGAGCTTGGCTTTGTGGAGCAGGGGAAGTGGACAGCACTTGCAGCAGAAACATTCGCTCAGCCCAATGAAATGAAGGCCGTAAAAAGTATTTTAGGCCGTGTACATAAGAAAATTCAAAATACTATGGAAGGATAGAAATGTCTCTAACCAAAGCTATACGCCAGCTGTGTCTGGCATGCTGTCTTGTCGCTATGGCTGCGGCATGTGCATGGGGTGTTGAATATGAGCCAGAAGCGGCTCAGCCTGCATCGGAGCCTGTTCAGCAGGCAGAACCTCAGGCTATGCCTGAGGAAGATGTTGAGATTGTGGTAGAAGCTGTTGTGGATCCTGCAGATCAGCAGGCAGAGGCTGAAGTTCAGGCCCTTGTCGAGGCTCCTAAGCAGGTCGAGGTTCCTGAGGCGGCCAATGCTGAACAAAAGGCAAATGACTTTTTGGCTCGTCGAGGAGTTCTTCAGGGATGGAACCCGGACAAAAATGTTTTTATTGCAGTTGGTCTTGCTAAATTTGATTCCGAAGACCCCTCTTATGATGACAGCTTTCTCATCAAGCGTTCCTTGAAGACAATGGAAGCCACGCTGAGTGCTAAAGCTGAAATTATTGAGTATGTTCATACTGAAATGAGCGCTATGGACCAGGCGGAAACTCCTGGTACTGATCTGTATGCGAAGTTCAATGCGAAAGTGGATATGCTGCATCGAAAGATTGAGGCACAGCGCCGTGCAACAATTAAATTGTTGGAGCAGGTAGATAAGGCTGAAGCTGATGCTCTTCGTGGCGTCACTGTGCGGGATAGAGTGAAGGCTCTTCTTGATGCGGCAATTAAAAAACTTGATGAAACGTACAGCTCTGGAAAACTTGCTGCAGATAAGCAGAAGAAATTCCTGAAAATTAAGGAAAGATACACAGAAGCTCAAGCTGAACTTGAAAAGCTTCAGCAGGAGATGGCTGTGTTTAAGGATCAGGAGCAGGAAACACTTTCAAGCAAGATAGCAACAATCGCTGCAATGCCTCTTTTGGGTGCAGTCACTGTTGCTCAGTATGAGTCTTGGGATGAGGATGAGGAGGCTTTCGAAGTCGCAACAGTTCTTGCGTGGAGTAAATCGAACGAAAAAACAGTTCGGGCATTTTTGGAAGGAAAAGAAATGCATGCTCGCCCAGGAACCAAGACTTTAGCCCAGTGGGTTTCCAGTCAGGATTGGGCCTCCGCTTCAGGCGGTCGTAAGTTTAAAGATAATAAAGGTGATATTCATTTTATAGGCATTTCTGCCGCTGCGGTTGGTAACTCTTCTTCAACGTGGAAGCGTGCACGAGGCATTGCTGAACTGATGGCAAAGAAAGAAGTTGCAACAGCTGTGTTTGCAGATGTCTCTTCTCAGAAAAAAGCAGAGCAGATGTTGAAAACATACAGCGTAAATGGAAAAGATAAGACCATTGCTGTAGAAAGTTTTGCTTCTAAGCTGAAACAGTCTATCGAAAATCGACACATTAGCGGATTGGGCAAAATTTATGGACGTGAGTTGGTTCATCCAATTTCTGGTCAGAAAATTTATGTAGCTATTTATGGAATGAGTAGCAGTTCTGCGAAGCAGGCGTTAAAGATGCAGGATAGCAACTATGTGACCCGAGCTATGGATGTTAAGCATCAGAAAGTTCAGGCTGCAAAGCAGCAGGCTGGTGTGGACGCTGTGAATCGAGCCAAACGCCAACAGGTCAAGGTAAAACAGTTGGCTACGCCCGTTGATAAGCGTTCTGCAGGCGCTGGGCGGGCAGTAGCTCCAACGCAATCCCAGAAGCGAAAGACAGGAGCTGGAGCTCAGTCAGGAGTGTATGGTGGCGCTGGCTCAGATGATTTTGATTGGTAGAACTTTAATGAAGGGGCAGCGGATGCTGCCCCTTTTTTTTAGGATAAAATATGCGTTTTATATTTTCGATGTTAATTTGCTTGCTCAGCATTACGCCAAGCTTTGCCGCAGATTTTTTACAGCAGAAAGCACAAGGGATGTATCAGCGTGGAGCTGATATTCAGGTCGTAAAATCGTCGCAAACTGGTGTTGGCGTGATTGCTCTTGGCCATGCCTTTAATGGCGATTCTCATAAAGCACTTGAACTGGCCCGCATGGATGCTCTCAAACATTTGGGGGCGTATTTGCGAGGGGAGCGGGTGACCTCAACTGATCAGGCAACATTTGTGAGCAATGGGGATGAGTGTGCGGAGGCATTCTTTTCCCAAATGACAACACATGTTGATGCCTTTTTAAAAAGTGCAGAACAGGTTGCAAGCGGTCGATCCCAGAAGGAAACCTGGGTCGCTGTCGCTGTAACGCAGCGGGGGAATGCTGTTCATGGAGAATTGGATAAAATAAGTTCCTCCAATGAGGTAAAAGCTAAGGGCTTTGGATCCTTGCAGTCTGGGCAGGTGAAAGCTCGCCAGATTGCGTTAGGGCAAGCTTTACGAAATGCTGTTGAACAATATCTTGGCGTCAGCACAGTTTCTCGGTCAACAGCTGAAGATGGCGGGAATTTGCGAAGTGGAGTTTCTGCTGTTTCTCGGGGGCATGTTGAAAAGTATTCAGTTATCAAAGAGTACGTGGCGAATGGGCAATATGTCGTAGAAATAGCGGCTCGGGTTTCTGAAAAAGAAAATGGAACATCCCTCTCCGCTGTGAAAGAGAGCCTTGGGCGCCCTAGCTTTTTTATTTATACGAAAGATCAGCGCTTGCGTGAAATGCTTATGGAAGTCCTTTCGGACAATGAGCTCCCTGTGACTGCTCAAGAGTCTTCTGCTCGCTATGTTTTGCTCGCAAAGGTGAAAAAACAAAAATACACACTCCCTGCAGATGAAAAGATGAAGGGAATGAAAACCACCATTACAATTGCTGCATGTGACAGTAAGAATGCCTCTGATGCTCTTTTTACTGTAAAAAATGATCCAGAAAGAAGTATTGAAGTTTCGGCAGATGATGAACTCCTTGAACGGAATTCATATAAGTATGCATTGGAAGACGTGCAGAAAAAATTTGTTGGACAGATAAATAAGACGTTGAATCAACAATTTAACAATGGCGCCAAGGTCATCGTTCGCTTAATTCGTTTTGATAGAATGCGAGATGTTGATGAATTACGAAGCTGCATGGAAGATATGCCGCTGATGAAAAGTGTCAGCGTCCGCCCTGTTCGAAACCGAATTGCAGAATATGTTTTAATATATGCGGGGGATCCGACTTCACTTCAACTCGAAATTTTGAAAAAATCTCGAAATTATAGATTGCGAGGACTACGGGCCAAAAATACTCGCGATGGAGCTTTGGCGTTTACATTTTAAATGCCTAGCGTCTGGCTCCATGTAAAATACGTTGAGGGTCTCCATCGAGATGGAGACCCTTTTTTTATGAAAAAAGCCCCGACACGTGGAGGTGTGGGGCTTTCGGAAAAACTCTTTGGGAGCGAGGAGGAACTTAGACTTCTTCTGCGACATCAACGCCAAAGCGTGCCATTTGTTCACCCGACTCAATATAGTGCTGGCGGATGATTTTTTCGAGCTGAGCGGGGTTTCCCGCCTTGAGTGCGTCAAGAATCATTTTATGTCGTGCGTAAATCATCTTGGGTTGGAACAGCTTGACCCAGTGGCGATAGAGCAAAAATTTTGAGATTCCCTGGCAGGAGCGTCGACACAGATCGATCAGCAGCTCATTATCGATTTTGGAGAACAAGATGCCATGAAAGGCGTTATCAAGCTCGGTAAGTTCACTGTCAGGGTCCCCAGCCTCGGCGAGGTGCCCCATTTTCTGGAGAATTTTTTCCAGAGTAGAAAAGTCCTCTTCTGTATAGAGGGGGAGAGCTTCTGTGACAGCAGCGGCTTCCAGAACGCCACCCGTAAAGTAACTGTCTTTAATCTGCTTTGCAGTTAGCGCCACAATAGTTTTTGCCTTTTGTGGCTTGGAATCAATAAGTCCATCATGGGCGAGTACCTGTATGGCCTCTCGGATTGGTGCTCTGCTGATTCCTAGTTTTTCAGCAAGCTCGACTTCCTTTATGGGGTCGCCTGGAGATAATTCTCCATTGAGGATGGCCTGTTTGATATATTCAACGACCTGCTCGCTGTATGTGAGTTTTTTGATACCGTTCATAGTGGCTCCCAGAGTAAAAGGATCAGAAATAACGGCAAAGGGTTTTGTTTCGAATGATTTCATTCAGTTACCGAGAGTTTGGGTTGCTGTCGAGTGTCCACACTGCGTGTTTTTTGTGGATTTGGGGCCTTAGTTTAAAATCTTAAAAACAAAGTGCAAGATATTCTCATGAGTGGGGAGAATGAATCGCGCAGTGATAAACGTATAAAATACAGTAAAGTATAGTCACTTGAAAAGACTCAAGGGGCTATACTTTACTAAGAAGAGGGATGTTGGACGTCTATGTATATGACTAAAGATGTCAAGTGAATCATGGGGAAATTCTCTTGTATCAATCAAAAACACAGGTGTCCGAGGGAATAGATGGTGCGAAATATTTTTATGCGGATGATCCTTTGTAAAATTTGGTTGGGGGCCAGAGGCCCCCTGACTTCGTGCTTAGGCCTCGCAGCTTTCTTCTGAGACGAGCACTTCTTCGTCTGGAGCCGCATAAGCGCGGTTCCAGCCAGTGACGGCAGAGAAGACCAATGTTGCAAACAACGCCCATGAGTAGGGGTTCAGCAACGCTGCGGAGATAGACGGAACACTCAGGTTGAATGCTTCCGCTGCGGAAACAATTGCCGCATACCAAGCTGCGACGACGATGTGCCAAGGGAGAATGAAGAAGATGGTGCAAACAGCACAATCCATAAGGTTGGCACGTCGTGCCGGGGCAAGGTTAAATTTTTCGCCAATAGGCTTGACCAAGCTTGGACCGACGAGTAACTCTGCGGGCGCGTTAGCCGAGATGGGAATCGAGGCTAAGATTGTCACTCCAATGATGGACAGTTCTGCCTGTCGCACAGAGTTGATAATGAATTTTTCTGCAAAGCGCAGAATCCGGGCCATAATCCCGCTTTCGACCAGTATTTGAGTTACTGCGAGAATAAGAAGGGCGAAGATGATGGCTCCAACAACGCCGTTGATGCCATTCTGGATGATACCGGTAGAGACGCCTCGTGCTTCGGGAATGTGGAAGATTGCCGAAAGCTTGAGGTTACCAGTGATGACTCCAATGGCACCAGCGGTAATGTTACCATAGATGAGCGATTCAATGATGTGTCGGCCAGAAAGTGCAGAACCGACAACCACGAGAAGTGCAAGCAGCATCAGAGCGCCAGAAGGATTCATCTGGGCCTGGAGTTCGGGAAGAGGCTTCAAGGTTCCGCCGCCACCGAAAATCAGGAAAATAGCAATGGCAAAGGTTGCAGCGACCATTGCCAGCGGGAATCGGCTTCGCACAACGTCGCGCATCGTTGCGCCCTGTGTGAAGGCAGAAACGATTGTCGTGTCAGAAATCGGGGCGAGGTTGTCACCAAAGGCCGCGCCAGAAAGAATGGCTGTTGCCAAAAGTGCAGGGTCAGCTCCCAGAAAGCAGCCCGCCGGATAAAGAACAGGAGCAAGCGCAATACATGTTCCTGTGCTGGTACCTGTGCCGAGTGCAAAGAGTGCCGCCGCTGCAAAAACCATCACAACGAAGACAGAGCCTTGCGCTCCTGTCGTCATTCCAAGCCACAGCAGGCCATCAACCAGCCCGCCTGCAACCATCAGTTTTCCGAATACACCAGCAAAAAGCCATGCAGTGATGATGACGATACCCGTCTTGTCACCAATGCCGCGCATTGCTGCGTTACAGTATTCTTTTTTGTCTTTTGCGAAAAAGAGGCCAGCAACAATGGCCATCCAGCCGCAAGCCCAAAACGGTTTTGTTCCGCCCATTTCCTCGACAGAAAGCCAGACCAGTCCGCCCACAAGGACAAACAGAGGCACCAGGCCTCCCCATATCCCACCATGCAGCTCTAGACGTCGTTCGGTGGTATCCTGCTCCATAAGAATGTCTCTCCAGTAGATAAGAGGATTGCTGTGCGAGCGTAAGCGTCTGGTGCTGAGTCTGCACGAGGAAGCTCCGCCCGTTATCTGATAGAAAAAAGGCGCCGGTCTCGTTGTAATACAACGAGACCGGCGCCATGCGTTAAGAATTAGCCACGGAAGGTGTCGAGGTATGCGTACAGTGCAGGGGAGCCACCAGTGTGCAGGAACAGGACATTGGAGCCTTCTGCGAAGTGACCCTTGCGGACGAGGTCTACCAGACCAGCCATAGCTTTGCCGGAGTAAACCGGATCAAGCAGGATGCCTTCGGTGGAAGCCAGCAGTTTGACGGCTTCAACCATGCTCTCGGTCGGCAGGGAGTAGCCTGGTCCAACGTAGGAGTCAAAGCATTCGACTGCTTCTCTGGGGATGCCGCCCTTGACACCAACGCGCTCTGCGGTTTCCTCAGCGAGCTTGTGGACGATCTCTTCCTGAACGTCCTTGGTACGGCTCACGTTGATGCCGCTAACCGGGATGCCGGAGTTGCAGCCAACCATACCAGTCACAACACCAGCGTGGGTGCCAGCGCTACCGCTCGGAACAACCATGTGGTCAATGTTCAGGCCCATTGCAAAGAGCTGCTCAAGGGTTTCCTGTGCGCAGGAAACGTAGCCCGTTGCGCCGATGGTGTTGGAAGCTCCACCAGGAACGATGTAGGGCTTTTTGCCCTGGCCAGCGAGAGTAGCTGCCAGCTTTTCCATTTCACCCATCATGTCGGAACCACCAGGAACAACGGTGATGCTCTTCACGCCCATGAGCTGGAAGAGGAAGTTGTTGCCAGAAGCTTCGGGGCTGTAGGTGCCTTTGACGCGCTCTTCGAGAACGAGATGGCAGTCCAGGCCTTCTTTGACAGCCCAGGAAAGGGTCAGGCGGCAGTGGTTAGACTGAACAGCACCGCAGGTGATGATGGTGTCTGCGCCCTTGTCCAGTGCGTCAGCGATGCAGAAGTCCAGCTTACGGGTCTTGTTGCCGCCAGCGCAGCCGGGGAGGAGGTCATCACGCTTGATGAAGATGTTGACCTTGCCACCGAGAGCCTTGGAAAATGCGGGAACTGCTTCGATGGGGGTTGCTTCCTTAACGTAGCCACGACGGGGGAACTGTGCGAGATTCATGGAAATGTCCTTTCTCAAAAAAAATTATTTAAGGGTGATAACTGCTTCGACTTCGATGTCGGAACCAAGAGGCAGGGCAGCGACCTGGAATGCGCTGCGGGCCGGGAAAGGTTCTGCGAAGTACTGTCCATAAACTGAATTAACAGCCTGGAAGTCGGCGATGTCGGCGAGGTAAACAGTGACCTTGACGGCATTGTCGAGAGAGGTGCCAGCCTCTTCAGCGATAGCGCTCAAGTTTTTGAAGACCTGATGTGCGCGTTCTTCAATGCTCCCCTTGGGCATTTCACCTGTAGCAGGGTCAATGGGAAGTGCTCCGGATGTAAACAGGAGGTCGCCAGTGACGACGGCCTGAGAATATGGGCCAATGGCTGCGGGAGCCTTAGAAGTGTCAATGATTTGTTTGCTCATCAGTTGTTCTCCATAAATATGGTCAGTTGTTGAAATGACGAATGTATAATGTCGACATTTCGTTCAGACATTTTTTTCACTACATGCGCGGTGGGAGCTTGTCAACGCGATTGGTCAAAATTTCACATGTGAAAAGAGCGTTTTTTCTGTAACTCCTTTGCAATAATACATTTATTAATGTGATAAAATTTTATCAGCAAGAGGAGGAGACAAACCAAAAATCGGGAAAATGGGGACGAAGAAGCAAAAAAGAAAGAAAGGGGGAATGCTGTGAGGTGAGGGGTGAGTACTTCGTTTAACTGAGCAATTCTGTCTCAAGGCGCTGCGAGAAGTGAGAAAAGCCCGATTGCTCGGGCTTTGTGTTTTTAGGCGTTACCATTCAGGTCTGGGTCTGTTCACGCGTGTTTGCCTCGAGATGACTGCTGCGTTGTGCTGTGCGTTTTTTGCTGAAGAGGTCCCCACAGAAGGAGAGCGAGAAGGCCGTAACTGCCTGTAATGAATACCAGCAGGCAGTCCGCAGGTCCCGGAAGCGAGGCGAAGCGTCGTTTATGAAAAGGAACATAGAGAACAAGAGCGAGAACACATCCGAGGAGACTGAGAATTGGTGAGCTAAAGGCGTCTGTGATGCGAAGATGCACAAAGCGGGAAAGGCCACTTGTTGTCTCTATGCGGAAGGGGAAAATGCATGCTCCTATTTGTGTCCAGCGTTCTTTTTGAGCTGATGAGAATTCCAGTGTGTAATTATGAACCTGCTTCCATTGCGTGTTCATCGCAAAGGCCAGGATTTCAGCGTCTCGGCGTTGCTGCACGATGCGGTGAAGCGGTGTGGTTACCAGCATAACGGAATCACGTTTTGGATCGTACTGCTCCAAGGGGAGTTTTTGCAGCCTGTAGTCATTGCACATGATGGCAAAGACAGCGTCTGTCGTGACGACCAGTCCATAAAATTCTTTTCGTTCATTTTCCATGACGAGAATTTGCTGAACGGCTTTTTCAAAGCGCTGCCCTGTGTTTGTACACACGGCTTTGCCGTGAATCATCATCAGATGGAAGAGGGTTCCCTTCGCGTCGACAAAGAAGTTACCCCAGTCAAAAGGCTTTTGGTTCGTAGGATTGCTTCCTGTCTTTTGTATGGGAAACGTGACGCCTGCTTTGTGAAGTGCCGTGCTAAACTCGGCAGATTTTTGGGGCAGGACAGTATTGTCTGCGGTCTGAATGAACTCTACGCCGTCGGAGCTGTATCGGAACATGTCTGAAGGGTACTCAAGGTGCGCAACGTCGGGTTCGGCCTCAAAGAGCATCTGGAGTGGAGGCTCTGGGGTGTACACGTCTCGGGGAAGTATCCGGACGAACTGAAGCTCGCGGCGGGCAATTGTTGTGTCTACAGGCGTTCCATCAACCTCTGCGGGAAATTCTCCCCATTTGGCAAGATTGCCATGAAACATAAAGGGGAGTGCGCGGCAGTAATCTTTGTACTTGAGGTGCTCTCCAGTTTCCGTATAGCGCTCCATCCCCTTTTCTGAGCTTCGCTGCATAAGGAACATGTCCTTAATGGGACTGTAGAACAGAACAGGGGCGGCAGACTTGACCGTGGTTGCGCGTGAATACAGTGATGGAAGAGCACTGGCAAGAACTGCAACCGTTAGCAGAAGCGTGCACAGTCGAGAAATATTTACCATCGTGCACCTCTTTTAAATCTGTTTGCCAGAACATCCAGCGGGAAAAGCCAGAGAAGCGTGAGCAGGGCAAAAGACAGAATACTGTGCTGATAGGCTCCCGGAATTTCGGATGCAAAAAAGGGCTTCAAAAAGAGAGCCGTGAGGATGCCAAGAAGGAATTTTCTGGTCCAGAGAGGTTCGACAATAAGAAGCACCGTTCCAAGGTATGCCGGGTAGCTTGCGAGCATCCATGGCAAGGCTGTCAGTACGGAGCGGATGACCATTTCTCTGGGCAGATAATGCGCAACAAGAAGGCTGAGTCCGCCAAGGCTGACGAGAAGGCCCGCCGAGCAAATGAGAAGGCCGGTAAAAATGATAAAGTAGAGGCTGACGCGGTGCCGGACTGGAAGATGAAACAGCAGTCGAAGACGTTTTCCCTGGCATTCTGGGACAAACTGAAAAAGTGCAGTCCAGATGCCACAAAAAACTCCTGCTGGAAGCAGGGAATCAAAGAACACTTTGTCGTAAAAGACTGCATCAAGCCACAGCATGAGCGGCCCAATGATTTCGTTGACATGGCGAAAGGTGATGAGGGCATCACCAAGGGCAAGAGCGATAAAAAGGAACGGGACCCAGAAAACATATCTCAGCTTGAGCCATTCCTTGTATGCAAGTGAAGAAAGCATTTCGAATCCTTCGGGGTGGGCAAGGACGCCGTTCGTTCGTTAATATTTTCCGGTAATTCCTATAAACGCATCTTCGAAATCCATTGGTGTTTCGGAGATGCTCTCACGAGAGAGGCCAAGGCGTTCGATACGCTCGCCAAATTCCAGAGCTGAGAGATATGTGTACACATGAGTTCTGGTCCGGCTGTGCTCAACATTGGCGATCCTCTGACTCGAAACAAGGCGTTCTGTCTGTGGGGAGTGGGGCAGGCTGTAGTGATGAAAAGACGAGAGGAATGTGTCTTTTGAGCCTGCAACAAGGGTTTTCCCGTGCTGAATAATGATCATTTGATCGATGAGCTTGTCGAGATCCTGAACAACATGCGAAGTCACAAGAACTGTTGTGCCTCGTTCTCGTACGTATTCCTGAAGGAACTCAAGAAAAAGCCTTCGGTACCCGACATCAAGCCCCATTGAATAGTCATCCAGCAGCATAAGCTTGGGGTTCTGGGCCATGATAAGCCCAAGCACGACCTGAGAGCGCTGGCCGCAGGACATGCGGGATATTCGTCGGGTTTTGGGGACGTCAAGACGGCCTACGAGATCGTAGAACACATCGTGTTCCCAGCGAGGGTAGAACTGTGAGTAAAAGCGTTCAATTTCCTGAATACTCATGAAATCATACTGAATGAAACGCTCGTGCAGCAGGCCAATGTCGCGTCGGGTTTGCGGTGAGATGGCGTTACTTGGTTCTCCCAAAACAGTGCAGGCCCCGGAAAGGGGGCGCAGGAAGCCCATCAGAATATTAATTGTGGTGGTTTTCCCTGCGCCGTTTTTTCCCAGAAGCCCGAAAATGCCGCCAGACTGGACCTCAAAGTTCAGACCATTGAGAACGTGTTTTTCTCCATAGCTGTGCTTGAGGTTTTGGCAGGATATAACGGTTTCCTGTGTCATATTAGAACTCGTACGTTGCACCCGCCCAGAACTGGCGGCCGTTTACCTTGTTGCCGTCCCGGTCCACAATGGATGTGGCATCAAAGACATTCATGACGGAGAGATTTAAGGTCAGAAGCTGGTTTTTGTACTTCCATGCTTCGTAATCAAGCTGCCAGTCAAAGGTCACGAGCTGGTCGATGTTGGACTTTTCGTATTTGTAGTAATTCACTCCGTCGTTATCGGTGTACTTGCCTTTTTTGACGAGCGTGGTCATGGCGGAGGCAAAGCGGGTCGTGTTGGTAAAGGTCAGGCGGTCAAAGAATTTTCCGGAGTAGACAAAGGCCACGACCCACGGTCGATTGAAGGCTTCTGCCGGAAGATCTGTACGGTTAATGAGTTCTCCGTCGTAATAGACTTTGGAGAAGTCATAGCCTGCAATACCGCTCTCAAGGCTCTGGTCAGCGTAGTCCGCAAAGTTTGTCTCTTTTTCGGAGTAGGTTGCACTCAGAGAGACCCAGTGATTTTCGTTAATATTTTTAGCGAATTTCAGAGTGTATCCCTCGTAGTCGGTGCGGCCTTGGTTAGACAGGATGTAGGATGTGTCGCCGCCGTCTCGAATTATGGATGTACTAAACTGGTCGCGATGCTTGCGGTTGACGTATTCAAAGCTGGCAATGCCACCAAGGACTTCGGCAGAAGCTCCAAGGGTGATTTCGTCAGAGTAGGGTGTGTCCATCTCTCCCAGATTGTATTCTTTTGTTCCCGTTGTGCGGGTTTTTCGCCAGTCAGACAGCTCTCCGGTGCTGGAGTTGAGAGTGCGCATGTAATAGGTCGTCGGGGTCATGTCCCGAAGAGCATACGACATGATTGGTGCTCCGTAATATCTGTTTGCACCGGCTGTCAGTGTGTATTTCCCATCACCAAGGATATCGAAGCTGGTGAACAGACGAGGCTCAAGATTCGTGTTTTCCAGAAGGTCATCGTAGGAGACGCGAAGGCCGGGGCGAAGCGTCAGGCGGCCAAAGGTGAGTGTGTCATCGAGGTAGGCAGCAAGGAGGTTCATATTGGCGCTTCCGTTGCTGCTGTCGATTTCACTTTTCAGCATGGTGTACTGCTCGCCGGGGATGACTCCCCCCTGTCCATTATCCTTCACAATGCTGGAATTCTTGGGAGCATAATAAGCCGTTCTGTCATCAAGGTAGGCATACGTACCAAAAACATTTTCAAGACTGACGCCCATGTTGAACGTGTGCGTTGTTGGCCCCAGCTCAAGCTCGGTTGTGGTGAAGTCGGCACTGGACGAAAAGGCTTTCTGGGTTGTTTCAGAGTCACCAAAACCGCCTTCTTTGGCGTTACGGGTCTCATTCCCCCACTGGGTTGATGTCCCATGAAGCTTTGTCCATGTGGTGTGTACGTTGTTTTCTGCTTCACGCCTGTTTTCGGTTTCGCTGTAACCAGCGCGAAGCTCAAGCTTGCCCAGATCAAGTTTCTTTTCAAAACCAAGAGCGAGGCTCATGGAATTTTTATAGTTTTGGTATTCAGAATCCTTGCTGCTCGCCGTAAAGTTGTCTGCCTTGTATGGGTTGTACAAGAAGCTGATGTCCGCTGAGGTTTCGGAATCAAAGTCGTGAACAAGTTTTGCGAGGAAGTTTTCATTCGCCCTATACTGGTCTTTCATGTCGTCCATGTAGTGCAGGGGAATGGTTGAATGCTGAATGGTGTATCCCAAAAGTGCGCCTGTGGATTCTGACAGCGGGACATCAATGGACACTGAACCGTCATATCTGCTGAAAAATGGCTGATTTTCCGGATTCGAAGACAGTTCAAAGTCGTCATTGTCATTGGGGCGCTGGTTTGACCATTTGTCACGGGTGTGCCGTGCGCTCAGCTTGCCCCCCAATTTTTTCTTGGGATCTCTGATTTTGGCATCAACAACACCACCAGTGAATGAGCCGTATTTGGCTGGGATGTTGCTGGTATACACCTTGATGCTGTCTATAAGGTCTGTATCGATGAACATGCTCTGGGCTGGCGCCGAAGGGAAGCCTGTGGGGCTGTTGCTGAATCCTTCTGGAGAAATATAGTTGTTGATCCCCAGACCATCGATGTTGAACCGGGTTTCATAGGGCTTTGCACCAGAGATGGATATTTCAGGTGGTGCAATTTCACCGCCCTGGAGTGAGCTGCCAAAGCTTTCGTCAAACTGGATGTCTGACTGGATTCGCAAGCTTTCTGTAATGCTTCCTGTTGCGCTAGGAAGCTTGTCGAGTTTGTCGCGATCGATGACGATTTTGCCTTGCTCATGTGGTGCTGCCTTGACCTCGACCTTGTCGAGAACAATGACGTTGTCTTCTTTTTCTGGCTGCGCGGCTTGTGGTTCCTGTGCAAAGCCTGTTGCAGAAAAGGCCAGAATCAGGGCGAGGGTTGCGATAGCTTCTCTGATTCGTTTGCTGTGTCTTCTCTTCCGTTTCAAAACGTGCTCCTTCTCTATCCTTCTTTGTCGTGAAACTTTGGCTTATGTATGAAAATGAAATTCTTTTTCAATTAAGCCCTAAAAAAAGCCCCAGCCGCACAATTGCTCGACGAGCATGATGCCTGGCTGGAGCTTTTTGTTTTTATTTCTGGGGAAGTACTGTGAACTGCGCGCGACGAGATGAAGAGAACAGCTCTTTTGCAAGAGTGTTCATGTCGTCCACAGTGCTTTTTTTAATGATCTTTTCGCGCAGGGGCTGGCGAGCCATTGTCCCTTTGCGCAGGGTTGATTCTGATTGCAAAAGCATGCTCCAGAATGACAGCTTTTTTCGTGCATTGATGCGGGCCGCAAGGAGTTGCCGCTGGGCACGGTCAAGCTCATCCTGAGTGATTCCAGAATCTGCAACGGCATCAAGAATGCGCTGAGCTTCTGTGCTGACAAGCTGCTCTTTGCCTGCGTCTGTGGTGGCATAGGCGCATATGATTCCGTACGGGGCAAAGTCCGGACGGGTCCAGCTGAATGCAAAGGGGGAATATGCAGCTCCGAGCTTTTCCCGAATCTGGATACGCATCCGGTCCGAAAGAACTTTGGTCAGGATGCTGTAGCGGATTTCTCGCAGGAGTGCAGGGTCATCTGCCTGAGCTGTTTCAGAAGCCGGGCCGGGAATGGCGTAGCCAATAAGAACACCTGCCTGCTGGAGTTCTCCTGTGAGGCGGGCCTGAACATGCTGTCCCGCCGGGAAGCTGTTGCTGAACTGTGCCGTGGACACATATGCAGCTCGCTTTTGATCTCCAAAAATCTGACCAATCTGTTTCTGGAGGGCATCAGGAGCAAAGTCACCAGCAGCAGTGAATGTCAGTTTGCCTGTTGCCAGCTCCTTTTTCAGGAAATCCTGAAGCTCTGCCAGCGTGAACTGCTGGGCTTCCTTGTATGTCAGCGCCGGAACGATGACTCCACCAGACATGAAGGGGAAACCTTTGCTACGCATCAGGCCGGAAGCGGTTCCGGTGCGGTCTGTTTCTTCACTCTGCAAGAGCGAAAGAGCGGAATCGAAATCTGACTGGCGGATATGCTGGTCGAGGAGGATAGATCGCATGCCGTGGAGCAGCAGAGGCAAATCCTTGTTCAGGCTGGACCCTGCAATGACATGGCTGCTTGCCCGGGTTCCAAGATTCAGCTGGATGCTTTTGCCTCCAAGGGCCTGCATGAATTCAACCCGAGTCAGCTTGCCGGGACCTGTCATGGCGACGCATTTATTGACGAGCTGCGCCATTTTCTGTTCTCGGGGTGTCAGGTCATTAAGGCCTCTCCCAAACATGAGGCTCAGCTCGACGCGGCGTTTTTCCACCGTGCTTGGCTTCATGTAAAGCGTCATGCCATTGTCAAAGTCTACGTGGCGGAAAGCGAATGTTTCTGGAAGTTCGCTGTGCTCATCCTGCGCTGTGACCTGTGCCACATGAGACGATGCTTTCAGGTACGGGAAGGGCTGGGCAACGTGCTCTTTCCATGCTGAAACTGGCACGTTAGACGCGGCATTCCAGACGTCAAGCACGGTTTTTTCTGGTGTGGAAGACGCAATGGGGAGTCCGGTGAGGGAAACAACATGTTTTCCTGTGCTCCACAGGCGTTTCAGTGCGCCTTCGGCTTCGGCTTTGCTCATGTCTTTGAGCATGGGAGCATAAAGGGCCATTGACTGCTTGGCAGACTGGTAGACTCGCCCGCTATTGAGGCAGGCGATGATTTCTTCGGCGATGCTTTGCGAAGATTCAGCCTTTTCGTGCATGATGTTGCGGCGAATCGCCGTCATAAAGAACTGCTTTGCCCGCTGGAATTCCTGCTCAGTAAAGCCATATGTCGTGGCTCTGCGAAGTTCATTTTCCAGCAGGGAGAGGGCGGATTTCCAGTCGCCGTTTTTGGGCATGGCCATCATTCCAGCATTTTTGAACTGGGAAAATGGCATGGAGATGCGCGAAAATGCCTTGAGGGCCGGAGCCTTTGGAGAGGCGCAAAGGGTCATCAGGCGGTCTCGCAGTATCTTGGCCGCAAGCTGCTCGGCCAGTTCCCGTCGCTGGAGCGTAACGCTGTCCTGTGGGCGATGACGGGGGTGAAGCCGTTCAACCATGACAAGAGGAGCGCTTCCAGACTTGGGATCATAAAAGGCCACTGGAGAGGTGGAGGAGATGTCTCCCCACTGTGGAACCTCTCGGCGTGGAGCCTTGGCGCGAAAGTCTGCGAAGGTCCATCGTACAAGTGGCTCAATGCTGTGAGGATCAAAATCGCCAACCATGACCAGAACAGTCAGCTCCGGACGGTACCAGGCTTCGTAAAAGCCGCGGAGGAGTTTGGCGTTTGCCCCGCGAATAATCTGTTCTTTGCCAATGGTGGGGTCCGTGAAGCGGGTTCCGCCATATACGCGGTCTAGTCTGCGCTGGCGAGCGCGGGACTGAATTGTATCGCGAGCGGTTTTTTCTTCCAGAATTACGCCGCGCTCATTGCTGACTTCCTGCTCAAGGATGAGAGCACCACGGGCAAAATCAGAAAGAACGGTGAGGCCTTTCTGGATTTCTTCATTGGAATTTTGCGGCAGGTTCAGTTTGAAGACTGTTTCCTGCATTGCTGTATGAGCATTGGTGTCTCCGCCAAAGCTCATGCCATTTTTTTGGAAATAAGTGATAAGTTTGCCCGGAGCAAAGTGCGTGGAGCCATTAAAAACCATGTGCTCCATGTAATGGGCAATGCCTGCCTCATTTTCCCGTTCCATGAGTGAACCTGCCTGCACATCGAGCTGCATGACCGTTCGTCCCTTGGGGGTGTCATGGTGCAGGAGTACATAGCGGAATCCGTTATCAAGTCGTCCAAAAACAGCGCTTGGGTGTGGAGAAAGGTCAGAACCTTCGTGTGGCCATGAACCGTTGAGCCAAAAGGCTTCTTGCTTATGGTGCTCAGCTTGTGCTGCATGAGCTTGTGATCTTCCTGCGTAAGCGATCATAACACCTGCGCAAAGTATCGCCAGACTCACGATGCACCATCGTTTCTGGTTCCATTGTGGTAAATGAGTCATGTATCCATCCGTCCGTTCAATTTGAGAGTGTGTTCGAAGAACGAGTAGTTGAATGGGCATTCCTCGTCAAGAATGAAATTCAATTTCATTATCGATTGATCTTGACTTTGAAATTCAATCTCGAATAAGAGTTCTCCTAAACATGGCTGATTCGCAGCTCGAATTTTAGTGGTTGGAGAACGTATTTTATGAGCCTGTTACGACGACTTCGGGTCGTGTGTTTTGTGTTTTTAGGTTTAGGACTTTTGGGCTTTTATCCGCAGTCTAGCGAGGCAAAGGTCCTTTCTGCCCTAACCCTTGGAAAGGCCCCGCAGCTTTCGTCTGATTTTCAGCATTTCCCCTACGCAAATCCCGATGCTCCCAAAGGAGGACAACTCCGGCTCGCGAGCATTGGAACATTTGATAGCTTTCATCCCTATGTTGCCCGTGGGATTCCTGCGGCAGGAATTGGACTGGTGAATGCAACGCTGACGACCTCGTCCCGGGATGAACCGTTTACCCAGTACCCTTATGTTGCCAGCTCATTCGAGCTTGTGGACGGCGGGGCAACACTTCTGTGCCATCTCAATCCACGTGCACGTTTTTCTGACGGGCATCCCGTGAGCGCAGAGGATGTGGTTTTTTCCTTTGATGCCCTTATGCACAAGGGCAGTCCCATGTATCGCAAATACTATGCGGGAATTGTGCGTGTGACTGCACGTGATGCGCATACCGTGCGCTTTGAGCTTGCCGATGCAAAAAATCCGGAGCTTCCGGTTGTTGCGGCGCAGCTCCCAGTCTTGCCCGCGCACTGGTGGAAAGGCCGTGATTTTTCGAAACCGACTCTTGAGCAGGCGCCGGGCTGCGGCCCGTATGTAGTGAAACGCTCATCCACTGGCTACAGCGTTGAATATGAGCGGGTCAAAGACTGGTGGGGTGCAGACCTCCCTGTCAATGCGGGACGTTTTAATTTCGATCGTATCCGTTTTGATTACTACCGGGACAGAACTGTTGCTGGCGAGGCATTTCGGAGTGGTGAATTTGATTTTCAGATGGTGAGCAGTGCGAAGTCGTGGGCCGAGGAATATGTTGGTCCTGCGGTGGACGCCGGACTTTTGAAGAGAGAGGCCATTCGTCACACTCGTCCGTCAGGAATGCAGGGTTTTGTGATGAACACCCGTCGTCCTCTTTTTGCTGATCGCAAAGTTCGTCAGGCTCTTGGACTCGCGTTTGACTTTGAGTGGACAAACCGGGCTTTGTTTTATGGGCAGTACGCACGCTGTCTAAGCTTTTTTAGTAATTCTGAATTTGCCAGCTCTGGCGTTCCACAGGGGAAAGAGCTTTCCCTTTTGGAGCCGTATCGGAGCGCACTTCCTCAGGAGCTTTTTGTAAGCCCGTTTACCCTGAGCAAAAGCGATGGCTCCGGGCGCATTCGTCCTCAGCTGCGCAAGGCCCTCACGCTTCTTCGTGAAGCGGGCTGGACCTTGCGGGACGGAGTGTTGAGGAATGCTCAGGGGAAAAGCTTTGAGTTTGAAATGCTATTGCGTTCTCCCAGCATGGAGCGGGTGGTTCTGCCATACCAGAAGAATTTGAAGCGGCTTGGCATTACCATGCATGTCTCTCTGGCTGATTCCTCCCGCTATATTCGCCGTATCCGTTCGTATGACTACGACATGGTTGTTGGGGTTATGCGCCAGTCTGATTCGCCGGGAAGTGAGCAGCGGCTCTTCTGGACAAGTTCGGCGGCCAAAACTCCGGGGACAAGAAACCTTGCAGGGATTCAGAATCCCGTTGTGGACGGGCTTGTCGACAAAGTTATCGGCGCTCAGAACAGGGATGAACTTCTGACTGCGGTTCATGCACTGGACCGTGTACTTCTCTGGGAAGCCTATGTTGTTCCGGGCTGGTATAGCCCCATTGATCGCATTGCCTACTGGGATCGCTTTGGAATGCCGAAGCTTCGTCCTTCGCGGGGAACAGATCTCTTTAGCTGGTGGTTTTCTCCTGAGGGAGATGCCCGGATTCAGGCCGCAGGCTTTTCTGGGGCACAGCAATGAGTTCCTATTTTATTCGGCGTCTTGCGCTGGTGATTCCGACACTTTTAGGCATTCTTGCCCTGAATTTTTTTGTTATCCAGACCGCTCCCGGAGGGCCAGTTGACCAGTTCCTCGCCCGGATGTCTGGCGATTCTCCAGAGCTGATGGACAGGATTAACGGCGGCACGGACGATGGTGTGGGAACTGTTTCCCTCGAAGAATCCGGAGCGGGGACAGGAAGCTCATACCGGGGCATTTCTCCTGAACTCGTTCGCGATGTGGAAAAGATGTACGGCTTTGACAAACCGATGTGGCAGCGCTTTGTGGATATGCTGTGGCGCTACATTCGTTTTGATTTTGGAGACAGCTTTTTCAAGGGGCGAAGCGTTACTGAACTTTTGGCGGATAGCCTGCCCGTGTCCATGTCTCTTGGGATTTGGAGCACGCTGATTATCTACCTTGTGTCCATCCCGCTTGGCATCAAAAAGGCCGTTCATAACGGGAGCCGCTTTGATGCCTTGACTGGGCTTGCTGTGGTCATTGGGAATGCTGTCCCTGTCTTTCTTTTCGCGATTGTCTTGGTCGTGCTGTTTGCTGGAGGAAGCTATTTCAAATGGTTTCCTTTGCGAGGGCTGGTGTCGCCGGGCTTTGAGCAGATGAGCACATGGGGGCAGCTTCGTGACTATGTGTCGCATCTGATTTTGCCCATTTCGGCAATGGTGATTGGGGGCTTTGCGACGTTGACCATGCTCACCAAGAATTCATTTTTGGACGAGATCGGGAAGCTCTATGTCACGGCAGCAAAAGCTAAGGGCCTGACAAAGAACCGAGTTTTATATGGTCATGTTTTTCGAAACGCTATGCTGATTGTCATTTCAGGATTTCCTGCCGCATTTGTGCATATGTTTTTCACTGGCTCGCTGCTTATTGAGGTCATTTTTTCGCTGAACGGAATTGGACTTCTTGGTTTTGAAGCAGCCATGCAGCGGGATTATCCTGTGATGTTTGCAACGCTGTATATTTTTACCCTGATAGGGCTGGTCACAAAGCTTATAAGCGACATGACCTACATGTTTATTGATCCGCGCATTAGCTTTGAGAAGCAGGGGGGGAGCAATGTTTAAGTTTTCCCCTCTGACTCTTCGCCGTTTGCGCCTATTTCGGCAGAATCGGAGAGGTTTTTGGTCTCTGGTGCTCTTTGCCATTCTTCTGAGCTGCTCTCTGGGGGCAGAGTTTCTTGCCAACGATCGGCCGCTCTTTGTGTGGTATGAAGGGCAGGCTTTTTTCCCTGTTGTGCAGGACTACGCAGAAACGACGTTTGGAGGCGATTTTGATGCTCCTGCGGATTTTCGCGACCCGTACATCGCCAAAAATATCAAAGAAAAGGGCTTTGCCCTGTGGCCCCTGATTCATTTTGCGGATGACACCATTGACTATTCGCTGACCGTTCCTGTTCCAGCTCCGCCCTCGGTGCACCACTGGCTCGGCACAGACGATCAGGGCCGAGATTTACTTGCGCGTCTGATTTATGGCTTCCGAATTTCCGTGCTGTTTGGCCTGCTTCTGACACTCTTTAGTTCCGTTGTTGGGATTTGTGCCGGAGCCATTCAGGGCTATTACGGTGGCAAGGTCGACCTTGTGACTCAGCGCTTTATGGAAATCTGGTCTGGAATGCCTGTGCTGTACCTTCTGATTATTCTCTCCGACATGATTCAGCCCGGTTTTTGGTGGCTTCTTGGCATCATGCTGCTCTTTGGCTGGATGTCTCTGGTTGGTGTTGTTCGGGCAGAGTTTTTGCGTGGGCGAAATCTCGACTACGTCCGCGCTGCCCGGGCGCTTGGCATTAGGGACAGGACAATCATGTTTCGCCACATTTTGCCAAACGCAATGGTGGCAGGGCTGACCTTTCTTCCGTTTTTGCTCAATGGCGCAATCGGGACGCTGACCTCTCTGGATTTTCTTGGTTTTGGCATGCCCGCAGGCTCTCCATCCCTTGGAGAACTGCTTGCACAGGGAAAGGCGAACCTCCACGCACCGTGGATAGGTCTCTCGGCGTTTTGTGTACTTTCTCTTTTACTCACGCTTCTTGTGTTCATTGGTGAAGCAGCGCGAGACGCTCTTGACCCAAACAGGAGTTCCTCGTTGTGACGTCTTCTCTTCTTTCTGTTCAGAACCTCGGCATTTCTTTTGGAGAAACTCAGGCTGTCCGGGATGTCTCTTTTGATATTCATCCCGGAGAAACCCTCGCCCTTGTCGGTGAGTCTGGTTCAGGAAAATCCCTTACGGCAAAGTCTGTCATGGGCCTTTTGCCACCGGGAGCGCAACTGACAGGTGGCTCGGTTGTGCTCGACGGGATGGATGTCCTGAGTGCCAGTCCGCAGGAGTTGCGCCGTATCCGTGGAGCTGTTTCTGCGATGGTTTTTCAGGAGCCTCGGCCCAGCCTGAACCCCTTGCACACCATTGAGAAAAATATTTGTGAGACGCTGCTCTGGCAGCAGGGAATTTCTGGGCAGCAGGCAAAAGCCCGATGTCTTGAGCTTTTGAGGCTTGTAGGGATCGACAATGCGGCCCAGCGTTGTGGTGCATATCCACATGAACTGTCGGGTGGCCAGTGCCAGCGTGTCATGATCGCGGCAGCTCTGGCCGGAGAACCACAACTTCTTATTGCGGATGAGCCGACAACAGCTCTGGATGTGACTGTGCAGAGTCAAATCCTGGAGCTGATGGCTCGCCTCACTCGCCAGCTCAAAATGAGCGTGCTGTTCATTAGTCATGATCTCCGGCTGGTGCGGCAGTATGCAGACCGGGTGTGCGTTATGCACGACGGGATGCTTGTTGAGCAGGGGGGCGTTGAGCAAATTTTTTCTGCCCCAAAACATGCGTATACCCGGCAGCTTTTGGGGGCAGGACTTCATGGTCAGCCTGTAGAGCTTTCTCCTGTGGCTCCTTCCGTTTTGACAGCCCGTGAGATGCGGGTGTGGTTCCCCGTGAATACGGGGGTGCTGCGGCGGGTTCGGAGTTACGTCAAAGCCGTTGATGGAGTCTCTCTGGATATTCGTCAGGGGGAGTGCATTGGCCTTGTTGGTGAGTCTGGCTCAGGCAAGAGCACTCTTGGAATGGCGCTTTTGCGGCTGCAGAAAAGTGAAGGGCAGATTCAGTTTGCCGGACAGGACATTTCGTCTCTTTCAGAAAAAGACCTGCGCCCCATGCGAAAGAAGTTTCAGGTTGTCTTTCAGGATCCTTTTGGTTCCCTGAGCCCGCGTATGAGCGTTGGAGACATTGTTGCCGAAGGACTGTGGGCGCACGAAAAGCTCCGCAGGGAGGAGGCGGAAACGCGGGTTTGTGCGGCGTTGGAGGAAGTCGGTCTGGATGCTGAAACGCGTCACAGGTACCCACACGAGTTTTCTGGTGGTCAGCGTCAGCGGATTGCCATAGCTCGCGCTCTTGTTTTGAAGCCGCGCCTTCTTTTGCTGGATGAACCAACGTCATCACTGGACCGTACCGTACAGTTTCAGGTGATTGACCTTTTGCGAAAGCTCCAGCGTGAGCGAGGGCTTTCATATTTGTTTATTACGCATGACCTGCATCTGACTCAGGCATTTTGCCACCGGGTATTGGTTATGCGTGAGGGGAAAATTGTTGAGTCTGGGGCGCCGCAGGATGTGTTTTTGCGCCCACGGCATCCATACACACAACAGCTTGTTCAGGCTGCAAACGCCTGTGGCAGCTTTTCTGGTGAATCGGAAAGGCTGCGCGAGGCAATATAAGGGATTGAGGAATGAGACAGCAGTTATGCAAAAAACTCGTCGGGACAGTGCTGGGAGCGCTTCTCGTGGCGCAGTCCGGAACTGTGTTGGCTTCTCCTGCTGATGCAGAACACATTGTGCAGGACGCCATTGGAACTGAGATTGCCGCCCAAAAGGATAATGCGAAGTGGCAGGGTGAGAAAGCGCAAATTCTCGAAGAACTGCGCCAGCTGAAAAATGAAAACATGTGGCTGGGATTTCAGGAGAAGAAATATTCTAGATACGTGCGGGACATGCAGGGCAAAATTGCCGAGCTGGAGCGGGTTCAGGCTGAGTTGAAAAAGATTGAAAACGGGCTGGAGCCATTCCTGTATGAGATGGTTGAGAATTTCTCTGCCTTTGTGAAGTCGGATTTACCTTTTTTGCCAGAAGAGCGACAGCGCCGGGTGCAGTTCCTTGAGCAGACGCTTGATGACCACAGTCTTGCCTTGGGTGAAAAGCTGCGGCGGGTTTTTGAGGCAATAGATGCAGAGCTTGGATATGGACAAAGCGCGGATACACAGTCTGCACTGGTCATGCTGGACGGCAAGGAGACGCATGTGACGCTGGTCCGTGCTGGTCGCCTTGGCCTCTATTGCCTGACTCCAGATGGAGAGCATTCCGGAATCTATGACAAGAAACTCAAGGAATATACCATGCTCCCAAACTCTTCCACTGATGCCATCAAACACTTGCAGAATATGATTGACCAGAAGCGCTTTACAGAGCTTGTTGCGCTTCCTCTTGGAGGTGCAGACAAATGAAAAAATTGATTCTGTGCCTGTGCACATTGTGTTTTTTGTCGAGTTCAGTTTTTGCTGCTGATGCCCAGAAAGCGGACGGAAAGGCGTGGTCAAACACGCTGAACTCGGTCAAAAAACTGAGGACTGAAACACAGTCTGATGCATTGCTAACGCGAAAAGCGATTCAGCAGCAGCGTGCGGAGCTTCGAAAAGAGCGTGCGGAAATGCGGGCTGAACGAGCCAGACGAAAGGCTCATCATGCAAAGCTTATGGCTCAGTTTGAAGAGTTGACGGCTCAGGAGCTTACCCTGCGCAAGCAGCTTGAGAGTCGAAAAGCAGAAATGGATCTGCTCTCAGGTTCTGTCCGTGGCGCGGCTCGCCAGCTCAAGGAGCGGGCGCTGATGAGTCCGGCAACCGCAGAAAACCCAGAACAGCTTGTGGCCTTGTCTGCGCTCCTTGATTCGGGGCATTTCCCGGGGCTGAGTGGAATTCAGTCGCTTTCCAGAATGAGCTTTGCTGCAATGGCATCTTCTGGAGAGGTCACAAAGCGCAAAGGAATGTGGATTGGGGAGGATGGTTCCGAGCATAACGGAACGATTTTACGCCTTGGTACATTGACTGCGGGCTTTGTTTCTTCGGATGGAGCAGGCTTTTTGCGGCCTGCGGCTGGCGGGATGCTCGAAGCTGTGTCGGGTGACCTGAATGGTTCCGTAGGCGCTCTTAAAGATTTTGTGCAGGGAAAGCGCATTGACGCGCCTGTTGATTTTTCTGGGGGCGAAGTCTTCAAGCGTTTTGAAAAGAAAAGCAGCTTTGCTTTGGCTCTTGAAAATGGTGGCTTCCTTGTATGGCCGATTCTGCTTGCTGGTCTCATTGGTCTTGGCATTGCCGCAGAGCGTTTCTGGACGCTGTGGCGCATCCGCATGTGCCCTGAGTGCAAGATGGAAAAAGCCTTTGTCTGGGCTGGCCGCGGCAATCGTGACAAATGCGCATCCTGCCTTGGAACAAAGGGAAGCACTCCGACCTGCCGTGTTTTGAGTCACGTTATTCTGCATTCTGGCGGTACGCTTGTCAGCATGGAAAAAGGCTTGCAGGAAGCAATTCTTCAGGAGTTGCCGCTCCTTGAGCGGTATCTGCCAACCATGAACATCCTTGCTGCTGTTGCTCCTCTTCTTGGTCTTCTTGGTACCGTTACCGGCATGATTAATACCTTTCAGGTCATTACGGTCTTTGGCGCGGGCGATCCCCGACTGATGTCTGGCGGTATTTCTGAAGCGCTGATTACTACTCAGCTTGGCCTTGCCGTCGCGGTGCCCCTGACTCTGATGCATCATTTCCTGGAGCGGAAAGTCGACCGCATTGTTGCAGACATGGAAGAGAAGGGCACAACCCTTGTTGCCCGTCTGGTTGCTGCTGGAGGTCGAGAATGAGCTATTTGACGCAGATACTGCACCATTTGGCAGAGGGGGGAGGCGTTATGCTTCCCATTCTTCTGCTGTCGCTGGTGATGTGGTGGCTTGTTTTTATGAAGGTGCGCGAGTTCTATCCGCTTCTACATAAGGAACGTCCTGTTCAGGATGTTTTGGAAAAGCGGGGAAGTGGCTGGCAGCATTCGCTGGCACATGATTACTTGCGGAGTCGCTCCGGTAGCGAAGAGCTGGACCTTGAGCTGAGTCGGGTGCTTGTGGACAGGCATGCTGGGCGCATTTCCAAGGGTATCCCTACTATTCTTGTTCTTGCCGCAGTTGCACCGCTGCTGGGCCTTTTGGGAACCGTTTCTGGCATGATTGATACCTTTGATGTCATTGCCGAGTTTGGGACAGGTAACGCCAAGGGGCTTGCCGGAGGTATCTCTCAGGCGCTGATCACAACGCAGAGTGGTCTGATGGTCGCGGTTCCGGGAATGGTAGCTGGCGGCATCCTTTTCCGCATGGCTCTCAAGCTTCGCCGCAAGATGGAGATTTTTTTGAGTCGGGTTGAGCGAGCGATTAGTTCGGAGGTGGCGGTATGAGTGCGTATTCTCCATATAGGCGACAGCGTCACCGTTCTTCGGAAATCAATATGACACCGCTTATTGATATGGTCTTTATTCTGCTGATTTTTTTCATCGTAACCACAAGCTTTGTCAAAGAATCAGGCGTCGACGTTGAGCGTCCGGTAGCGAATACTGCTGTGCGCAAAGAAAACGTGAGTGTCATGGTCGGCGTTGATGCCGAAGGCATTGTCTGGCTGGATGGTCGGAGTATGGACATTCGCTCTGTGCGTCCGTGGATGGAGCATTTTCTTGCTGAAACTCCAGAGGGCGCAGTGATGGTTGCTGCGGACCGTCACGCAGAAAGTGGTGTGTTGATTCAGGTTTTGGATGCCTGCCGTGAAGCAGGGGTAAAAAACGTGAGCGTTGCAGCGCGGAGGCCAAAGTGAGTGCGTCTCGTGCGACAAACTGGGCCTTGGCGACTCTTGCTGCGCTTGGCATCAATTGTTTGTTGTTCATTTTGCCCCTGATTATGGCTGTGCCTCACATTGAGAAAGCTGTCCCTGAGATTGAAGGCGGGGTGCGACTGTCGAGTCTGAAAACTCCTCGTCCTCAAAAAGAAGAGGTTCAGCAGAATCAGCCAGAGCAAATGGAAACCCCAGAGCGCTTTATTCAGCCCGTGCTGGAGACCCCTGTGCCCGTGACGCAGCCCAAGGTTGATATTGATTTGCCTCCCGCGGAGTTTGAAATCAATCCGCAACTCTCGCAAGGTGTTGCGGTGAATGTTGCCGCAGTCAAGCCCGCTGCACATGCACCGGCTTTGGCCGGGGGAAGCTTTGGCGTTGGGGATCTGGACGATCGGCCTATGCTGATTTTTGGCCCGACTCCGCAGTACCCCTTGCAGGCCCGTCGTCGGGGGCTTCGTGGAACCGTGAAAGCTCGGCTTTCTGTGAACGAAAAAGGGCAAGTTACGGCTGTGAAAATTGTTGGCGGAGACAATGTGAAGATCTTTGCTGATGCGGTTCGATCAACGCTGGTGCGCTGGCGATTCAGCCCCGGTAAAAAAGATGGCAAACCCGTACGCTGGGCTGTCATCGTTCCCATTGCGTTTGACAGAGACTAGGGAGGGCATATGCATCGTTTTGTCTGTGCTGTTGTACTTGTACTGATGTGGGTGACTGTTGCCGAGGCACAGTGGTCCCGAGCGCTGTCGCCGGGATCTGGCCGAATTTTGCAGCAGGCGCAGCAGTACATGAAAAGTGGCAAGGACCAGAAAGCCGGGGCACTTCTTCGGAAGTATGTCGAGGAGTCTTCGTCTCCGCATCCTTTGGGTTCGCTGATGTATGGCAACTGGCTGATGTCGCATGATCGCCTCAAAAAGGCCGCCAAGGTCTATGCTGCGGCTTTGGAAAAAGAGCCAAAAAGCCCTGAGCTGTGCATGAATCTTGGTGTTGTTCGTTTTCGGCAGGAGCGTTTTGCTGAGGCTGGTGAGCTTTTTTTGCGGTCTGGTCCTTTGATGAAAAAGCCTGACCAAAGTCTCGTGTATCAGGCTGCAGTCTGCTTTTTCTATGACAAGCAGTACCATCGGGTTGAGCATATTTTGCACCCCTTGCTTGCGGATCGTTCTGCCAAGCCTGAATGGGTTCAGCTTATGGCTCATAGCCTTGTTAGCCAGAAGAAGTGGGGAAAGGCCGAAGGCGTGCTGATTCGCTTTCTTCGGGTTCGACCAGACGAAGTCCCGTACTGGAAGCTCCTTGCTCAGGTGCGCATAGCGGAAAAGAAATATCGAGGTGCTGCCGCAGCCCTTGAGATTGCATACCGCATTCATGCCCCTTCCCGTCAGGAGCGCGAGACGCTTTCTCAGATTTATTCCTACATTGGTGCGCACCTGCTTGCCATGCGAAGCCTTGAGCAGTCCTATACCAAAATCCCGCCTGCAAAGGTGTGTGATAAAATGGCGCGGGCATATGCCTTTGCCGGGCGCGACAAAAAAGCTTTGGCAATGATGCAGCAGGCCGTGCAGCAAAAGCCGACGGCCAAGCGCTGGATGACCAAGGCGCAGTTTGAATATAAGACACGCCGTTATGCTGCGGCTGAGAACAGTTTGAAACAGGCTGTCCGGATGAAGGAAAAAACTGGGCTTGCGCAGTATATGCTCGGGCTTGTGTACTGGCAGAGAAATGACTGGTCTTCAGCACGGGAGCATCTCCTGCTTGCAGAAAAAAGCCGTCGCTATAAACGCATGGCAGGGCAGGCTCTTGGAGCACTTGAGTCGCTTGGACAGGCCAAGAGAGATGCGCAGCAGGGACTGGAGGCAGCGACAGCCCGAAAAAACAAGCCACATGTATAGCTGTAAGATTTTATGATGGAAAAAGAGGCCCTCGTCGTGAGACTGGGGCCTTTTTTATGGGGATAAAATACGAGGGGACACTTATGAAACGTGTCTGTGAGTTTTTTGTACGCGGGAAAACGCGTCGTGCGCATTAGGGGCGCGTCGTTCATTGTTGTTTGAAGTTTTTGAGAGCAAAAAGTCCTGTGTGGTGAGGATTAAGGCCTCTTTTCCAGTTCGCGCTCTTTGAGCGCTGCGGCCTTGGCTCTTTTGTACAGTTCTTTGTCAACTAAGGCATTGGTGAGCGTGTAGCCCTGCTGGATGTGAACATCGACCAGACGGCGGATAGTTCTATCGGTGTTTAACTCTTTGTAGCGCAGAACTCCGTGGTCATCGTGCCAGCGAATAGAAAAGAGCTGGGGATATGGACTGCCGGGTTCGAGGAAATTATCGCCTTCGAAAGTATAAATTTCTTTATAATTATGAGCGTTAGGCTCTGTCATATTCAATACAGAATAATCTACGACTTTTTTCATTGCCGTAAGGAATTCTTCGCGAGGGATTTCAAAGACAAATTTATGTATTTCGTCTAATGAGCCACCTAGAATGGCAATTTTGTCGGTGCCATCAAGAGCTTGAAGGACTGTAAGTCCTTTCATGTACTCCCCATTGGCTTCGACTTTTCGTTCTTGAACATCGAGCACAACTAAAAGGTCTTCATCTTCTGCAGAAGATAAAGATGGTGTTAGAAGTATAAGTAGTCCAATAAATATTAAGCTGAGGTGTTTCACACGGTCTCCTTTTTTGGGGCCTTGTTACAGAACAAAGTATATGGAGTAAAGATACGATGTGAAATTGTATGAATTAAAAGAGAAAAGTATGATTCACAACTCAGAGAATGGGGTGCTGTGGTTTGTAGAGGTTGGAAGTTGCCTTTATGGGTCTATCAAACTGATATTGAGTCTCTTTCTGTTTGTCTGTGGTATAATTTTTATTATGAGAAGCATTTTAGCGGTGTGTTTTAGAAAATATAGTATATAATAAATTGGAAACATTATTTGATAGAAAAAGCGAAAGAATACAGTGCTTTTGATTAAGATGTGATGAATGGTCTTCTTTTTATGAATGGGAAAGGCTTTGAAAGAATGTTAAGAATTGCAATAGTCTTGTGTCTGTAATGAATTCCATGTGTCTGCTTTTGTGTGTGTGTCGATTTATAAGGGGAAAGTTGTGATGCGTGATATGTACACTTGGGATATGAAGCCCTTTTTGCACCATTCTCTATAGGAAAAGAGAAAAATTCCTATCTTCACTTCAAAAAGGCGTTGTGATAGGAGTCCCGTGCGAATCAGCTCTATGCGATTCATTACGGTGTTTGTATAATTTCTGTGATGCTTTTGGAGAGGATATGAAGCGAGTTATTTTATGCGTGGTGGCTCTTGCGACATTGCTTTGCGGTGTGAGCAGTGCCTCTGCTCAGGAAAAGGTTAAAATCCGTGTTTTTATTGGGGCACAGTTTGAGATCGGAGACTACACTGGCGATAGAGCAGGTGAGTTCCAGCATTGGTATGAGAGATACTTCACAGAAGCCAAGGCGTTTGAGGTTGCCGGAGCTGAAAAGGCCTTGTTTGTAAACAAGGACGGGGTGGCAGGTTCTGTTCTTGGTATGGGCAAAGTTCGCAGTTCTTCTTCCATGACTGCTCTTTTGGCAGATCCTCGTTTTGATTTCTCCGAAACCTATTTTATTATCACCGGATGCGGTGGCACTCCGCCAAGCGTTGGAACGGTTGCCTCTGTTTTCTGGTCTGACTGGCTTGTTGACTATGACCTTGGTCATCGATGGGCATATGGCGAAGTTCCCGCTGGTGATCCGCTGTTTTCCCCGCGCAAAGGGTATGAAGACGTTCGTGTGCTGAAAATTAATCCTGCACTTGTTGCGAAAGCATTTGAACTGACCAAGGACACTCCGCTGGATGACTCTGAGCAGTCGAAGAAATATCGCCAGAAGTACCCTCAGAAAACGGCGCAGCGTAGCCCGTTTGTTGGCGTTGGTACGAGCTTGTGCTCGGATACTTTTTTCCACGGTCCCGGGCTTTCTCGAGAAGCGCAGTATATTTGTGATCTTTATGGAGCTGGCACCTATTCAATCACAGAGATGGAAGGGATGGCTGTTGCATACGTGATTAAAAAGTTTGGTCATGCTGATCGTGTGATTAGCTTGCGCACACCGGTGAACTTCGATCAGGGAAATCCGAATGAAAGCACTTTGGAACACCTTGATCCCGCTCCGGGGAACTATCCGGGCGGTTTCTCTACTGGAATCCACAATGCGGCCAAGGTTGGCATCAGGTTTGTGGACCACGTTGTTGCACACTGGAATGACTGGAAGAACGGTGTTCCTCAAATGTAGCGGCGCGGGGCGCCTCTCAGATGCTTCTGAGAGATAAAAATCCTGCGATAGAGACAAGTGTGGCCGATTTTCTCCTCTTTGAGTGAGAGAATCGGCCATTTTTTGTGCGCGTTGCCATGTGGAAAGGTGGGGGGGGCGACATGCTTTTCACCCGGTCGTCATCGTGTAGGACGGTTTCAATCCACGCTCCCGTGGGGGGGCGACGATATTTCTAAAATTAAAGGTGAGCAGTATAATGGTTTCAATCCACGCTCCCGTGGGGGGGGGGGCGACTGCGGCGGTGCAGAACCCCCGGCACGTAAGGCTTCCGAGAGGTGTTTCCGCCAAGCTGCATTTTATGCTCAGCTTGAAAAGAATGCAAAAAGGTGGAACCTGTTCAGCTGTTTGATTTAATGGAATATTTAAAAAACGCCAACCCCTCAGGGATTTTATGTGTGCTTGGGGTTGGCGCAAGTGTTTTGAGGCTGCAAAGTCCATGAATGTTTTGCTGCGCTGTTTTTATGGTGTGGAACGCTGGAAGGGGAGTTGGGCAAGTGTTTCAAGCGAGGAGTCGAGGCCAAGCTGTTGGAGAACTGACTGATAGAATTCCTCTGGTTCTTCAAGCGCTGAATAATATTTTTTCAGTTCGTGGGGGTCGAGTTCTCCCGCACGGACCTGAGCTGAAAATTCATAATCCATATAGCTTGAAACATGATTGATTTTGGCGAGCGCCGCCATCAGCTTGAGGAGCTTGCAGCCTGAGGCGATATAGTGCTCTGATGCAAAGCTTGAAATCGGCTCCCAGCGTGTTTTCTGCAAGGCGGTTTCCATGATTTCCTGCGGGCGATACGGGAGGTAGAGAAACGGGCAAATGACGTCTGTCTGGATATCCTCTCTAAAGTGCGGGATGAAACTCCTGTCCTGATGCTTTTTCGCCTCGTGCTCCATTTGGGTGAAAAGGTAGGTAATGCGGCCAGCAATGGCTTTCTGCTGCTGGCGACGCAAAGCATCGATTTCGATTTCCAGTGTTTTCCCCATGCCAAAAAGCTGCTCAGGGTTATATCCAACAAAGAGTGCGGGAATCTTGTGCTGTTCAGCAAAAGAGCACCCGCTTTCCAAAAGGTAGCGCCCGCAATACAGGCAAATTTGGCCAAAGTCTTTTTCCATAAGGCCCGGTGTCGAAATCAGGAATCGATAAAAGCGGCTTGAGTCGTGGGCTGGAAGATGAAGAAGCTCGTGGTCTATATTCATTTCCTTGGCAAGCAGCTCTGCCTTTTCGAATGTCTCTGAGTATTCAAACCCATTGTCGATGGTGACGCCTAAAATATTCAGCTTCATTTTTTGGGTCAGCAGGTAGGCAAGGTACGCACTGTCTTTGCCGCCACTCATCATTAGAACAGCATCATACTTTTCCCCCTTTTTGAGAGCGTTGACGCGTTCGTTGAAGCGAGTTTCAAGTGCTTCCCAGTTTCTTTCGACTGGCTGGTACGAGCGGCAAAGAGGGCATAGCCCTGTCTCGTCAAGAAGAAGGCCACGGCTTGGATCTTCCTGCAACAGGCATTTCCGGCAACGTTTCGACGTGTACTCAAACATGAGGGCACTCCTTGATTTCTGGCGATTGAGGTTCTTTTCGTGGCTGCGTTTGCTTCAGAACGTTTCGTGGGCAGTGTCCAAAATGAAGAGAAAAGGCTCGGCTAAACGAGGGGAGGCTTTCATAGCCAACCTGAAAAGCCGTTTCTGTGACGTTGCTGTGGTGGACCACAAGAAGTTCTCTGGCTTTTTCAAGACGAAGCTTTCGAAGATATCCGAATACTGTTGTTCCAAAGTATTTTCGAAATTCCTGATTCAGTTTTGGGTGGGAAACGCCAACTATTTTTGCAAGCTCTCGAAGTGTTGGAGGCTCGGCAATGTCATCCTGCAAAATCTGTGAGGCCAGCAATACCGCAAGAGAATGTGTTTGTGGTGTGCTCATTTTGTCCTCCTGATTTTCCATCCCTGTCCTTTCTGTTGCAGATCCCAAAATGTTTTGAAGCGTCCACCCTGAGCCAGCAAAGATTCAAAGTTGCCTCGTTCTGCAATGCGTCCGTTTTCAATGAAAAGGATTTGGTCTGCTGTTCGAATGGTCGAAAGCTTGTGGGCGATGGCAAAGACAGTTTTGGAGCTGGCAAGCGATGAAAACGCCTGCTGGATGTGATGCTCATTTTCGGGATCAAGTGACGCCGTTGCTTCATCGAGAATAACAATGGGGGCGTCTTTGAGGATTGCACGGGCAATTGCGATTCGTTTTTGTTCCCCTCCTGAAAGAGAAGACCCGTTTTCCCCCAGAACTGTGTCATATCCCAAGGGCAGTCGGCAGATAAAATCATGGCAGAGGGCCGCCTTGGCTGCTGCTTTGACGTCCTCATCTGTTGCCTGAGGATTGCCAAAGCGGATGTTGTTCATCACGGTGTCATTCCAGAGCTGTGTATCCTGCATGACCAGAGTCATTTGACTGAGAAGAGCGTCTGGGGCGATTTCTCTGACGTTATGGGAGCCTATGGTTATTTTTCCTGAGTCTACATCCCAGAAACGGGCAAGGAGATGGGAAATGGTTGTTTTGCCCGCTCCAGAGGGACCAACAAGGGCGGTCATGGTGCCGGGCTTGGCGTCGAACTGAATGTCGTGGAGTACCTGGCGGTCCCCATAACTAAAGGACACATTGTCGAAACGAATCGGCAGTCCCTGTGCTGAGAATTGTGTCAGTTCCCCGGGTTGCGCCGGAGTCGTCAGCACAGTGTTGATGTTTTGTGCTGAATTGGAGAGGTGCCGGATCATGGAAAAATATGGGGCAATGCCCATAAGTGGCTGATAGAACTTGAGGCTTAGAATCATAAAGAAAAGAAGAACGGCCAGACTGACTTCTTCTGAGGCATACATTCTGGTTCCAAAGAAAAGCAGAAGAGGAAAACCAAGCGAGGCTATGCAGGCATAAATCTCAGAAAGAGGGGCGATTGTGGCTTCCAGAGAATAGCTCTGGTCACGAAGATCTCGAAGGGCCACATCAAGACGCTGGAACGAAGGGCCTGTCATGTTAAAGGATTTGATTGTCCGGATGCCCTGCACATATTCAAGAATTGCCGAGGCAGAGTTTCGGTGCGAGGAGAGCATTGCTGTGCTTCGTGCATCGATTTTTTTTCTGAAAAAATAAAAAAAGAAGAGTGCAAGCGGAACAGTGGAAACAATAAGAAGCGTCAGCTTCGTGTTGATGCAGAACATGAAAAAGGCAACAAGAACAGGAATGATGAAGGATGTTGCCAGTTTGTTGTACATCGTCGACGATGCCAGTTCTACATTAAAAACATCAAGAAGCAGCGCTTCAATGGTGTTTCCTGATTTCCCTTCTTTGAAATAGCCAAGAGGAAGTTTCCGGAGGTGTTCTCCTATCTTGAGCCGGAGCCGTGCCCCTGTTCCATACGCAAAAGAGCATGAGTTCAGTATTGAGTTGATGGAGCAGAATGTTTGTGCTGCAAAAAAGATGAGCAGCAAAACAAGGTAGGGGGCGATGTCAAAGAAACTGAGACTCTCGTCCAGAGCTTTTTTGAGAACAACAAAGAGCAGAAGGAGTGGCGCTCCAGCACAAAGTCCTTCTGCGACGGCATACACTGTTGCCTTATTGAGCGTGTGCAGGTCATTGCCCGCAAATTTTTTCAGAAAATTACGCATGGGATTCCTCCATGTCTGTCAGGGACCAGTCCGCAGCATTTTGCTGGACGTTCCACATCGTCGCGTAAAGTGAACACGATGACAGCAGCTCGTCATGTGGTGCAAAACCTCGGAGTGTTCCCTGATCAAAAACAGCGATTGAATCAGCTTCGGTTAAGGCCCGGAGACGGTGGCCAATGACGATAACTGTTTTCCCTTCCAGGAGCCGACTGATTCCTTCCTGAAGCAGGGCTTCGTTCTCGGGGTCTGCATATGCTGTCGCTTCATCAAGAATAATGATTGGAGCATTTCGAAGGACTGCACGGGCAATCGCGAGCCGTTGCCGTTCTCCTCCGCTGAGCGCGAGTGCTCCGTCACCAAGCTGGGTCTCGTAGCCCTGCGGGAGCTGGGTAATGAAGTCGTGCGCCCGGGCCTGCCGTGCTGCATGTATGACGTCCTCGTCGGAAGCATCAGGCCGGGCAAGTCGAATATTTTCGAGGACGCTGTCGCTAAAGAGAAACGTGTCTTGGAAAACAAAGGAAATATTCCTGAGAAGTTCAGCTATGGGGATGTGGCGAATGTCGACTCCTCCAATGCAGATGCGCCCTTTTTGCACGTCCTGATACCGGGAGATGAGCATTGCTGCGCTGGTTTTTCCTGCCCCGGAAGGACCAACAAACGCCGTGAGGGTGCCCGCTGGAATATGGAGGTTGAGCTTTTCAAACAGGGGACTCCCTTCCTCATAAGAAAAGGAAACATTCTCAAAGGTGATGTCGTAGTTTTGAGGAAGGCTCCCTTCTGGTGCATCAGGGAGGGGCGCTTGCGCGAGAATTGCGTCTATGCGTCGAATTCCTTCTTCGACCTCTCGAAGTTTGCTCGAAAATCTCAGAAGCCGGTCGAGAGGTGCTGCGTAGCCCCCAACGAGAAGCAAAAAGAGAATGAAGTCAGCCATGCTGAGGCTTTCTTTTGAAAGAAGCATCAGACCGGGAGGAAGAACGAACAGAAGTCCTGAACCAAGCATTGTCCCAAACAGGGCGTAATATTTCCCTGAAATTTTGGACCAGTCCTTGATGACGGTTTCAAAGTTGCGCACAGAACTGCTGAAACGCTGGTAGGATTCAACTGTCTGATTGAATGCCTTGATGTCCATGATTCCCTGAACATACTCGACAATAGCGCCATTCATCGCCGTGAGGCTGTCGTGGAAGCCTTGCATCCGGGTGGAGCACTCTCGAAACATGGCGAGTTGGCACAGAATCGCCAGAATAAGTGGAAGGAGTGCCGCGAGAGCAAGCCGCCAGTCGAGAAAAAAGAGGAGTGTGAGCGTCAAGAGCGGTGCGGCAATTGCTGCACAAAGATCTGGAATGTGGTGACAGAGAACCGCTTCAATGCGTTCAACGTCCTCTGAGAGCGTTTTGAGCAGGGAACCGGAAGAATTGTGGGAGAAGAAAAGCATTGGGAGCTGCCCGATGTGCTGGGCGATCTTTCTCCGAATGTCCATGAGTGTCCCGTACCCCGCTTTGTGTGCGAGGTTCCCCGCTTTCCACCGGGCAAAAGCCCGGGCGCAAATTGAGCACAGGGCAAGAAATGAAAACCATGCCATTTTTGCCAGAGAAAGAGGGGGATTCATGCACTCAATGATGACGAAGTACAGTATGCCGTATGGAACAAGCTCAAGAAGAGCATCCGCAACGGAAAAGAGCGCTGCTTGTCGGAGCATGTTTTTATGATTGTGAGCAAAATTGAATAGACGCGAGAGTGTGTTCATTGAGGTCTCCTGTACCGGGCCTAGAATGCGTATTTTATTTTGAGATAGGCCATGTCGTTGTCATCGTATTGCCCAAGGCGTCCCTGCCGTTCTCCTTCCCAAAGAAGAAAACCCGCCGTGATTTTCCAGTGGTCATTGATCTCGTACTGTGCATATGGCTCAAGAGAGAGACCATCACCGGAAAAGTACAGCATCCCCTGCAAACCAAGCTCCAGCGCATTATCCAGAAAGAGATCTTTTATTTTGAAGGTCATCCCATCGACATAGGGCCGAGAGGCAGCGCCATTTCTTCCCTGTGGAAAGCTTTCCATGAAGTACTGGGCATTGAGGTAAAGATCGGTGAAAAAGGTCCAGTCTATGCCTATGACTCCCTGAAAATAGTCTGCCTTGACGAGTCCATCGTCATCAGCCTGAGAGCTGGCCGCAAAGGTCGAGTCTGGTTTGAGGGCAAGCTCGCCGCGCAAGGTGCCTCTGGAAAAGCCTTTCGCAAAGTTCAGCCCATATGCTGTAAACTGGGGATGCTTGGCTGTGTAGGACGGGATTCCGGCCTGTGTGTCCTTTTCGAAAACGGCGGAATTTGTGTAGCCCCGAATGAATATGAGGGACAGGTCCCAGCCGTCGAATGTGACTGCTGATCGAAGTCCATACTCAACGCCTTCAGGTTCGTTTTCATCGTCCAAAAGAAGAGAGCCTGCCTGAGCGTGCTCCCGGAGAGTTTGGAGATATGTACCTTCCCAGGGGCTTCCCGAAAGAAAAGGACTGTTGACTTGTGCCTGAGGCAGAAACACCGCTTCAAAGGTGCATGGAGAGGCCTGTACGACGGCATGGAGCATCGGGACGGGGAGGCGGGCCAGCGACCGGGCATTGGCTATGGGGTCGCGGGAATCAACAGGGTTGAAAAGGTCGAAAGGGTTGATGCCGTCTCCTGTTCCCCACCGGACAATGTTCTGGCCTGCGGTCAGGTCAAAAAAGTCCGTATCAAGACTGAAATAGCATTTGCCGAGCTGAGCATGGAACTGCTCATAGTCCTGATCTGTCCAGTTTTGTACTGCGGGGTCGTAGTCCAGATCCCCATCAGCAAAGAAGGAATAGCGCTGAGGTGGGGTGGAAAACTCAAGATGAAGGCGCTGTCTGAATGAGTAAAATTCTGCCTGATTGACTCCAAACTGCGTCCTGTTTTCGACGTAGCCGCATAGAGTGTACGACGGGGCATGCTCCTGTTCGAAATACTCCTCTTCAAGGTCAAAGTTGAGATCGTCCTGAGCATGAGCAATTCTTGCGATGATGCAAAAGGTGAAAACGAAAATGAGACCGAAGCTCAGAAATCGCACGTGGTTCAAGCTGTGAAAAGTACGCATAGAACGACTGTTACCGAGTGAGGTTGCTCTGTTCAAAAACGCTGTCTGCAAGACCTGTGTTGTAGGAAACATCCGAAATTTGAATGAGCGTTCGTGAACCTTTTCTGGGGCTTGCGATCAGCATTCTGGTCGTGGTCCAGATGTTCTGGATTTTTTCAAAGCCACCGTATTGTGCTTTTTTGCAGAGCTTTCCTCGTTTGTCGTAATATTCGATGTAGACAGGAAGATGTATGTCTTTCCTTATCCAAGCGATTCTTTTGGAATATCCCGTGTCGTCAGGGGAGATGGGAAGATATTCAAGAACCCAGCACTGCTGGTCGTTGTATTTTTCTTCTCGCAGAACTCGCTGTGTATCATCCGCAACAGACCGTTTCTCAATGTCTTCGTTGGCAAGATCACTTCGCATAAAGGAGCCTTTCTTTCCGCCTCCACTGATGCGTCGCACCAGATTCTCTGAGGGGAGGTAGACCCACATGTCATCTTCTTGTTCTGGGGAGTCCCAGCTCCAGGTGAGGTAGCTGGTGTTTCGTATGTCTGACGGGGTTTCAAAGCGAATGATTGAGCGCTGATCGGGAGGGTATTTTTTGGTGAAAGAGACCATCTTGCGCAAAAGACGTTGTGAACCACGCTCAATGACCATGAGCATGGTTTGGCGCATGTCCTGACTGCTGTCTGCCCTGTCGACGAGCACAGCAATGTCGTGACCTGTGAGCGGTTCTGCGGCAGAGGCCCACCCTGCACTCACAAGAAAAAGAAAGGCGAGGAAGATTCCAGATTTCTTCATGATTATTCTCCGTAAACTCTTTGGCGGAGAATAGCCTTGTGAAGACTGTTTTTGCTGTCAGAATCGGGTCAGCTTTGTACCTATTCCGACCAAGTCTGGATTATGAAAAGGTGTTTTCAGAGTGGGAGAGCATGTTTTTGGGAGGGATGCCAAACTGTCGCTTAAATGCTCTGCTAAAATGGCTGTGGTTGGAAAAGCCTACAGAAAAAGCAACTTCTGTGACGTTCATTTCCCCCTGACTCAGGAGCTTTTTTGCCTGCCGTAATCTGTGACTTTGGAAATAGGCGTAAATAGACATCCCAAAGCTTTTTCGAAAGGCTCGTTTGAGCGAGCTTTCACTCATGCCGAGTTCTGAGGCAAGGCCAGAAATTGTGGGAGCTTTGCCGAGATCTCGCAGGAGAAGGGCTTTTGCCTGTTCCATTTTGGGGCAGTTTGCGCACCCCTGGCACTGTTCGGGACTGGAGAGAAGAGCATGGTGCCTGATTTCTTTGAGCAGGAGGCTGAGGCAGTTACTTTTTTGGTGGATTCTTTTGAGAGGTCCATGAAAAGGGCAGGTGATAATCTGTTCGACGCTTTGGAGTGTTTGCGCGTCCATTGTGCCCGTTCTGTGGAATGGTTTTGCTGGATTTTTTTTGAGACTTGCCAAAAATTCAGGGCAAAATTCATGCTGATTATCTTTAATAAGCTGAACAAAGTGCTGAAAGGAAATTTCAATATCCAGCCAGCGAATGTGACCTGGCTTCATTGAGACATGGATGAGAGTATCAGGAGCATACCAGATGCCGGAGGTGCCCTTGTTTATGTGAATGGTAGGGGGTTCATGCTGAATTTGTGTTGTAAGACTCCCATCAAGACAAAACGTGCAGCCAATGAAATCTTTTACTCCAGTAAAAACTGAGTGCCAGTTCTGGCTGAGGTGGCACTCTTTAAGAGAGATTGACAAGCCGTTGCCAAGATCACAACTGTACGGTGTTTGAATTTCTACGCTCATAACGTTTTGTCCCCCGTGAATATTTGGGGTTATATTGATATTGAATTTCAAAGTCAATATAGTATTTACGAATGAGATTCCTCGATAAAAAAAAGGCAGAGCTGAAACTCTGCCTTTTTATGTGCGCTTGTGCTTAGTGTGCTTCTGGTTGTTCAGGTGAGGCTTTTATGGGGGCGCACTCCGTTGTGTGTTCTTTTCCGAGTGGTTTGAGCAGAACGAGGAGGGCCGGAGCGAAAAGAATGTCTGCAAGGAGTGCCCAGACAAAGGCAAAGCCGGAGAGAAGTCCTATTTTGATCCAGCCAGTCATGACTGAGCAGGACAGGACCAAAAAACCGAGGGAAAGGGTGAGCGTTGTGAAGATGATCGGGCGTCCGACAATATGCAGTGATTTCGTGACGGCGTCGACGTAGTTTGAGCAGCGCTGGAATTCTCGTTTGAAGTGTACAAAGAAGTGGATAGTATCATCGACCGCGACACCAATAATCATGGCGCTCACGCTCATGAGGATTGTATCCATGTAGATTCCGGTAATGCCGAGGAACCCCAGAACCATAAAGACCGGCATGATGTTGGGAATCATGCTCAGAAGGCCAAGCCGGACAGACTTCAGTGTGACCATCATAACGAGCGCGATGAGGCAAAATGCCAGACTAATGCTGCTGGCCTGAGCGCTTTTCATGTTGTCGTTAAGTGACTTGGCGATGTCCACAAAGCCCGTTGTAGAGACCTCTACATTGTCTGGGAAAAAGCGTTGTGCCAGTTTCTGGACTTGTGCAATGAGCTGACGGGTTTCTGCGGAACCAAGGGCCTGTGTCTGCAGGTTGATACGAGCCTTGGAGCCGTCAAAGCTCAGAATTTTGTCCATCTGGTCGCCACCAGCCATTTCATAAAGAGCCATGTATTCAGGAACAGCCTGCTGGCGTTCCGGAATGCTGTAAAAGGCTTTGTCTCCGTTATGAAGCGCCCGGCGCATTTTTTTGAGGACATCTACCAGACTAAAGCTTTTGTGTACGAGTGGGTTGTTTTCCATTTCCAGAGCAAGGCGATCCATCCCTTCAAGAACGGCAAGCTGTTTTATTCCGTCTGGCTGTTTTGTATCAATAATGATTTCGAGACCGGTAGAGCCTCCCATTCGAGCGTCAACAAAGTCGACATCCTGCCGAAGCTCAACCTTTTTGGTCAGGAATTTCGTTGGATTTGATTCAACCTGCACATAAAAGGAGCCGACAACCCCAAGGAGCATCAGCGCACTGAAGGTAGCGCAGGTTTTTCCTGGGTACCGTGTCGCAAGAGTTCCAATATGATCGATGGCGTTTCGGACTCGCTCCTGCACTGGCGAATTCCGTTTGGCAAGGAATGGATGTGGCTTCCCAAAAGAATAGAAAAGCGGGACAAGCAGGAGCGTCAGGACAAACGCATAAATGACTCCCGCGGGTAAATACAGCCCCATCTGCAAGAAGGGTTTGATGGGAGCGCTACTAAATGAAAAGAAACCAATGGCCGTGGTCAGGCTGGTGAGAAAACAGGGAAGGCCAACTTCACCCATGCTTTCGAGCAAAGCCTGCCGGCGGGGGAGTCCGCTATGAAGTTTGCCATTAAATTCTGCGATAGCATGCATGGAGTCGCCAATTCCAACGCAGATCAGCAGGACAGGAAGACCAATAATCATGAGGTCGAGATCAAAGCCTAAGAGCGCAATTGTTCCTAGAGTCCATAAGAAGCTCAGAACGACAATGACGAGAGGGACGACAATCCCCCGACCACCTCTGGCAAAGACGAGGAGAAGAACCGCCTGCACAAGGAGGCAGAGACCAAAAAATTTGGGTGTCTCTTTTCCTGCAACCTCGTTGTATTTGGTTTCAAAAATAGGATCGCCAACGGCACGAAGATGGAGACCTGCATATTCAGGCTGTGCAAGAGTTTTTAGGACCGCAGTGGCGACCTGCGTGCTTGGCGGAGGAACCATATGTTCTGTTGGGAAGTTTTCAAGCTCCAGCATTATGCCCGCTGCTTTTCCGTCTCTTGAAATATAGCGATCAACGAAGTCCTTTTCAGAAAGTGCCTTGTCCCGTCTTCGCTGCATTTCCTGCGGGTCTGTGGGAATATCCTTAAACAGCTCTTCAATCAGAACGGTTTTGCCCTGTGCAGAAATATGTTCAGCATTTCCAATCCACGTGAGGTCACGAAGGTAGGGAACGTTGTGCTCAAGTTCATTGGCAAGTTTTTTGAGCGAGCGGGCAGTCTCTGGCTGAAAGACGTCATCAGTCTCCGCAAGAATGTAAATAAACTGGTCATTGCCAAAGGTTTGTTTGAACGTCTCAAGCCGCTGCATGGCGGGGTCGTCTTTCAAAAACCATATCTCAAAAGAGCCATTGAATTTGAGCTGTGAATACTGCGCCATGAAAAACGCAGTGACAGCAATGACTCCAAAGAGGACTCCCCAGCGCCAGCGAAGGATTTGAGCTGTAAGCTTTTGGAAGAACGCAATGTTTTTTTCTTGTGTCATCCCTGTGTCCTTTTTTGTGTACGAGCCTTGTGGGATGGCTCCCGTAACGTGATGTGAAGTTGAGATTTCATATCGGAGAGCAGTTCCGACAGGTTGTCGTGAATGAAAAAGTGACCACCGGGAAAGCAGCGCAAGCGAAATGCAGCCGTCGTCTCCTGGTCCCATGTCTGGCTCTCATCCTGAGGCGCCTCTTTGTCGTGGTCACCACAATATGCCGTTATGGGGCAGTCAAAGGGAGGGCATGGGCTGTGCACGTAGCTTTCCTTGAGAGCAAAATCAGCCCGAAGAGCGGGAAGGTACATGTCCATGAGTTCTGTATTTTCGAGAACCTCATCAGGCGTTCCCCCAAGATCGCGCAGGGCTTCCTTGAATTCCTTGTCCGGAAGCAGGTAGCGCGGGTTCGGTGGTTCCTCTATCTGTGGCCCTTTGCAGGCAGCAACGAACATGCAGGCAGGCTGGATATTGTCCTGCTCCCGAAGGGTACGGGCCAGTTCATAGGCGATGCGGGTTCCCATGCTGTAGCCAAAAAATCCAAGAGGGCAGTCGAGATAGTTTTGCAGGGCAGCCCGGAGTTTGTGCACGATGACTGCAAGGTCACTGCACGGAGGGTCAAAGAGCCTTTTTTCGCGGCCGGGGAGCTGTACCGCGAGTAGCTCAATGTCTTCTGGAAGAAACTGGGGCCATTTTCGAAAGAGAGATGCCCCCCCGCCTGCATAGGGTAAACACACGAGGCGCAGGCGGGGGGAGTGACGGATACATGGACGAACAATCCATGACGAGAGTGAATCAGACATATCTTCCTCTGCGTGCAAAGAAGTTTAGAGAGCTTTGACGTTCAGGGTGACGCTGGCAGAATGGAAAACTCGCTGGCATTTCTGCGCGTAGTCACTCCATTCTCCCTGTTCACGAATCCACTGGTTTGAGAAAGCGGTAATAATCCACTGGCCAGCCGTGGGGAAAACGAAGCGTGCCTTTCCGTTGATCGCGTAGGCAGAGAGGAAGAAGCCTTCTGTACTTCCGCCTGCTTCTCCTCCATATGTATTACTGGCAGCAACAATATATTCCATGCTGTCCTGCGTGCAGGTGAAAGGCTTGCCCATGTAGGAAACGTCAAAGGAAACAGCATCTCCCGGATGAACATTGCTCAGGTCCGTGACCGGAAGGATTTCAAGCTCATGTCCAAGGGCCTTGGGCTGGGTCCACTCGCCAACGCAGGGAAAAGCCTTGGCGTAAATCTTGGTTCGGAAGCTCGCGAGAATCTCCTGTTCTTTGGGAAATTCATTCATTGGTTTGGGATCCCAGACCATCATTCCCTTTTCATCAACGTACTGGCTGACAAAAAACTCTGAGCTTTCTGCCGCAACCTGATAGGTGCCGGGGATTGCATCTTTTCCTATGCTTAATTTGTGGGCTGCAAGATCGCCTGTTTCGATGTCTATTCCGCAATCAGCACTCTGGAGTGAGTATGCTTCTGGCGATGGAAGCCGAAGCTGGGAAACTCCCCCGTTGGGGGCGTTCAGGCTAAATGATTCAAGGGGCAAGCCGCCTTCCCGGTGAATAAAGAGGTCGTCCATAGGGAGCACATGGCCAAAGCCAAGGGACACCATGAAGTGCCGGGGTGGTTCTTCCATTGTTTTGTGCTGAGCAAAAGAATCAGTAAGATTAATCCATAATTTGCGGGCCATACTTATTCTCCAGTAGGTTGAAGGGCTGGGTGTTTTTGTGCTTCGGGAGCTTGGGCCAAGAGCAGTCTTTCTTTGCATGGAGCAAAAATGTCCGCGTTGATGCGTGGAAGAGGCACTCCTACTTTTGCAAGGGCGTCTTCTAACGCCGAGAGATTCCATTGTGAGGGAACAGGGAATTCAGCCTCAGTTTTGGGCATCATGGGGAGAAGTGGCGTCAGCGGATTGTTTGGGTCCTCTGCGCAGGCCTGTGCAAGGCGGGAACGCCAGACAGGATAGGGGATCAGTTCGATTTTTTTAGAGAAGTCGCTGACGCATTCATTGAAGGGTTTCATGGTGGGGTTGAGCAGGTTCCATGTTGTGCCAGCCGCTGTTGGGGCGAGTGACAGTTTCACAAGCGCGTGGGCTGCGGTGTCGACAGGAAGGATCGCGACCGGTGTTGCGATGTCTGGAGCACTCCCAAGGAGAAGGCAGGCTTGGGCTAGGCGACTTGGAAAATCAAGAGAATTGAAAGCGCCTGTCCGGCTGTCTGCCCACAGTGTTCCCGGGCGGAATATGCTTGTCTCCAGTCCGCGTTCTCCAGCGAGGCGAACAAGGCGTTCGGCAACCCATTTGCTTTGAGGATACCCGCCGTAAATTCCAGACGCGAAGTTTTGGGAACTCGTTTCGGTAATGCTTTTCCCTGTACTGCCCGCAGGGGAAATTGCGGCCGAGGTTGAGACGTAGACAAAATGGCTGCGCGTCTCACCCGACGTGGCAAGGCGAAGCGCCTCCAGTGTTCCGCCAACGTTTGCAGCGGCGAGAGCTTCATACGGGTAAACGTACTGCACGCGGGCGCCACAATGGATAATGATGTCTGACTGTGTCGCGAGCGAAGCAAATGTCTGGGCATCAAGGCCAAAGCGTTTTTTTTCGAGGTCTCCCGGCAGAACCGTGATTCTGTCCAGAACGTGTTTTGGCAGAGAGACTCGCGTCTTGAGGGCTGATTCGATTCGTTTTGCCCCGTCCTGTTCATCCTTTGCACGAACAAGGCAGTAGATTTGTGCTTTTGTGTTCGAGAGGAGGGCCTCAAGGATGCCTGTCCCCAAAAAGCCTGTTGCTCCTGTCAGGAAAATACCCTCAGGCTCAGCTTTGGAGCGTTGAGGAAGGGACGCGACCTGAATGTCGTCAGGAAGCACTGCGAACTGCGCAAGCTGTGCTGGCGTTCGAAGCTGGTTGCTGTCACTTGAGGGCTTCGTTTCTTCTGACAAAAGAAGGGCCAGAGCCGAGATATTGGGGTTCTCAAATATTGCGGCAAGAGGAAGTTCCTGAGAGAGGCGCTTGCGAACCTGAAGGACAAATCTGGCTGCGAGTAAAGAGTCTCCACCTGCTTCAAAGAAGTCTTCATTGATGCTGGAGAGCTTTTGTCCAAGAATATTTTCCCAGATTTCAGCAAGGATCAGCTCTGTCTGCGTCGTTGGTTTGCAGCATTGGGGGGCCGTTGCCTGAGTGGGCTTCACCTGAGGAAGAGCTTTGCGGTCAAGCTTTCCATTTGCCGTGACCGGCAGCTTTTTGAGGCAAACATAGGCTGCCGGGAGCATGTATGAGGGCAGGAGGGTCTTGAGATGAGCGTGAAGCTCTTTCTGTGCTGATGCGCCATCGCGGTTTGTCTGCACATATGCAATAAGGCGTCTGTCCCCTTTTTGCTCCCCCTGTACGAGGACGGTTGAAGCAGAAACTGAATCGTGTGAGTTGAGCGCGGACTCAATTTCGCCCAACTCAACACGATGTCCTCGGATTTTTACCTGGAAGTCTTCGCGCCCCAGGAATTCCAAGGTTCCTTCATCCATATAGCGACCGAGATCTCCTGTTTTGTAGAGGCGAGTACTGGTACGCGGATGAACAAGAAAGCTTTCAGCAGTTTTTTGTGGATCGTTCAAATATCCAAGGGCAAGTCCGTCACCTTCAATGAAAAGTGAACCCGGTACCCAGTCTGGGCAGGGGCTGAGCTGGCTATCAAGAACATGAAATTTTTGATTCGCCATCGGTCGGCCGTATGGAATGCTGGAACGCTTGCTATCGTCTGCCTGAATGGGGTGGAGGATTGACCAGATCGACGCCTCTGTTGCACCACCAAGGCTGATGACAGCGCATTCTCCTGTGAGAGCCTGAAGCCTTTGCGGGATGTCTGTAGGAATCCAGTCGCCACTCAGAAGTGCGAGGCGCAAGGTCGGTGAAAGGCGTCGCGAGCAATTTTCGGCATATTCCACAAGCATTCGGATAAGGGCCGGGGCAGAGTTCCACACCGTGATCCCTGCTGTGAAAAGAAGCTGTCGCCAGTGCTCTGGTTCTTTTGTTTTGTCAGCGTCTGGCAGGGTAATCGCTGCTCCGGCAGCAAGTGCACCAAAAATGTCATAGACAGAGAGGTCAAAGCTGAGATCGGAAAGGGCAAGGATGCTGTCCTTTTCGCACAGACCAAAGCGGGTGTTGATATCAAGGATGGTATTCACCGCTCCCCTGTGGGAGATCATGACGCCTTTGGGTTCTCCTGTAGAACCTGAGGTGAAGATGACATATGCCAGATCGTCAGGATCTGTCTGGACAGAGGGAAAAGCGCATGGCCCTGTCTCTGGAAGCGTGTCAATTTCGATTTTCTCTACGGATGCAGGCCATTCCTGTTTTGCAAGCTCAGAGTGACTGATGACTTTTGTGAGATGCGCTTTTGCGCAAATGGAGTCTCTCCGTTTGGCAGGCATGTCCGGGCTGATAGGGACATATGCGGCTCCTGACATGAGGATGCCAAGGGTCGCGACGATCTGTTGCCAGCTTTTGTTCAGGCAGATTCCGACACGCTCTCCCTTTTGGCATCCGGAAGACAAAAGCGTCTGGGCAAGGGCTGCGGCCCTGCGGCCAAGGCTCTCGTAGGTCAAAATCTTTTTGCCCTGACTCACGGCAACGCGAGCGCCATGCTTTTTGAGCGAATTCAGGAAAAGTGTATGGAGCAGTTCCGGGGAACGAGGTGCTTCTGTTGCATTTGCCGCTTGCCGTGTTTTGCGCTGCTTTTCTGGAATGGTGCAGAGACGGGGGCGATTCCATTCCTCGGGGGAGCGTGCCAAAAGATCAAGCACGTCCCTGTTGCTTTGGAACATCGCCTCAATCATGCCCTCAGGGAAAAGTCCTTCAACATGATCCCACATAATAACCAGCTCATTCTTTTGTTCAAAAACCTGATGGTCCAGCCAGACCTGAGGGGTCTGACTTTCACTGTGCACCAGTTCGCCCATCAGTGAATCAAGCTGATTGGTCTGTCCCCCTGAAATGTTTGCTGTGAAGACAACGGGCATTGTTGCCCCAAGTTTTCCGCCGCTTTTGGCGTTCATGTCCCGGATGACCTGTACGCCGTTGTACTGGCTGTGCTCCAGATCTTTCCACAGCTGCTTTTGAAGGCGGTTCGCCCTTTCCAGAAAAGAGTCTCCCTGTCCACCAGCTTCGAGCAGTGTGATAGAAGTGAAGTCTCCAACAATATCGTTGACCTGTGGGTGATAATTCCGACGGTTAAAGAGCGTGAGGTTAATGCAAAACGAGGTGTTTGTGCTCCATTTTCGAAGAACTTCTGCGTAGACGGCAAGAAGGAGGCAGGACGGTGTTAGGCCATGCTCCTGTGCCAGCTCTTTGAGTCTGGCCCATGTTGTGTGCTCAATCGTGCAGGAGCTTCGGGAAAAGCGTGGAGTCTGGATGCTTGAAAGGCGGCGAGCCAGTGGGAGGGCCGGGGGCGGAGCAAGCTGTTCAAGGCGTTCTCTCCAATACTGTCGGGCTGTTTTCCACTCTGGCGTGTCGCTGATTTTCTGATCTTGCTCGATGTAGTCTTTAAAGCTCAGCTGGAGCGGTTCAAGTTGAACTGTTTCGTCTTCATATAACGCTTTTAGCTCCCGCATGAGGATTGTGATGCTGTGGAAGTCCGCAATAAGTAGGTCAAAGCTGACGTGAATTCGGGTGGAGTCCTGCATACGGGACGCTTGAATTTCAAACAGTGGCCAGCGTGAGGCGTTGTGCACCAGGTGCGCCATTGATTCTCTTGTGTTTATAAGACGGTTTTGTGCTTGCTGAGTAGTGATCTGGCGCAAGTCTGTCTGGGCAATGACATAGGGCGGAACCACAGGCAGGATTTGCTGCTTTCCTTCCGAAAGGAAGTAGCAGCGGAGCATACCGTGGCGCTGGATAAGCTGATTCCATGCCTTTTCAAAGCGGCGCAAATCAAGATTTGCGATGTCGAGTTCAAAGTAGGTATGGCAGGCCACGCTTCCAAGTTCCACGCTTTCGGTGCGGCCAATCCAGTAGGCATACTGAATGTCGGTGAGATCGAACGGTTCATTTGCCGTTGCGGACCGGACCGTGAGTGTCTGGGGAGCGTTGGTGTCGGAGCTGTTCTCCTGAAGTTCAATCAGGCGCTGTGCGAGCTGCTCAACAGTTGGATGAGAGAAAAGTTCACCGGGACCAACATGAACGCCAAGCTTTTTGCTGAGCGACTGTGAAAGGCCAAGGAACATGAGAGAGTCAAGGCCAAGGGAAATGAGGTCTGCGGAAGGCTCGGGCTGTCCTTCTGGCAGGCGGAGCGTTTTTCGAATTTGAGCCGCGAGAGAGCTTTGCAGGGTTTCAGGATCGCAGCGTTCAGGAATGTCGTCTGCGTCTGTCTTTCCAGAATTCTCGGCCCGCGTTTTTGCTGAGTGGAAGATTTGCGAGTCAGCAAAGACGCCCGGAGAAAAGTGCTCTGGATCCGTGTCTACAACAAGTGCGGAGGAAAGAGGACTCTGGAGAAGAAGCTCAAGCGCAGAAAGGCCTGTTCGAGGGGGCATAACCCGTATGCCTTTGGATGCGAAAAGAGCCTTGAGGCCCGGAGTCTGCGTCATGCCAGCGTCCCATGCGCCCCAGCTGATGGAAAGAGCTGGCAGGCCTTTCCGGTTTCGCTCCAGAGCGAGAGCATCAAGAAGTGCATTTGATGCTCCATATGCACTCAGCCCCTCTGAACCAAAGAGAGAGGTTATGGAAGAGAAGAGAACAAAGATGTCCAGATCCAGATTTTCTGTGGCCTGACTCAGCCAGTAGGCTCCCATGCCCTTTGTCATGAGCGCCTGAATGTATTCCTCTTGCGTGGTCTCCGCGTTGGTCCCGGCGAGATGGAAAATTCCTCGTAAAGGAGTTGATTCGTGGTCGAGTTCTCTCAAGAGTTCCTCGACGGCATGACGCTGGCTGATGTCGCAGCAGTGGTGCTGGACTGTGACCCCTACTGCTGCAAGAGCCTGAATGACTGCCTGCGTTGCCTGTGGGGCTTTGTGCCGACTTACAAGGTCGATATGGCGTGCGCCACGAAAAGCGAGCCATTCTGCAAGAGTTCTGCCTATCCCGCCAGTTCCACCGGTGATGAGGTAGCGGGCATCTTCCTGGAGCTGGAGCGGTGCGGCCTCCGGAATTTGTGCTTTTTGAAGAACAGGGATCAGAAGCGAACCCGCACGCAGCGCAGACTCTTTAGGGAGCGCATTTGAAAAGAGCAGTTCGCGCAGAGCGTCCAGTTCTGGGGTCTGAGCTTCTTCCAAATCAAGAATGCGAATATCATGCTGCGGGAATTCGCTCCGAATGCAGCGAAGAATGGCCCATGCCGCATGCTGAAATGCCGAAAGAATTTCCTTGGAGCTTGTCGCCTGTGCCCCCTGTGTGACGAAGACAAGACGGGTTCCAGTCGAAATTTGTGAGACAAGAGCTTTGAGCTTTTGGGTTAGCTGGTACAGCTCAAGTGCCTCTGAAGCGACAAATTCTTTGTGCGCTCGTTCTGTTTGGGGAATAACGCAAACAAGTCCATTTGTTCCTGTGAGTGGAGCTGACGGAAGAAGTTCATCCGAAGGCTGTGAGTTGAGATGTGTTTCAGAAGAATTCTTTTGCGATGCGAACAGTGCTGTTTCTCCAGAAAAGAGCCATGTCGCATCAGCGCTGTTGTCTTTTTCAATGGTGACAGGCTTCCAGACAAGATTCGAGAGCATCTCTTTGCAATCTTCTGAGGCGTGTCGTGCTTTGGAAACAGTCGGCTTCTGCCTGAGCCAGTGGCTCTTTTTCTGGAACGCATAGGTTGGCATGGGGACTCGATGACCCGCAGGGAATGCCTGAATTTTTTCCCAGCACAGTGAGGCGCCTCTTGTGTAGAGCTGGCCTAGCGCGTCAAGAAGCTGGGCGAGGGCTGGTGCTTTTCTTCGTGCACAAGGGATTGCTGTAACGGCGTTTTCCCCTGCGCACTGCGTGAGGAGACTGCTCAGAACGGGATGGGGACCAAGTTCCAGAAACGTCGTGAATCCAGTCTCAAAAAGTGTTTTGAGACCTTTGGAAAAGAGCACGCTTTCGCGAAGATGCTGTCTCCAGTACCGAGGGCGTGTCGCCATCTCTGCGGTAATGAATTCACCTGTGCGATTGGAAATATACCGAAGCTGTGGTGCTGCAAGCTGGAGCGAGGCGACCTTTTTCTCAAACTGGTCGAGGATTGGGTCCATAAGCTCCGAGTGGAATGCGTGGGAGACCGAGAGGCGACGGTAGGAAATATTTTTCTCATCAAGAACGAGGCACAGAGCGGCAATCGCAGAGAATGAGCCGCTAACAGTCAGGCTTTCTGGGGCATTGACTGCTGCAATGACCAGTGGCTCTGGATGTGCTTCACAAAGCGTGCGTACCTTGTGCTCTGTCGCAAAGATCGCGACCATAGCTCCGGGAGTGGAGATTGACTGCATCAGTTCGGCTCTTGTCGCCACAAGTTCAAGAGCATCTTCAAGGGTGAAGACTCCGGCGAGTGTTGCGGCAACATATTCTCCAAGGCTATGTCCAATCATGGCCTTGGGCTGAATCCCCCAGTTCATCCATACTTTGGCGAGAGCGTACTCATAGGCAAAAAGGGCAGGCTGGGCATAGCGTGTTTTCTGGAGTGCTGCGGTCTGCTTCTCTGAGAAAAGAAGTTCTGTGAGTGAGACGCCGAGGCGGGGCGTAAGGATTCTGGCGCATGCGTCCAGCTGCTGGCGAAATTCTGGAACGCTGTCATAAAGCTCTTTGCCCATGCCTGTGTAGTGTGAACCCTGACCAGTGAACAGGAAAACAGGCTGTAAGGATGCTGAGGGGGGAGTGCTGTAGGTGCGAGAATTTCGTAGCTTTTCCCGAAGCTCCTGCATTGAATGGGCTTGCACAGCAAGGCGGTGCGAAAAGTGGGCACGACCAGAGCGGGAGCTAAAGCACCAGTTGGTGAATTCGGACGGGTCTGTGTGCGCGATTTCTTCTGTATAGCGGGCGCTGAGATCGTTCAGAGCCTGATCGTTTTTGGCAGAAAGGACAAAAAGGTTCTCGGAATCTTTGGGAAGCGTAGCATGCTGTTCTGCGGGGGCTTCTTCCAGAATGAGATGTGCGTTGGTTCCACCAATACCAAAGGAACTGACTCCTGCCCGTCGAGGGAACCGGGAGCTTTCCCAGGGGCGAAGTTTTTCATTCACGATAAAGGGAGACTCCGCAAAATTGATTGCGGGGTTGGGGGCTGTAAAATTGGGCGTCGGAGGGAGTTCTTTATTTTTGAGCGCAAGGGCAACTTTGATGAGGCTTGCAACTCCTGCTGCGGAGTCGAGATGACCGATGTTTGCCTTGACTGAGCCAAGACTGCAAAACTGTTTTTTGTCAGTATACTGGCGGTACACTCTGGTGAGTGCCTCGACCTCAATGGGGTCGCCAAGGGGCGTGCCCGTCCCGTGTGTCTCAATGTATGAAATGCTTTCTGGAGGGAGGGCGGAAAGTTCAAGAGCTTCCTGAATGACGCGCATTTGTCCCTCAAGTCCCGGCGCTGTGTAACCTGCCTTGCGTGAACCGTCGTTGTTCACGGCATTTGCTCGAATGACGGCCCAGATGTGATCTCCGTCGCGCTCAGCATCAGAAAGACGTTTGAGAACGACGGCTCCGGCGCCATTGCCAAAGGTTGTTCCGTTTGCTTTGGCATCAAATGGTCGGCAGCACCCGTCAGGAGAAAGAATCATTCCTTCGTGGTACACAAAGCCTGTTTCCTGCGGGACAACAAGGGCCGCTCCGCCCGCAATAGCCATGTCGCTTTCTCCACTACGCAGGCTTTCGCAGGCAAGGTGCGTTGCCACGAGGGAGGTCGAGCAGGCGCACTGAACGGTCATGCTTGGACCTTTCAGATTAAATTTATATGAGATTCTGGAGGCGAGGTAATCTTTGTCATTTCCAATGAGTTTTTGGAAATCCTGCGGAGACCCCGCGTCGATGTAGGGAATGGAGTTGAGTCCATACAGGTAGGTGCTCATTCGCGTCCCGGCAAAAAGGCCTGTGGGAGCCTCAAATGTGCCCGGAGCGTAGCCTGCTTCTTCTAAAGCATTCCATACGCATTCCATAAACAGGCGCTGTTGGGGATCGAGAAGAGCTGCTTCCTGAGGAGAAATTCCAAAGAATTCTGCATCGAATTTGTCGATGTCTTCAATAATACATGCCTTGGGAATATAGGACGGGTTGCTGAGCGTTTCGGAAGAGACGCCAGCATTGCGAAGCGTCTTTTTGTCAAAAGTGCGAACAGAGTCTTTGCCTTCTCGTAAGTTTTTCCAGAATTGTGCGGTGTGCTGAGCGTCTGGAAAGGAACACGACATGCCTATAATGGCGATTGATTCAGGGGCGAAATCCTCTGTGGATTCATGCGGAAAAGAGCGAAGCTGTTCGTCCATATTTATCTCCAGAAAGCGCGCAGGCTACCTTTGGCCCCTGCCTCGAAGAACACGGGGCAGGGGCGTTTTTATGGCTCGTATGAGTGGTTGGTTACAGGAAGTGATAGGTCAGGCAGAGACCAACGGCTCGGGGCGGGCTGGCAACAGCATAGCCACCGCCAAAGGCACCCTTGAAGTCGTATTCTTTGTCAAACAGGTTTGTTGCAAACAGATAGACGTCTGCATTTTCGAATTCCCAGCCGATTTTTCCGTTCACTGTTGCGTGAGTAGGAATGGAGTGCTCGTTTTCGCTGTCCAGATAGACTTTTGAGCTGCCGAGAACTTCGCCGCGGGCAAAGAAACCAGAGCTGTGGCGATACTGAGCACCAACATTATAGGTGTAGTCAGGAACGTAAGGCAGGCGGTTTCCTTCGTGGTCGCCATTGGCGTCTTCAAATTCGCCGTAGCGCATATGCGTGTAACCAGCGCTTGCAAAGAGTTCCAAACCATCAAGAGGCATCCAGCTGATTTCGGTTTCAGCACCCCATGCCCGGGTATCTCCTGAGTTGTCGATGTAGGGCATGGGATTCATTGCGGTTGGGACGTACTGCTCAACCTGAACGTCTTTGATATCGTTAACAAAGAAGGCAAGGTTTACTTTCAGCGTATTGTCGAAAAGCATGTTCTTGGAACCGATTTCGTAGGCCCAGAGTTCTTCTTCATCAAAGCTGTTTTTGCCTGCTGGCGGGGTGTAGCTGTTGAATCCACCTGCGCGGTAGCCGCGGGCAACGCTTGCGTAAATCATGCTGTTGTCGTTGAAGGCGTATTCAAGAGCGATTTTTGGAGAGAAGGAACTCCAGTCTTTTTCGTCAGAAAATGTCTGGCTATCAAAGTCGGAAGTATAGGAATCGTAGCGAAGACCGCCGCTGACACTCAGGCCGCCCCAGATGGGATATTTCAGGTGGGCAAAGAGAGATCTGGTGTCTGTGACGTCCTGTGTTTCGGTTACCATTTTGAATGGGATCGCTTCGTACTGGACCCGGCGATCAAAGCGATCGTAGTAGCCACCGAGCAGGAAGTTGACACCATCGTTTGTATAGCCCAGCCGGATTTCCTGACTCAGGTCATTGTATTTGTCGTATTTATGAGTCTCGCCGAATTTCATGGGTGAGAAATCGTAGTCGACCATGTAGTCTGCGTCTGTGTAACGGCGAGCAGAAACAGACGTGATACTCCAGTTTTTGTTGATGTCGTATTTGATGTGCAGGGCCTGATCGTCAATGGAAGAACGGTTGTAGCCGGGAGTGTCTGTGTTGACATGCCGTTCATCGTCTGTAGGCCATTTGTACATGGAAAAGCTTCCTTCATCATATTTGAGATAGGAAGCAAAGAATGTGATATCGAGGTCGTCTGTCGGCGTGAAACGAATTTTGCCTCGTCCTGAGTAGTTCTTTTTGTCGTCGACATAGTCGTCGTCAAAATCATTTTTTACCCAGCCATCACGTTTGTAGGTGTTACCTGCAATACCAAGATAGAGCTTGTCCTCAATGAGTGGTCCGGCGAGGTTGCCCTTGAGGTGATACATGTATCCAGAACCAACTTCGAGAGTCCCTGAGCCTCGAGGTGTATTGTCTGGGCGTTTGGTGATGATGTTAATGACGCCACCTTCACTGCTTCGGCCATAAAGAGTTCCCTGTGGGCCACGCAGGACTTCGACGCGTTCAATGTCATACATGTCTGAGACAAAGCCGAGGTTCGAGGTGACCGGGACATCATCAACGTACATTGCGACAGATGAAACGTTGTTATGCGGGTCAGAACGAATACCACGCAGAGTAGGGAAGTTGATAAGATTCATGCCACCGGTATAGAAACCGAGGTTAGGCACTCGTTTTGCCAAATCCTGAACGAAGTCGACCTTGGCGTCTTCGAGCTGGACGTCTGTAAAGGCCGAAACACTCGTTGGGATTTTCTGGACATCCTCTTCTTGCTTGGTCGCTGTGACTGTGATCCCTTCAAGGCGCATACTTCTTTCGTTTGTTTTTTCTTCTTGAGAAAAACCAAGGTGTGGAGTGGCGAGAAGGAAGCACAGAGCTAAGCCAAGTGCTCTTCTGGAAAACATGAACTCTCTCCTTGTGCTAGTTGAACATGATTCTCGAAATCAATTAGACCTGTAGAGTTAGTGCTTTTTTCCATGAAAGACTGTTCTGTTTGGGTCAAATATGTTCCTCATTCGACCAGGAGAGACTGAGGCTGGAATGAGAGCGAGAGCGCATGAGGTGTGCTGAAACGCGTTTGGTAAAAAAAGTGAGCAGTGGGGTTGCTCGTTGTTGCTGGGACAGACACGGACTTCTGGTTGAAACTGGACTTCGAACGACTGTAATGACTGGTATAAACCCTGTCCTGTTGCTTTGACGACGGCCTCTTTACATGTCCAGAGCTGGAAAAATGCATGTAATTGAGCGTGCTTGGGGAGCGCGCGGATATAGTTTTGTTCACCGGGATGGAAAAGGCGAAGGAGGCCGTCCAGTTCGTCGAGTTTTCGAATGCACTCAACGTCTACTCCTATTTCGAGAGAGCTGTGGCAGACTGCTATGCATATGTGCGTTCCAGAGTGGGAGAGATTGAAAGATATTGGGGAATCCGTGAGAAGAGAGGGTTTGCCTCGTCGTGAGAGTGCAAACCTGAGTGCCCTTGGATTTTCTGCACAGTAGCGGGCAAGCAGCTTTCGGAGAAAGCCATGCGCAAGACCATATGTCTTTGCGTTACTCTGCGAGAAAAAAGAGCAAAATTTGCGGGTTTCTTCATAGGACAGGAGTTCGAGGAGTGCGTTTTCGGTCGAGAGGCTGTCGCAGGGGACGAGGTGCCAAAAATGCACCTCGTCCTTGCGCGGCAGCTCGAGAGTTGAAGGCAGACCCCCTGTGCTCTCAAGGTGCTGAATGTTCAATTGATGCTCCGAACGGTTAGCGGCGACGGCGGGATCGAGTTTTTGCCCGGCGACGTGCTCCAACAGAGAGTCCAGAGTTCGGTACGTTATCCTGATTTTCTGCTGTCAGAGATTCTGCAAGGAGCTGTGCCGAGGGATACAGGAAGAAATCTGCAATAGGGATTTCTTTCCCAAGACTTTCCCGAAGCTGTGACTGGATCTGCACCAGATGGAAGGATGTCAGTCCCTGTTCGAAAAAGTTGGCGCCGGGGTCAACATGCTCCGCGTTGAGAGCGCCTTTCATGGCGTGCATGATTGCATTGAGCAGAGGCGATGACTCCGATGGAATCTGAGACGGTGTAGGTGTCTTTGCATGAATGGCTGGCTCTGGGAGCTGCTTTCGGTCAACTTTGCCATTGGCTGTTATGGGGAAGCTTTGAAGTTCCATGATGCTTGAAGGAATCATGTAGCTTGGAAGCCTGTCTGTAAGTTCTTCCCGCAGCTCGGTTTCATTGAGCTTTTCGGCATGAGTAGGCAGGACATACGCCGCAAGAGAGCTTTTTCCTTCTGAGTCTTTCCAAAGGATGACAAGAGCCTCTCTGACTGCAGAGGAACCCTCCAGTGCGGATTCAATTTCGCCAAGTTCGATTCTATGGCCTCGGATTTTGACCTGATGGTCTGTCCGTCCCATAAATTCAAGCTCACCTTCCGGGCGATATCGTGCGAGGTCTCCTGTACGGTACAGACGCTCACCAGTCTGAGGATGCTGAATAAAGCTCTCGGCTGTTTTTTGAGGGCTGTTCCAGTACCCAATGGCAAGGCCTTCTCCTGCTATGTACAAGTCTCCAGCTACCCATTCCGGGCAATGATCTCCGTGAGTATTGAGAACATACATCTGCTGGTTTCGCATGGGGCGTCCATATGGAATGCTCTTCCAGTTCTGATAATGCTCAGAAATGGGATGCAGCACAGACCAGATAGATGCTTCTGTGGCACCGCCAAGGCTGATGACCTGAACGTGTTCGGCATATTCTTTCATGTTGGCTGGAAGATCTTTTGGAATCCAGTCGCCACTGAGCAAAGCGAGGCGAAGGGAAGAGGGAAGACGCTTCGAGCTGCCATTCAGATACGTGATAATCATTTGCATGAGGGCCGGGGCACTATTCCAGATACTGACATGATGCTTATGCATTTCTTCAATCCACAGCGCAGGGTCATTGATGTCTGACTGCGGGATGACAATGGTTCCTCCGGCGAAGAGGGGACCAAAAATGTCGTAGACCGAAAGGTCAAAGCCCAGACTTGAGACGGCAAAAACTGCGTCCTCTGCTGTGACATTGAATCGGGAATTGATGTCCGTAATGGTGTTGACTGCGCCCCAGTGGCTGATAGCCACGCCCTTTGGCGTTCCTGTAGAGCCTGACGTGTAGATGATATACGCAAGGCTGTCTGGGGAGGCGTGCCTGATTTCTTGGAGCTTTTCTGTTTGAAGAGCGTCTTCGATGTGATGCACGCTGACAGTGTCGGGCCATGAGATGCCCTGCGAAACTGACGCACTCGTCAGAATATGTTGGACTCCAGAATCCTTGAGGATAGCCGCGAGCCTTTGAGCTGGAACAGGAGGGACGAGGGGAAGGTAGGCCGCACCTGCAAACAGGCATCCCAAAACAGCGAATATCTGTTCTGGGCCACGCTCCAAAAGAATCGCAATGGGCTTTTCTTTCTGAGCGCCAGCCTGCGTCAGGGAAGCTGCAACAGATTTTGCCCGATCCATGAGTTCTGCATAGGTGAACGCGTCGTTTCCGCACCGCACAGCGCATGCCTTGGGGCTTTTGCGAGCCGTTTCAGCGACATGCTCGGTTAAGCTCTTTTGGGGCTGCGCTTCGTGTGTTGCGTTAAGCTGCCGAAGACGTGTGAGCTGGCTTGGTGGAAGAGTCACAGTCGCGTTTTCAAGAGATGTCTCGTCGTCCGCAAGTGTTTGCAAAAGTCTTGTGTACGCCGAGAACATATCCTGAGGAACATTTTCGGGGAACAGAGGCTCAATGAAGTCCCAGTTCGAGACCAGTGCTCCATCAAGCTCATACACCTGATGGTCCAGCCAGACCTGTGGTGTCTGGAATATGCTGTAGGTCATTTCTCCAAACTTCGTCAGGACTGCGGCATCGTGACCGACACTGCCCATAAGCGCGCTTGTAAAGACAACTGGCATGAGGGCTTCTGTGCCTGTCCCGTTCTGGTGCGCAAGGTCTCGCATGACCTCAACCCCACCATACAGTTTATGATCGATGTCATCCCATAACTGGGACTGGTCTTTCTTTGCGTTTTCGAGGAAGGATTGTCCCCCTGATCTGTCTATTTCGAGCAAGTTGAGCGAGGTGAAGTCACCAACAACGGCATCGATTTCTGGATGAAGTGGAAGCCTGTTGAACAGGGTCACGTTAACCGTGAAGCGGGGAGCTGAACTCCAGCGGGCCAAGACTTCTGAATAGGCAGAAATCAGCAGGGATGACGGGGTGATTCCGGCCTGTGATGCTTTGTGCTTGAGCTTGCCCCATGTCTCGACATCAAGCGTGTTGCTGAGTCTCGAAAAGCGCGGCTTAGCGATTTGTGACGGGGCGCAGGCAAGGGGAAGTTCTGGCGCAGCAGGGAGGCTCGAAAGTCTCTTCTGCCAGTATGCTTTGTCCTCTTCATATGCCGGAGAGCTTTTCAGTTCCTGTTCGGCAAGGATGTAGTCCCTGAATGTGAGCGGAATAGGAGAAAGCGTGTGCTCTGGAGTGTGATAGAAGTCTGCCCATTCCTTGAGGAAGGTAAAGAGACTCCATGCGTCGGCAATGACATTGTCGATGTCGATGTGCACTCTGACTCGCTGCTCTGGGAGCAGGGAAACCCGAATGTCAAAGAGCGGCCAGAGCTCAGAAGAAAGGGTCTGGTGAGACATTTCTTCCCGCGTTTCAAGAAGGCATCGCGAGATGGTCTCCCGATTTTCATTTTGCAGGTCGTTTTTCACAAAGGAATATGAGGGGACGTGCTCAAGAATGCGCTGTGTCCCGTCCTTGTTTATAACAGCCCGCAACATGGGATGACGTTCGATGATTTTTTGCCATGCCGTCTCAAGCCGGGCGATGTCCAGTCCTGTGTTTTCAATTTCATAATAGAAATGAGCTGATACATTTCCAAGCTCAAACGCCGTGTTGCGCCCCAGCCAGTAGGCATGCTGGATATCTGTCAGCGGGAATGGTTCATGGGTGGCCGACGCATCAGGAATAAGCTGTGGGAAGTGCCCTGTGTTTGTCGATTGCACTGAGGCGTTTTTGAGGACGGCATGGAGTTCCCGAACACTCGGCGCTGTAAAGATAGCGTTAAGTGAAAGCTCAACTCGAAGCTCCTTGCGTACTGCTGCAACAAGGCGGGTCGCGAGCAGGGAGTCTCCTCCCGCTTCAAAAAAGTCGTCAGTTGGAAGTAGGTCCTTAATGCCAAGTACTCTGCGCCAGATTGTAAGAAGTTTGGCCTCTTCTGACGAGAGAGGTGCCGCGCTCGCGGATTTTGACGCGGTATGCACAGGCTTTGGGAGCGCTTTCCGGTTTACTTTTCCGCTGGGGGTCAACGGGAATTTATCCATAAAGATAAACTCAGAAGGGACCATGTACGCAGGGAGTTTTCCCCGCAGGTACTGTTCGATCTGAGGAATCTCTTTGAGCTGGCGAACGTATGCAACAAGGCGTCGGCTTTGGCCGGGTTCTCCTGTTGCCTGAACGACAGCATCAAGCACGTCAGGATGCTGTTTGAGGCTTTGCTCAATTTCTCCAGGTTCGATGCGATGTCCGCGGATTTTAAGCTGAAAGTCAGCTCGTCCTATGAACTCGATGTTTCCGTCAGGCAGGTAGCGGCCCAGATCACCCGTGTGATACAGGCGTTCCCCTGTGGTTGGGTTGGTGACAAAGCGCTCGGCAGTCCGTGCGGAGTCATTCCAGTAGCCCAAAGAAAGGCCTGCGCCCCCGATGTAGAGATGGCCTGTTTTCCACGGTGGGCACACACGGAACCGCTCATCCAAAACCATGAGCTTTTGGTTGGTGAGTGGGGCACCGTATGGGATTTTTATGGCATCAGCTGTGACGTTTTCTGTCGGGTAGCAGATAGACCATATTGCGGCTTCTGTTGCTCCACCAAGACTGGTGACATCGGTTTTTTTGAATTTTTCCCGAATGTGGACAGGCAGAGCAACCGGAATCCAGTCGCCACTGAGTAAGACGTGTCTCAGGCTCTCGGGCGGCAGGGTTTCGCTTCCATCAAGGTAGTCCACGAGCATTTGCATGAGCGCAGGAGCAGAGTTCCAGATAGAGACAGCATGCTGCCGCATGAGCTGGATCCAGTGGGCTGGCTCTCGCCGAAGTTCTGGCTCAGGAAGAACAAGCGTTGCCCCGGCAGCAAAGGCTCCAAAGATATCGTACACAGACAGGTCAAAGTTTAGATTGGAGACCCCAAGGATGACATCCTCTGCGGTGATTCCCATCCGGGTGTTTATGTCGAGTACGGTGTTAACGACACTTCGATGGTCCTGCATGACCCCTTTGGGCTTTCCAGTCGAACCGGACGTGAAAATGATGTACGCCAGATCACTTGGTGAGCTTTGAGAAACGCCTTTTGCCTCAGGATCTTGAGGCTCATTTGCATTCAGGGTCAGAGCTGTGACGCCCTGAGGCCAGCTCTGGGCTGCAAACTCTGCCTGCGTCAAAACCATTTCAACCTGTCCGTCTTCAAGAATTGTCAGGATACGGTCCTGTGGCTGATCGGCTTCTACTGGAAGATAGGCTGCGCCTGTTTTGAGGATCGCCAGTGCTGCGCATATCTGCTCCCAGCCTTTATGCATAAGGATGGCAACGCGCAGTCCTGATTTGATGCCGCTGCTGGTCAAGCTGTTTGCGACTCTGGAAACATGCTGGTCAAGCTCGTGATATGTGAATTGCCTCTGACCGCTTTTGAGAGCAATTTTGTTGGGGTGCTTGTGCACGGACTGCTCAAAGAGACCGTCAAGAGTCAGGGAAGGGATATCCTTTTCCTTTGAATTCAGTGCGTGAATAGTCTCAAGGTGCTGCTGTGGCGCAAGATTGCCGACAGGCTCTGCCCATGCGTCTTTGGAGTGGGCCAACATTTCAAGCAGGGAAACATAGGCGTCCCGCATTTCTTCCAGCATGCCAGCTGGGAAAAGTGATTCGACATAATCCCAGTTAAAGTGAAGCTCGCTGTTTTCTTCAAAGACTTGGTGATCGAGCCAGACCTGAGGCGTCTGGGAGATGCAATGTGCAACGTGGGCGTCAACTCTGGATGGCAGGAATGCGGAACCTTTGCGGACGTTGCTCAGTGGGAGCAGGCTGGTAAAGACAACTGGCATGGTCTTGGGGGCGTCTTCCGTGTGCCTTTTGCGCATTTCACGCAGAACAGTGACAGCTGAGACCTGGCGATGTTCCATGTCTTCCCAGAGTTGAGTCTGGAGTGTGCTTGCTCCTTCTGCAAAAGGTGTGGAGTCCATCTTGGCTTCAAGGAGTGACAGGGTCGTAAAGTCTCCAACGATGTGTTCAATTTTTTCATGGAGAGGGAGACGGTTGAACAGTGTCAGGTTGAGAGAGAAGTGGTTAGAAGAACTCCATGCCGCGAGGACTTCACTAAACGCTGCGAGAAGAGCCGCGGAAGGCGTCAGGCCATGTGCTGATGCCTGTTCCTGAAACGCTGCCCAGCTTTTTGAATCAAGTCCGCCTCGCAGGCGGGAGAATGAGGGGCAGGAAATTGAAGAAGGTGACTGCGCTAGCGGAAGATCTGGTGCCGGAGGCAGGCTCTCAAGTCGCTTGGTCCAGTAGTCGAGATCCGCGAGATAGCTGTCCTGTTTTTTGAGAGCACTTTCTGCAAGCACATAGTCGCGGAAATGAATGCCGACATCGTGAAGCGTAACCTGCGGGTCAAGATAGAGCGCTTCAAGTTCATCAACAAGAATCATGAAGCTCATCCCGTCACCAATCAGCATGTCGAACGTCAGGTGCACTCGGGTTTGATTCGCCGGGAGTACAGAGGCCTGAACGTCAAAGAGCGGCCAGATTTGAGGATCACTGACCTTGTGGGACAGCTTGTCACGAAGCGCAAGCAGCTGCTTTTCCCTCTCAGAGTCAGAAAGCTTCTGCATGTCTCGCATGTGTAGCGTGAACTTTCCGGGAGATTCCAAAACTCTTTGGGTTCCATCTTCGGCAAAAACAGCCCGAAGCATGTCATGCCGATCTACAAGCGCGTTAATTGCCTGTTCGAGCCGGGGAAGGTCGAGGTCGCAGACGTCAACTTCGGCGTAGACCTGACACGAAACACCGCCCAGCTCCATGTCTTTCTGGCGTCCTGCCCAGTACGCGTATTGGACATCTGTCAGAGGGAACGGATCAAACTGATGCTCTTCGTCAGGCGTAATTGCTGGGAAATGTGTTTCAGGAGCTGCGTCTTTGTTGCCCTCGAAGCTGTCCAGAAGGTATTCCGCCAATGCTGTGAGGCGTCGTTCAGCCAAAAAGGCCGTTAGGGGAACCGCGAGCTTGAGATCTGCATCAATTCTGGATTTCAGCTGAACTGCGGTGAGGGAATCAAGCCCCATTCGGATGAGCGGGCGCTCTGATTCTCTGATGTCCTCTGCTGGGATTAAAAGAATACGCGAGGCGATTTCCGCAATATGTGTGCTCAGAATAGTCATCTTTTCTTCTGTGCTGGGCGCCGTCGTGAGCTGCTCACCAAGAGAACGAGTTGCTGACGCAGTGAGAGAGGGAGACTGACTCGTTTCGGTGTTTGGCGTGATAATGCTGAATTCTGCGGACTGGTTTGGAGTGACGTTAAACCAGTACCGCTTTTTGTTGAAAGGATAGACCGGAAGAGGTTCTTCAAGGGTAGGGACATCGCTGTAGTATGTGTCCCATGCGATAGTGTGGCCTGCAAGATATGCGTAGCCAAGAGCCTGAGCTGTTGCGCCAAGCCCTTTTTCGTTGCGGCGCAAGGGGGCTATCCAGATGTGATTTTCTTGAGGCTCAATGCAGGTTCGGCCAAGCCCCGTGAGCACGGGATGAGGACCTACTTCGATGAAGGTCGTGATGCCCTTGCTCTGGAGGCGTTGCATTCCCTGCATGAACAGAACTTCACTCCTGATATGGTTTTTCCAGTATTCAGGAGACATGAGAGCCGAAGCAGAAGCGACATCGCCCGTAACATTGGAAATGATGGGGATTTGGGGCGCAGAGTATGAAACCATTGAGGCAATCGCTTCAAATTTGTCCAGAATAGGTTCCATAAGGGAGGAGTGGAACGCGTGAGAAACATGGAGCTTGACGCTGTTGATGTCTTTGGCGTTGAGCGTCTCCAAGACGCGAGACAGAGCGTTTTCCGGACCACTCAGGACGGTGTTGTGCGGACTGTTTTCGGTGGCAAATTCAACGGAATTTTCCGAAGCTAAAAATGGAAGAATGGTCTGGCGGTCTGCAAAGACAGCGGCCATTGCACCGCCTCTGGGAAGGGACTGAATAAGGCGGCCTCTGGCTGCGACAAGCCGAAGGGCATCTTCGAGGGTGAAGACCCCTGCAAAGCATGCTGCTGCATATTCACCGACACTGTGACCCATGAGGAGGTCTGGAACAATTCCCCATTCTTTGAGTTGAACAGCAAGTGCGTATTCCAGTGAAAAAAGTGCAGGCTGGGTTATTGCTGTTTCATTGAGCTGGTCGGCTTTTTCGGCGTCGTGGAAAAGAATGTCGAGCAGGGATGCATGGAGATACGGCTCAAGGATTTTGTCGCATTCCTGGAGTGTTGTGCGGTACGTGGGGAACGTGTTGTAAAGCTCGCGTCCCATACCAAAGTATTGGGCACCCTGTCCGGTAAACAGCAGTGCGGTTTTTGAATGGCTTTGAGTTTTGCTGACCGCGATAGCCGGGTGCGAGGTGCTGGACGCCAGCTCGCTCAGGTGGGCGCGCATTTCTGCTGTTGTTTGAGCTGTTATGCTGGCCCTGTGAGGGAAGTGTGCTCGCGAGCCGTTGGTCTCTTTGCAAATTTCGTCGAGAGGGTCAGTTCGTTTTGCAAGGGCATGTGCATAGCGATCAGCAAGCTTCCGGAGGTCTTCTTTCGTTCTGGCTGCAAGGCAGAGCACCGTGTCTTCTCGGCTGGAGCGAGGGACTGTTGCCTTTTCTGGGGCCTCAGAAAGAAGAATGTGGGCGTTTGTTCCTCCAAAGCTAAAACCACTGACACCGGCAATTCTTGGGTGGGATTCAGGCGCTTCCCACGGAGTGAGCTGCGTTGGAACCGTTGCCGGGATAGCGTCGAGATCAATAAGCGGATTGGGTTCGGAGAAATGGAGGTTGCCGGGAACCTTTTTATATTTCATGGAAAGGAGGACTTTGATGATTCCTGCCATGCCTGCGGCCTGCTCAAGATGACCGATGTTGCTTTTGACAGAGCCAAGAAGCAGGGGGGCTGTTCGTTCTTTTCCTAGAACCGCCCCTGCGGAGGAGATTTCAATGGGATCGCCGATTTTTGTGCCAGTGCCATGAGCCTCAAGATAGGAGACTTCTGCGGGCTGAATTCCTGCCCGTGAAATAGCGTCCGAGATGACGCGTTGCTGGGCATCACCGTTAGGAACTGTCAAGCCGTTGCTTTGGCCATCCTGATTGATTGCTGACGAAAGAATGACACCCCAGATACGGTTCTTGTCCCGTTTTGCATCTGCAAGGCGTTTGAGAACCAGAACGCCGCATCCTTCTGAACGGACATAGCCATTGGCTGATTTGTCGAAGACTTTGCAGCGTCCGTCAGGAGCCATGAGGTTTGCCTGTGAAAAAATGATGGTCATTTCAGGAGACAGAATCAGGTTGATGCCGCCAGCGAGGGCAAGGTCTGATTCGCCATTCTTGAGGCTTGAACTTGCGGTATGGACTGCAACAAGGGAAGAAGAGCACGCCGTATCAATGGTCATGCTTGGCCCTTGTGCCCCAAGGAAGTAGGAAATCCGGTTGGCAAGAATGGAAGAGGATGCGCCTGTTCCACTATACAGGTTGAGCTGTTCTGGAACGGAAAAGAGCATGCGGCCGTAGTCACTTCCACTGGCACCAATAAAGACACCCGTTCTGGAGTGCTTTATGCCGTTGGGGTTGATGCCTGCCTGCTCCAGGGCGTTCCATGCGACTTCCAAAAGAATACGCTGCTGTGGGTCCGTGGAAAGTGCTTCGCGAGGCGATATGCCAAAGAAATCAGCATCAAAGCAATCAACATCCTGCAAAAAGCCGCCTTGATTGGTATTCATTTTCCCGGGTTGCGGCGTGCCTTCTGCATAAAATTTGTTGGCATCAAAGCGGCTGTGCGGAACAGGTGTAATCGCGTCTTTTCCTTCCGTGAGGAGGTTCCAGAAGTTTTCTGGGCCTTCACAAGCCCCTGGGAATTTGCACCACATTCCAACGATAGCAATTGCATCATCTGAGGCCGGATTCTGAGAGGAGGTGCTTTGCTGTGATGCGTTTTCTGTATGCGGCTGAGTGCTGCAACTGATGGGCTGCGGAGCCTTTTGAGGCTGAATGATTGCCTCTGTGAGGCTGGAGATCGTTGGGTGATCAAAGCCAAAGGTCGAAGGTAATGAGAGGTCAAAAGCTGTATTCAGCCCTGTGATGATCTGAAGAAGTTTCATGGAGTCAATGCCATATTCTGCAAAGGGTCGGGACTCATGAATTTCATTTTCCGCGCGTTGAGAATGCCGGGCTACTGTGTGAAAAAGCCACTCCGTTATTTGTATCCTTTGAGATTCCGCAGAGAGTTCTTCTTGCGGATATTCATCTTCAAATCTTTCCTTATCAAGCATTGCTCTCCTCCATAAAACGACAATGAATATGAAATTGAAAATCAAATTCATAATGAAAAGAGCGGTGCTTGTCTTATCCGAAATGAAAAAAGGGAACAGAAGGGGAGGGACTTGGTCTATGACGAGAGGGGGGGGAAAGCGTGAGACTCTTCGGCGCGATCTGGGCTAAGAGCCTCACATGTGAATGCACTTGTGCGCTATGCGTTAGTCTAATTTTTCCCTGAGTTTTTTGAGGATATCGCGTGCTGATTCTACAATATCGCCCTGTAAGTCGTAGGGGGCGATGTTTTGCATATCGGCCTGACGGACATCTTCACTCAGGGGCATGATGCCAAGCAGTTCTCCATCAGGGAGATTGGCACGAAGATAGTCTTTTTCTTCTTGGTTCCGGACTTTACTTGCAACGACAAACGTTTTTTTGAGACCGATGTCAGCTGCGAGTTCTCGAATCATGCGTGCTGTCTGTAGGCTTCGGGAACCAGGTTCGACAACTGTAATAAGAGCATCTACAGAATCTGCTGTTCCTCTGCCAAGATGTTCGATACCCGCCTCCATATCCATGATGACGCTTTCGCCTTTCTTGAAGAGAATGTGCTTCATGAGCGTCCTGACAAGGGCATGTTCTGGGCAGATGCACCCTCCACCACCTTGTTCTACAGTGCCAAGGAGGAGCAGTTTAATGCCTTTATGCTCGATGGAGTATGTGTCTGGAATATCTGCAACATGTGGAGTGAGAGAAAACATGCCGTCCCCTTCTGCTCCGGTTCGTTGCGTCGCGAGTTCTTTCATTTTGGAAATGGGCATGGTCGAGGCAAGCTGCTCAGGAGATATGCCAATGGCGGAACCGAAATTAGCGTCCGGATCGGCATCAATGGCGAGAACGGTCTCCCCACAATCAGCCAGCAGGCGCGCAAGGAGTCCAGCAAGAGTTGTTTTCCCCACGCCGCCTTTTCCTGTGATAGCTATTTTCATATGAGCTTTCCTTGATGCGGCCCGCCGTCGCAAAACGACGGACCGAGTTGACGTCCCTTTAGATACCGAGCCGCTGTCGCTTTTCGAGAATGGCTTGGTAGAGTTTGTTTGCCGCTTCGACCGGGGCTTCCTCGGGAATGAAGTAGCCCCCAAAGAGTTCCTTGGCGTCTTCGGTGAGAACCTTAACAACGCCGGGTGCTCCTGTGATCTGCGGCATAACGCCTACATGTGTAGGGAATCCAAGCGCAACGGCCCAGCTGCCAATTGCGACGGCCTTCTCGGACATCAGCTCTGGAGCTGATGCAACAATTGGCAGATCGCTCAGGTCGACGTCGAGGGCTTCGGCAAGGGCTGAGGCGACCAGAGCGGCCCGGGAGTTATCCACACAGGACCCCATATGCAGAACCGGAGGCAAGGGGCCTTCCAGTCCTGCGGCCTCGCCAACCAAAGTGAGAATCTTGAGCAGGGATTCGCCGCAAAATTCCTTTGAAGCCTCTTGTGTCATCATGCCGTTTTTGGCAAAAGCGCCCGCACCACATCCGGTGGCAAGCACCAGAACATTTTGAGCCAGCAACTCTTTCACGACGGTCATGTAGGCGTTGTCCTGCTTGACCCTGACGTTGTTGCACCCTGCAAAAAGTGCCACGCCTTTAATGTCACCGCTTACGATGGCATCGATGAGTGGTTTCAGAGGTTCTTCCGGGTTCACGGCGGCCAATGCGGAGACGATTGCTTCCTTACTGAACCCAACAATGGCTGTTTCTTTCACTTGGGGAATATTGACCCGTTCGGGATCGCGGCGTTTGTATGCTTCTATGGACAGACGGACGATTTCAGTGGCTTTCTCAAGGGCCTCTTCTTCACTGAATTCAATGTGGCGAGTTCCCGTAATTTTGTTGTCGGGCATGGTTGTGATTATTTCCGTATGGAAACATGCGCCAACAGAGGCAATAGACGGCATGATGCACTGAACATCCACGACCATGGAATCAATAGCACCAGTCATAATGGCGATGTCCTGAGACAGGTAGTTGGTGGCCAGAGGAATGCCGCGTCGAAGCATAACTTCGTTGCCCGTACAGCAGACACCCACCACATTGATGCCTTCTGTTGCTCCTGCTGCAATGGCTTCTTCATTGAGCTTTATGGCCATGTCGCAAACGACTTCACTCAGCAGGGGGTTATGCCCGTGCAATGCGATGTTCACCGCATTTTCTTTAAGCACGCCAAGGTTGGCCTTTGTGATGACGGGCTGAGGCGTGCCGAACATAATGTCGGACAGCTCCGTAGCAAGGACCATACCTGTGTAGTCGGCCAGAGCACCACGGATGCCGCCAAGCAGCAGGTTAACGTGGTCGCTGTCACATCCGACATGCGATCGCGCCATGATGTTGCTAATCGTGGCGTCGATGTTGTGCGGCATGACGCCAAGCTCTTTGAGCTTCTGAACTCTTTTGGCTGGCAGGGTTTTGGTAAACCAGGAGCAGCCTTTCGAGTTGTCTTGATTCATGTAGTCGTTGAGAGATGTCTGGGCAACGTCGTGGGCGATTTCTTGAGTCGAGCGCCCCTCGGTCTCTACACCAAGCGTGCTGGCAACGGCCATCAGTTTTGTTTCATCTTTGATGGAGTATGCTTCAAGACCATGCTTGCTGAGATGCTCCATAGCCAGGGCGATGTGTCTGCCATGCTCGGAGTGACTGGCTGCACCTGCGGCCTGCATGCGAATAAGATTGCGAGCCACGATGACCTCGGCCGTGGCGCCACAAATGCCGCGGTCTGCTCCTTTTCCAAAAGGATCAATGCGGCAGGGACCTTTCCAGCAGATTCGGCAACAGACGCCGAGTTCACCAAAACCACACTGGGGCTGCATCTTTTCGTAGCGGTCCCAAGGGGTTTCAATACATTCTTTCTTGGCCAACGGGACAAGTATGTCCATTGATTTGTCGATAGAAAAATTTTGGGTCATGGTGTCATCCTTTATGCATCGAAGAGACGCTAGCTTCGCGGGCTCTCGCAATCATGAGCTGTTTGCGGTGATCGGTGAGGGAGACGAGGCGAAGAGCTTGAGTGGGACACGCTTCCACACAAGCACAGTGAAACATGCCGTCGTCATCAATTCTGTGAACACAGAGGTTGCATTTTTTTATTACGCCCAGGTTGGTTCTGCCTTTCTGAGTGGTCCCTTCGTGAAGGACCTCGATGGCTCCAAAGGGGCAGGCCATAACGCAGACCTTGCAGCCAACACAGCGATTTTCACTGATCTGGACGATGCCATTCTCTTGATAAATGGCTCCGGTTGGGCAGGCATAGGCACAGGGCGCGTCTTCGCACTGCCGGCACAGCATGGGAACGTTGAGTTCATCGACTCTCACTATGTGGATTCTGGATATGAGCCGATAGCTGTTTGCCTTTGCCTCTGGCAGTGTGCAACCGCTATGTGCCTGTGCACAGGCCAGCTCACACTGCTTGCAGCCAACACATTTGGATGCGTCGGCGTATATAATGGAGTTCTCTTTTGGTTCAGGCACGTTTCTCCCCTCCAATGGTTGTTCAATCGGCCTCGAAATTTTTCACGAAAAGTTCGCGTCCTTGCACAAGATTGAGGTCGTTGGCATTGCAATGGGAACACGTGTTCAACCAGGTGTGAGCACGAATGGAACCGCCGCAGCGAGCGCAGTTGAACACTGCTTCAACGGGTTCGATGATGAGTTTGGCCCCCGCCAGCGAACTGGTCTCGGTGGCAACTTCGAAGCATCCCCGCAAGGTCTGCTCCTCAACACAGGATAACTCGCCGACGCATATGGTCACCGAGTGAACGTGCGAAATGCCGTGTTTTTTCGCTTCTTCCTCCACAATGGAGATGATGCTTAGAATGATTGAAATCTCATGCATGGCTGATATTTCCCGACTGGTGTTTGTATACAGCGGCTACAATTCATACGAGTCGAGTAAACTCTTATCGAGGAGTGAAATCTGTCCAGTTTTTGACAAAACAGAATTTTTTTGTCGAGAAGATAGAGCCTCACAAAATGAGGAGTCAGGCTCTATCTTCTCTATAGGATGAGGGGCTTATGGCTCTGGTTTGGCTGTGCTTAGAGCACAGTCCCTGCTGTTTTTCCCGCTATCTTTCAGTGCAGGATATGCAAGGATCAATGCTGTTTACGATCAGTGGAATGTCCGAAACCTTACAATCTTTCATCATGACGTGGAGCGCTTCCCAGTTCATATAGGTAGGAACGCGCCACTTGAGCCGCTGAGGCCGGTCTGTTCCATCGGACTTCAGGTAGTAAATTAATTCACCGCGCGGGGCCTCGGAACGGGCAACAGACTGTCCTTCGGGAATTTCTGGCAGGTAGTCTGGTACGAGTGGTCCGGGAGTCATCTGGTCGAGGCACTGCTCAATGAGTGAAAGTGCATCCATGACTTCTCGCAGGCGAACCAAGGCTCGGCTTTGGACGTCTGCTTCTGTCCTTGTCTGAAGAGTAAAGGACAGATGTTCGTAGGCCGCGTAGGGAGCATTGACGCGGATATCGCAAGTAACGCCGGAAGCTCGGGCAACAGGTCCGACAACCCCCATGTGAAGGGCATCTTCTTTAGGGAGTATTCCCACTCCCTGCGTTCTCGCGATGATGAGTGGATCTGTTTCGTAGACCTTGTGGATTTTTTCTATGGGACGCTTCATGGCCTCTAACTGCGTGCGCAGAAAGGTCTCGATGTCATCATCAATGTCGTATTTGACGCCGCCAATGCAATTCGCCGCAAGATCCATGCGGTTGCCATACACTCCCTCTTTGACGTCCTGAGCCAGTTCTCGTGTTTCCATGACGTGCATAAAGAGTGACTCGAACCCGATGATGTGGGCCATGATGCCGACATTAAAGAGATTTGAGGCGATTCGCTTGATTTCGTCAGCCATGACCCGAAGGTAGCGGGCGCGTTCTGGAACCTTGATTCCTGCGAGGTTTTCGATAGCCATGCAGTAGGTGCAGGGATGGCTATTGGAACAGAGGGAACAAAGTCGCTCCGTTAGCGTGATATTCTGGAAATAGTTTCGCTGCATGGCGAGAGATTCCATACCTCGGTGCACGTGCCCTGCATTGACTTCAAGACCCTTTACTGTTTCGCCTTCCACTTCCACACGAAAGTACATTGGCTCTTCAAGTGCGACGTGTAGCGGGCCGACGGGAATAGAATAGGTTGACATTACTTTGTCTCCTTGGCCCAGTCAGGCATGCTGGTTTCAGCAAAAATAGTTTCCCACAACTGCTTTGTCGACGAACCGTTCATCATGGACGAGAGCGGAATGAGTCTGTTGAAGATGCCAGTATCAATGCTGGGATCCAAGAACAGTCTCTTGGGCTTTTCCCGTCCTGATAGCTCAATATCAAAAAGTTCTGCGAACTCTCTCTCGTGCCAGTCTGCGTTGGAAAAGTGATCAATGAGGGACGGAATGACGCGACGTTCGGGCGTTAATCGAATGGATAGGGTCAACACTTTTCCGTCGAGGTCAAAGTTGTAGACCAGTTCCATGTCGCTTTCTTTGGCAAATTTCTCTGTGTTGAAAGCGGTGATGGCACACAGCCGTGCCCCAGCCTTGGCTAATCCCTTTGCGGCCTCTAAGAGCATCTCCGCAGAGGGCAGACTCGCCCAGACGAAGAGATTGCCATAGCCGTCAGTGCTTGTTGTGAGTTCCAGGCTGGGGAGGATGCTATCAAAAATATATGCGTCATTATTCTTCATGTTGAGCTCCTGTCCGTCGTAGTGAATGCAGTGCCTTTAACGTGTTGTAAGGCAGTGATTCGACGACGGCATTCTGGGCAGGTGCGGAGAATTTGAGCTGCCTTGACCGCACCGACCAGTCCTTTGGACAGACGGTTCTGGAGGTGTGGGTGCATGTGCTTTCCACATTCCTCACATAAGGGATATTCGACGAACTGAACTTCGCAGTAGCTGTACTTGTCGGCCTGTTTGTGTGCCATATGCCAGTCATTGGTCATGACAATGGCTCCGGCCGGACAGTAATGCTCGCAGAGACCACAGAAGGTACAGGTGTTGTGCCAGAGACGAAATTCCATGCCGCTACCATCTGGCGTATCAGTTAATGTGATTGCTCCACCTGCACACACGTGACTGCAGATGCCACAGGCAAGGCAACGGGCGGGGTCGAGTTGTGCTCTGCCTCGCAGTCGTTTCGGCGTAACGGTCTCACCGAAAGGAAATGGCTCTGTGGCGGGTCCCTTGGCGATGTTTTTGGCGAGTATTTTTAGGAACGGGAGCATGTGTTCATCTCCTTAACTTTACATTTCCAGATCTCACACGCCTTGAGGATGCCTTCCATGATAGCCTGCGGCCGGGGAGGACAGCCGGGAACGTTGACGTCTATTGGAATGTAGCGGTCCATTGGCCCTTCGATAGCGTAGCTGTCGCGGAAAACGCCTCCGGAGATAGGGCAAATACCGACTGCAATGGTAATTTTCGGGTGAGGAATTTCTTCGTACACCCTGATAACTCGCTCCTTGACCCGGGTCGTAAGCGGACCGGAGATGAGCACGATATCAGCATGGCGAGGGCTACCACAGTATTTGCAGCCAAGGCGCTCCACATCATAGCGCGCGATGAGGGCTGTGGTTGCAAGTTCCACATCACAGCCGTTACAGGACCCCGCATTGATGCGGTAGAGCCAGGGGGACTTGTGGACGAATTGTTTGAGGAAATTATGCATGGTAAACCTCGCTTAACGAAGCAGGTATGCGCCAAACAGGCTGGCATAGGCCAGTGAAGACGGATACTTCAGGAAAAAGGTGAATGCCTGGTCGATACGGAGACGACCAGTTGATGCCCTGAAAAGTGAGACTGCCGTCAGCATCAGAACAAGGCATTTCAGCAGATGGAATGGCAGGTTGAGCCATATTCCTCCCGGTAACAAAAGAGGGAAGAAAAGGGCCACGCCAAGATTCAGCACAACCATAAGTTTGACCGCTGACATCATGTTGAACAGCGCAAGCAGCGGCCCGGAGTATTCGAGAATGGGACCTTCGATGACTTCTTCTTCGGCTTCGGGAATATCGAAAAGTCCCGCTCCCAGAGTTGCAGGAATGAACAGCAGGTATGCAACAAAGGCAGGGAGCATAACGGGATCAAAAAGAAATGGTCCGTGAGTCGTCTGATAGGAGATGATACTGCTCAGGGAAAGTTGCCAGTCTGCGCGCACCGCTACAGCGAGGAGGGTGGCAAGCAGAGGAATTTCGTAAGCGAACATGATGACCATTTCTCGTGAGAAACCAAGGGCACCAAATGGTGAACTGGACGCCGAACCGCCGAGCATGAAGGAGATGGCGGGCAGTGAGAAAAGGTAAAGCAGTATGAAAATATCTCCGGTTCCAGGTATGCCATTCCAGACACCGGGAATGGGAACGAGAGCAGCACAGATCAGGCTGCCACACAGACCAAGCAGCGGAGCGATTTTAAAGGCAATCGCGTTGGCTGATTCTGGAATGAGTATTTCTTTTGTGCTCAGCTTAATAATGTCGAAGATGGGTTGCAGGACCGGAGGTCCGATTCGTCGTTGGAGTCGGGCTACGGCAATGCGGTCTACGCCTTTGAAGAGCAGTCCCATTATCAGGGCGAATATACCGCCCGGGAAAATAAGCATGGCAATGGTTGCATGAATGTAATCGGTTACCATGATTCTTTACTCCTTGGAGAAGGGGGAAGAGATGACGCGCAGTATCCGTTGGACGATTTGCAGGGGGGGCGCGTACACATTTTCGGCTGTGACATGAGTGTCTTCTTCGTCCAGCTCCGTGACGCCGCACAAGTGCATGTTGGTGCGGCGGATTTTTGTATTCATGAGCCTGAGTAGTCCAAGTCCCATAAGGAGCGCCGTAAGAAGCATGTAGCCGATAAGCGTGGCATTCCAGAGAAGTGCGTTGCCTATGGTGCCAGAAAGAGAATTCGGTATGGCCGTCATCCCTAGATCTTCGAGTATGGTTCCGAGTGGATGCAGCAGAAGCCCAGGGAAAAGTCCGGTGATAATGCAGATCGCGGCGAGGATTCCCATAGGAATGAGCATGGGCCGTTCCACTTCTGTGACGTCTTTGTGCCGTGCGGGAAGAGTGCCAAGGAATGCGGAGTGAAGAAATTTAAAAAAGTAGGCGAGGGTGAGCACACTTCCGGATAGAGCGAGCAAAAGCAGGAGGATTTCCCCCTGGTTTGCAAGCTCGTTGTACAGGAGCCATTTGGACGTAAAGCCGTTGAAGGGAGGCACGCCAGCTGCGGATAAGGTCGCGACGCCAAACGCGAGCATGGTGAAAGGCATCCGTCGGCCAATGCCACCGAGTTCATTGAGAGAGTGGGCATGTGTCTTGTACATCAGTGCACCTGCGCAGAGAAATGCGAGGTTCTTGAAGAACATGTGGTTGACGAAATGCATTAAACCACCCGTAACGCCGAGGGGTGAGCCAAGGCAGATGCCGAGCAAAATGTATCCAATCTGGCTGACCGTCGAGTAAATGAGGACCCCTTTGATGCTGGACTGTGTCACAGCTTTGTACGCAGCATAGAAGATGGTCAGGGCTGAAATCCATGCTCCCACATACATCAGGTGCTGCATGACTGTGGAATTCAGTAGCGGTCTGCCGATGATGAAGGCGAGGGTGAGCATTCCAAATGGTGCGGACTTGAGGAGAACCGATGAAATGTATCCGCTTATGGGCGTTGGTGCCGCCGCCGGGTGCATCTGCCAGTCGATGCGTAACGGTATCATTGCGGCTTTCATGAAGAAGCCAATGCTCATGAGCGCAACAGGAAAGATCCATTCGCTTGGAGTGAGGTGCGGCATGGCAAGGGCAATAGTGTCGATGTCATACGAGTTCGCAAGCCTTCCAATGAGCAGAACGCCCAAGAAAAGACAGGATGCTCCTGCTATGTTGAACAGAAAGTATTTCGTGCCTTCGCGCCGGGCCTCATCTGTCTCTTCATGGATGATGGCAAAGAAGAGCGGCCAGCTGCTCATGATTTCCCAGAAGGCAAAGAAGTTGAAAAGGTCCTTGCTGAGAGCGAGTCCGCTTAATCCGCAGACCATCATGAGGGAGGAAGCAAAGAACCTCCAGTGTGTGTGGCTGTGGTCCATGTACTTGCTTGCGTAAATAAAACTCAGAGTTGCCGAGAAAAGAAGCAGGGCAACAAAGGCTGTACCGTGAGCCGATTGCGAAGGAATGAAGAACAGACTGCACGCCGCTAGAGCTGTTGTCATAGCTGCAATGGTTCCCATTTTTCGGGAGTGCTTTAGGCAAAGCATGAGGCATGCCCCAAAAACGAGAATGAGGGCAGGCACAGGCCAGTGTATGGTCAGCTCTGGAATGGATGCCATATTGGATGTCGACCAGATGGCGGTCGCAGCGTTGGTCACAGGGGACAGCCACAGGGATGGCTGGAGACCAAAAAGCACACAGGTACACGCCAGCGCAAGCAGAGCCGCCAGCATTGTTTTTGGGGCTTCGTTCACATGGTCGTCAGTATTTTTCGTAAAGAAAAGAACCTTGATCAGGCGGCTGTAATATACAGTTCCAATGAGGCTCCCTGTTAGGATCAAGAGCGCGACAGGATATGCTCCTTCACTGACTGCGGCATGGAGCATGAGAAACTTGCTCAAAAATCCGTTGAATGGTGGCAGTCCCATAATGGCGAGAATGCCAACAGCAAAGCATGCTCCTGTTATTGGCATCCGTCTGCCAAGTCCTGCGAGTTTTTCTATGTGCTGACTTCCTGCCCGCATAATGAATGATCCAGCAGCGAGAAATAGCAGGCTTTTTATGAGCGCATGATTAACAACATGGCCGAGAGCTCCTGCTGTCGTAAGCCATGTGTTTATGCTGAGAATAAGAGTGATTTCGCCGACCTGAGCAAGAGTTGAGTAGGCGAGCATCTTTTTGATGTCATTTTGGCGCAGAGCCATGATTTCACCAAAGAGGAGCGTGATTCCACCGGTCAGCATCAACAGGTTTGGCAGGAGTGCACTACCTGAGAAGGTCAAGAATGGTGCCGCCCCGGCAGTGAGCAGTGGCAGAAATTTTATGAGTCCGAGGATGCCCGCTTTGGTCAGAATGCCAGACATTGGGGCCGAGATTGAAGAGGGGGCAACCGGATGAGCGTCTGGGAGCCACGAATGCATGGGGAAAAGACCTGCTTTTACTCCAAGTCCAATAAAGAAGAGCAGTCCAATAAGAGCACCTGCTCCGCCAAGGGTAGCGGGTGCTGAAGTGTGCAACAGGGCGATGTCAAAGGTTCCTGCAAACTTGTGCCAGAGGAGAATGCCATAATGCATAATTGTGGCACCAGAAACGCACATCACGATGTACTTGTACCCGGCCCTGAGTGCTTCGCGGGTCTGCTTGTGAATGACCAGAAGGTAGGAGGTCCAGGTCATGAGTTCCCAGAAAAGGTAGAAATTGCCAAGATCCTTGGCTGTAGCAACGCCGATCAGTGAGCCGTACATAAGGAACAGAAAGAAGAAATAGCGGCTGGCGTGTGGCTTGTTTCCAAGGTATCCGACAGAGTAAATCACCACGATGGAGCAGACAAAGGCGAACAGCACAGACCCCAGGAAGAAAAAGGCGTTCGGTTGGGCGACTGTGGCGACAACGGCTAGTGAGATCGCAGCGAGTGCGATGGCGAGGATATTCTGGAGCTTTGGGAAATACTTACCGACAGTGACAATAATAAAGGCGCCGAGATAGGGGACAAGCACCTCGATGGGCCAGGGGCTTTCGAAGTGTGGAAGTCCGTTCCCGATGGTCGTCGCACCCAAGGAAGCCGCGAGGCTTTCACAGAAATGAATCAGTGGCTCAGGATGGAGCGTCATCAGTGCTGTGAGACCTGCCAGCAGAAGTGGAATGATTCCCGTCACCGAGAGCGTCTCATTGTTGTGGAGACGTGGCTCGACGTTGTCGGTTTCGAAGCAGATGGTTTGAATGATGCGCAGGATATATATGGCCGCGATGATAGTGCCTATCGTGGCTGACGCGGCTATGAAATAGTTGCCATTTTCAATGGCGGCGTAGATGACGAGAAATTTGCTGATAGCTCCCTTGAATGGGGACAGTCCCATAAAGGAGAACATGCCGAATCCGAACAAAAGAGACGTCATCGGCATGTGAACACTGCTCCCCCGGAGTGTTTTCAGAGTCCATGAACCGGCTTTGGATGCAAGTCGCCATGCAGTCAGAAAGACAAGGCTTCGGATGACGCATTGGTAGGAAAGGTGCAGAAGAGCACCGGATACTCCCGAGAGGGAGCCAATGCCAAAGCCAATGAAAAGGTAGCCACATTCAGCGACGGCAGAAAATATGAGCTGGCGCTTGAGATTGTTGATAGAGCGCAGAGCCAGCAGTTCGCCTACAAGAATAAAAAGCGCGCCGCAGATGGCAAAGCTGGTGTGTGTGATGGACATTTCTGAAACCTCCTGCAAGCGGTATAGACCGGACCCAGAAGAGGTTTCTGTCCATTTTTTGACAAATGGGGAAAATTAGAGAGGCAGTTGGGATTCTTTGTGTAGCCGTTCCATGTCTGGAATGAAAAATTTACCACGCCCACGGCGTTCTACGAGACCGGATTTATACATGTCGTTGAGGAGAGTCGAGACCAGTTGGCGTGAAGACCCGATTACCTGAGCGATTTGCTCCACTGTGAGTGTCAGTTCTAGGTATCGTCCGCCGTTTTCTTCTTTGCCGGAGTGGAGCGCTTCTTCATAGAGAAAGAGTGTGAGGCGCAATGCGGTGTCGCGAAAAGCAAACCCGTCGATAATGGAGAATGTGCTGGAGAGTAATTCACCGAGGACTTTTACCATTGTCATGGTGAATTCACTATGTTTCGTGGCGATATCCTTGAATTTAAGGATGGGGCAGGTGTACATCATGCCGTCTTCGAGAGCCTGACAGGTCGCTCTTGTGTGGGTGCTGTAGATGTCTCCTTTGCTAAGGATGGAGAGCATGAATTCTCTTGATGGAGAACTCATGAAAATTCGAGCGCGTCCCTCTCGGATAATGAATACGAAATTCTCAGTGTCGTCGGGGGAGGCCAGCACCTCTCCTTTGCGAAAAGTGCGACTTCGAAAGGCGCCCAGAATGTCTTCACTTTCTGGAGATTCGATGATTTTGACAAGATCAATGCTTGTTAATTTCATTTTTGATTGCATGGCGTGCTCAATGTTGGATGTTGTCGCGAGTCTTTTTTCATGGCTAAAAGGAAAAGTGACAAAGAGCAATCTGGCTGTGAACAATCACTTCTGAAAGACATTGTAGAGGTCTATACAAGAAAATGTTTTTTAGAAAATCTGGCGTAATTATCCGAAACACATTTTAAAAATTGCATTTGCTCTATTCGCAATCCCTTTTGATGACCATACTGCATCCTATTTTATACGATGTTGAGCTTTGGCGAAAGGGACAAAGGAAAGAGAGGAACATGCAAAGCTGATTTTTCGTTTCAATTCACGCCCCCGTGGGGGGAGCGACTAGCCATCATGTTACCCAACGTTATCCACACTTCCCAGTTTCAATCCACGCTCCCGTGGAGGGAGCGACCTACAATGAATTCGCCTATGTGATTACTCTCAGTGTTTCAATCCACGCTCCCGTGGAGGGTGCGACCAGCACGCACCGGGGCTACTTGCCCAGCTTTCGGTGTTTCAATCCACGCTCCCGTGGAGGGAGCGACGT